>CP126121.1:1486907-1807383 GCA_030123625.1 Nitrospira sp.
CCACACTTTGCTCGTTATTCAAAGAATGGGAGCGCCCGACCGCCTTGGTGAAGCTTTGTTGCAGGATATCGTCCGCGACAACCTCATCGCCGACTCGACGTCGAACAAATTGCCTGAAGGCGGGCTCATTCTCCAGAAGTCGTTGCATGACTCCGCTCGTTCTACCCTCCTGCATCCTCATTCCTCACCCATCACTTTTTCGCGTCGGCTTCGAGAATGCTCCGGATGATGGTCACGACGTTCTCAGGCGTCATGTTGGCGCCATCGACTTTGATGTTCCCGTCCAGCAAGAGCGACGGCGTGGACGATACCTTGATGCGCTCTCCCCAACGACGCCCTTCTTCGAACAACTTGGCCGGCTTTCCGCTCTCCATTCCGGCTTCGAACGCCGGGACATCCAGGCCGGCCTCTTTGATCAACAACGACCGTATGGAGCGATCGAGTACCCCGTCGACTTTGTCCTTGTGAATCGTGCGGAACAAGATCGTCTTCATTTGATCGCCCTTCCCCATCAGCTTCGCTTGCTCATACATATCGAACACGGTCGGAAGTTTTCCCGGGATGACGGGAAATCCGACCATCGTGATGTCCACCTTGTTCCCGAACTCTTTCAGAAGGAGCGGCACCCCGGTTTCCTCGAAATGATGACAATGCGGACAGTAGAAGTCCGCGAACTCGACGACCTTCACCTTCCCCGGCTGATGGGTCGACGGCTCGTCCTTGAGTATTTCGAACTTGCCCTTCAGCTCCGGCTTGGCCGCCTGCGCACTCATCGGCGCGTGGAGCAGTCCGACCGTTCCCATCACCATCAGAGCCATTTTCCACATCGACGTCATCCGACCATTCATCTCGTACTCCTTTCACAGCAAATAACCGATGCTCATTATAGCGGATAGAGAGCGGCCTTTTCCCTTTGTTATATTTGTTATAATTGGGCAATGCGCCCAACCCCCTGTGCACCCCTCGTCTCCGCATTCGTCATGCTCACAGGCTGTGCCTTAACCGGTGGTCAGGCCGAGACGCTCACCTCCGACGCGCCTTCCATCAGTTATGCGCAGGTAAAAGCCGCTCCGGAATCTTACAACGGACAGCCGGTCACATTCGGCGGGAAAGTGCTGGGAGCACGTCGACTCAAAGAAGGAACCAGGATTGAGATACTTCAATTGCCTTTGACCGACTCCCTTCGTCCGACAGTGGACCTCGGCAAATCCCAAGGTCGGTTCGTCGCCCAACAGAAGGAATTTCTCGACCCTGCAACGGTTCCGCCCGGCACGTTCGTCACCGTGACCGGAGAGATGGCCGGTTCCCTTACCTTGCCGCTCGATGAAACCGAATACACGTATCCACTCGTGCGCATCAACAATCTACGCGTGTGGACGGAGGACGATGAGGAGGCACCTCGCATTCGCCGGCCCATCGGCCCCTATTGGAGCCCGTACTGGTCGCCGTACTTGCGTTCTTGGCCCTACTACTGGTGAGCGCTATCGATCCGAGGCGCCCACGAGTCGCCATCCCAAAGACATCACAATTGCCGGACGATGACGAAGCCATAGATGCCCGCCCGATTGAGAACACGCATGGCGAAGACGGCCGGCCGGAAAGATCGAAGAAAGAAGCGGGGGTCCTCGAACCTGAGCTCGTTCATCGTGACCACACTGAAGGAACACATCGTTCACTGGCACTACCCGCCGGAACATCGGTTGACCGAAGACGAATTGTGCAAGACGTTCGGTGTGAGTCGGAGTCCGGTTCGGGAGGCACTCAGGGTACTGGCGTCCGACGGCTTCGTCAAAAAACTGCCGAATCGCGGCTATGTGGTCAAGCAATATAGTATCGAAGAAATCGAGGAGCTGTACGACGTGCGCTTGGCCTTGGAACTCTACACCGTCGAACGCTTAGCAACCAAAGGGCCGTCGGCGCAGCTTGCCGCCGAGCTCAGAGATCTCAAACAAACCTGGACCGCACTCTGGAAAGAATCGTCCAAAAAGCCCGAGGAGTTTGCCATACTGGACACGCTTTTTCACGACACACTGGCCCGAGCCGTAGGGAATACATCGCTCCTCCGGCACCTTCGAACCATCAATGAGCGATTGACCTTATTTCGAATGCTGGATTTTGAGAACCAAGAGCGAGCCGAACGCACCTGTCGCCAACATCTCGAGATTGTGAAGCGGATTATGGCCGAGGATGCGCCGGGCGCACGCGCCGCCATGCAGGAGAACATTCAAGAAGGACGGACCAACATCCAGACAGCGATTAAGGACGCGCTGGCCAGAGCGTATCTCAAGAAAACTTAGGAGCGCCGGTAATCACGCAACAATGGACTGCCCACCCTATGCTTCCAGCCGGAGCTTTTGCATGTTTGCCTCTCTTACAATTCCCCTCATTACGGCGAAATAGAGGAAAAGAAATCCCTATTGAATATGGAGCGGGTCACCACCGCGCAGCGATCGCGGTAGTCATTCGCCGTTCGCAAGGCGCTGCCCTTGCTTGACACGACGCGCAATCCCTCGACCGTTCGAGGCGGTCGAGGGATTCTCGGTCAGGATGAGAACACTCGCCTCGTATCCCGTCTTCAACCACCCGATTCGTCGCCTTGAGGGAAAATGGATCGCAGTGTCCGTTCCCTCAAAACTCGCCACTCTTCCTTCCGTAGCGAGCGAGCCGGAGAACACTCAAAGACAGATTGCACTTGTACTCGATATTGTATACAATTCAATCCGTTTTCATTCCCGGCTCAGAGCCGCCGAATGAAGAGTCGTGCCTGATCGCTTGGAATATGGCAAACCTCACTAGCCGGACAAGAGACGGAGAACGCTCCAATCTTAGTTTGTCGATCGTGGCCGCACTCAAAGGCCAGATCATTCATTGGCATTACCCGCCCGAACATCGATTGACCGAGGCCGAACTATGCAAGGAGTTCGGGGTGAGTCGAAGCCCTGTCCGGGAAGCGCTTCGCATGCTGGCATCCGATGGGTTCGTGAGGAAATTGCCGAATCGAGCCTACGTCGTCAGGCAATACAACCTCGGTGAGATCGAGGAGCTATACGATCTGCGCTTGGCGTTGGAACTCTATACCGTCGAACGCTTGGCGGCACAAAGCCCTCTCCGCCAGAACGGCAAGGAGGCCATCAGTAAACTGAAGAGCACATGGATCGAGCTGTTGAACGGACCTGCCAAGAAGGCCGAAGAACTCGCCAGGCTAGACACCCTGTTTCACGAGACACTCGCCCAGGCCTTAGGAAACAACCCTCTATTGCAGCACCTCCGCGCCATCAATGAACGGTTGATGCTTTTTCGAATGATCGATTTCGAGAAGTCGGATCGAGCGGAAAGTACATGCCGTCAGCATCTCAGAATTTTAAAGTGTATAACCGCCGGAGATGCTTCAGGAGCACGAACCGCGATGCAACGAAACATCGAAGAAGGAAGGAACAACGTTCATACAGCGATTAAAGACGCGCTGGCCAAAGCGTACTCATCGAAAGCTTGAACGTTTCCTATTTCATCGGGCGATGGAGTGCCTATCATGCATTTCCAGGCCCTTTCGGTCGGCGCCCCGGTGCCGGCTCATCATTTCAGCGGGACCGTACACAGCGTGTTCCACCAGGCCTGCAATGTGAGGCTTGAGTCTGGCGCGATGCTGACCTTCCTTCCCTCCGAGAAAGACACCGTCGGCATCCGTTTGAATACCGCATCTCAACCTACTTTCCTGGATCCCCTTCGAGTCGGTCAGTCGTCGCCCGCCGGGGGCATCCTTCGCATCGGCGGAACCGCACGCAGCCATACATATTTCACCCGCAGGGAGGACATATGTCCGAATCATACAAACTGACGAGACGCCAAGTGCTGAAGAGGAGCGCAGCTGTCGGCGCCCTGGGAATGTTAGGGAGCTTGGACTGGATCGGCGAGGCATGGGGCGCTTCCGACAAGGTGAAGATGGGCTTTATCTTTGTGGGTCCACGAGACGACTACGGGTACAATCAGGCACATTTTGAAGGAAAAGCGGCGGTCGCCAAGCTCGACTGGGTGAAAGCATTCGACGAAGAAAAAGTGCCGGAGACCATCGAGGTCCAAAAAACCATGGAAAGCATGGTCAAGCTGGACGGAGCTCAGGTGCTCTTCCCCACGTCGTTCGGTTATTTCGATCCTCACATTCTTAAGGTCGCGCCCCACTATCCCGCTATTCAGTTCTTACACTGTGGTGGACTCTATCAGGATGGCAAACACCCTAAAAACGTCGGTAGTTACTTCGGCTACATCGATGAGTCTCAATATATCGCCGGTATCGTGGCAGGCGGGATGAGCAAAAGCGGGAAGCTTGGGTTCGTGGCCGCCAAACCGATCTCCCAAGTGCTCCGCAACATCAACAACTATACACTCGGCGCCCGCAGCATCAAGCCGAACACGACGGTCCATGTGATCTTCACCGGCGATTGGTCGCTCCCGGTTCGTGAAGCGGAGGCCACGAACAGCTTAGTCGACCAAGGGATCGACGTGGTCACCTGCCATGTCGACAGTCCCAAAGTCGTCATGACGACCTGCGAAAAACGAGGCATCTACTGTACCGGATATCATTGCAACCAATCCAAACTCGCCCCGAAAGGCTATCTCACAGGAGCCGAATGGAATTGGGCCAAAGTCTACATGGATTACGCCGAGATGATCCGTAAAGGGCAGCCAATTCCTCACCTCGTGCGAGGCGGGTTGAAGGAAGGAATCGTGCGGGTATCCGATTATAACCAGGTCGTGACTGAAGCCGTTCGCAAACAAGCGGACGCAGCCAAAGACAAATTCATGAGCGGAGGGATGGTCGTGTACAAGGGCCCGATCAAGGACAATACCGGCCGCGTCGTCATCGCGGCGGGAAAAGAACATGTCCAAACTGATATCTGGCTGGAAAGCATGGATTGGCTGGTAGAGGGAGTCATCGGTTCAACGAAGTCGTGAGCATAGCCGTGCCGCAAACCCTGAACAAAGCGTTGGAACCGTTCCTCATCATCGTCGGATCTCTGACGGTCTCGATGGTGTTGTTCGGAGTCTTCGTGGCTTCTGCTGGAGCAGATCCGGTCGAGGTCTATCAGACCATGTATCGCGCCGCCTTCGGCACGTCGTTTTCCTGGCAAAACACGCTGATCCGTGCCGCGCCGTTGATGCTGACCGCCCTCTGCACCGCCCTGCCGGCATATCTGGGCTTGATTATCATCGGAGGGGAAGGCGCCGTGGTGATGGGAGGCCTTTTCGCGGCCATTGCGGCGTTAGCCATGCCCTCAGCTCCTCCTATGGTCGTACTCCTGACTATGGCGCTTGCCGGCATGATCGCGGGCGGCATTTGGCTCATGATTCCCGGATTGTTGCGCCACTATCGCGCCGTCAATGAAACCATCAGCAGCCTGCTGCTGAACTATATCGCCATTGCGTTGTTGAACCACTTCGTCACCAGCACCTTCCGCGATCCCGAAAACCTCAACCATCCGTCGACATATCATATCGGCGAAGCCAACATGATCGGCCTCATTCCCGGCACCGATCTCCACTGGGGATTGGTCTTCGGCATTGTGGCTTGTGTCATCGGGTGGTTTCTCATGCATCACACGGTGTTCGGTTTTGCCTCTCGGATCGCAGGGGGCAATGTTCGTGCTGCTCAAATTGCGGGACTGCCGGTGGGGCGGCTGGTATTGATCATCTGTTTCGTGGCGGGAGCGGCGGGCGGACTGGCCGGCATGGTGGAAGTCGCGGCCATCCATGGAAGGGCCAATGACACGCTCAATGCCAACTATGGGTATGCCGGCATTCTCGTGGCCTTTGTGGCGCGCAATAATCCATTGGCCATCATTCCTGTTGCGGTATTGCTGGGGGGCATCCGCGCAAGCAGCGGACTGCTGCAGCGAACCCATGAGCTGCCCGATGCAACCGTACTCGTGATGCAGGCGATCATTTTTCTCGTCATTCTCTTTAGTGAAACCCTCTATGGCCGTTTTGCGAAGTTGCAGAAACAGGGAGCATCCTGATGGAAATCGGTTGGTGGGGTGTCGTGATTGCCGTCCTCGGAGGCGCGATTCGAATCGGCACGCCGTTTCTGTTTGTCTCGCTGGGCGAATGCCTGACGGAAAAAAGCGGCCGCATCAATTTGGGGCTCGAAGGGACGTTGGTCATGGGCGCGATGACCGGCTACGCCGTCTCGCTGCACAGCGGATCCCCGTGGCTGGGAGTCTTGTGCGCCGGACTGGCCGGCATGATGCTGGGCGCTCTGCACAGTTGGCTCTGCAGCTTTCAACGGGTCAACGATATTGCGGTCGGAATCGCGATGATGTTGTTCGGCACAGGGCTGGCCTTTTTCCTCGGGAAGCCCTACATCCAACCTTCCGCCCCTCGGTTGCCGTCGATCGATCTCGGAAGCTGGAGCGAGATCCCCCAACTCGAGGCGGCGCTGCAGATCAACGGCTTGTTTTTGGTCGGAATCGTTGTAGCTATCGCACTCACCTGGATGTTGAAGAACACGGCGTGGGGGTTAAAGGTACGAGTCGTCGGCGAAAGCGCGGATGCGGCGCGCGCCCTCGGATTGCCGGTCGATCGCATACGAATTCTCAGCACGGCTCAAGGAGGATTCCTGGCAGGGATCGGCGGGTCGTATCTCTCGCTCTACTACCCATTCAATTGGAGCGAAGGCCTGTCGAGCGGACAGGGACTAATGGCAGTAGCACTGGTGATCTTTGCCCGCTGGAATCCCTTGTGGTGCCTGTGGGTTTCACTCCTGTGGGGCGGAGCGGCGGCGTTGGGGCCATCTTTGCAATCCGTAGGGATCACAGGCGGATACTACATCTTCAACGCGATTCCCTACATCATGACCTTGGCGGTGATGATCATCACCTGTTCTCCCAGGCGCACTCTTATTGGAGCACCCCATGAACTCACAGTGACTCGCTAGTCGATAAAAGAGGACTCGAACTAACCCAAAAGCCCATAAGAGGTGAGCCATGAGTAGATACGTTGCATCCGATCCCTATCCTTATCCCTATAACGGCGATCTCCGGCCCGAGAATACGGTCTTTCTCATCATCGACATGCAGACCGACTTTTGCGGCAAGGGCGGCTATGTCGACAAGATGGGGTATGACATCTCTCTCACCCGCGCCCCGATCGCTCACATCAACAGGGTGCTGTCGAAAGCTCGGACCATCGGCATGCATGTCTTCCACACCAGGGAAGGCCACCGCCCGGACCTGGCGGATCTACCGGAAAACAAACGGTGGCGCAGCCGGAGAATCGGCGCCGGCATCGGTGATCCAGGCCCCTGCGGCAAGATTCTGGTGCGGGGTGAACCGGGCTGGGAGATCATCCCGGAACTGGCCCCAAAAGAAGGGGAACCGATCATCGATAAGCCGGGGAAGGGCTCGTTCTGGGCGACCGATTTGGACATGTTGTTGCGGCTTCGCGGCATTCAAAATGTCGTTCTGGCGGGAATCACCACCGATGTTTGCGTGCATACCACCATGCGTGAGGCCAATGATCGAGGGTTTGAATGTCTCTTGCTGGAAGACTGTTGCGGCGCAACGGATTATGGCAACCACCAGGCTGCGGTCAAGATGGTCACAATGCAGGGCGGCGTGTTCGGCGCTATCGCGAAATCGGATGCCTTGCTGGAGGCGTTTTCATGAACGACGCAGCTCCTCCGGATTTGCAAGCATTGGGAATGACCAAACGCTTCGGGCCGCTCACGGCCTTGAAGGACGTCAATTTTCGATTGCGGTCCGGCCAGTTTCATGCGCTGCTCGGCGAGAACGGGGCGGGCAAGAGCACCCTCGTCAAATGCATCATGGGGTATTACCACCCTGATGAGGGACACATCCTGTTGGATCAGCAGCAGATCACAATCCGTAGTCCACGCGACGCACAGGCCCTCGGCATCGGGATGGTCTATCAGCAGTTCACCCTCATTCCCAATATGACCGTCCTTGAGAACCTGGTGATTTCCAAAGCTCGGCTGGACCCCGTCATTAATTGGCAAAGGGAAGAACATCAATTGACACAGTTCATGGAAAAGATGCCGTTCAAGGTGTCGCTCACCGCCCGTGTCGGTTCGCTGGCCGCCGGCGAAAAACAGAAAGTGGAAATTCTCAAACAACTCGCGCTGCAGAACCGAATCCTTATTCTCGACGAACCGACTTCCGTCCTGACCCCGCAAGAAGCCGACGAAATGCTGGGACACCTCAGAGCCATGACGCTGGCCCGGCAATTGAGCGTCCTGATCATTACCCACAAGCTTCGCGAAGTGGCCGCCTTCGCGGACGATGTCACAGTCCTGCGCAAAGGGCAATTCGTCGGTTCCGGAAAAGTCTCGGAGCTGAAGATCACGCAGATGGCGGAAATGATGGTGGGATCGGAAGTGGCGGCGAAACCGAAACAACGGAACGAGCGGCGGAGCAAGGTTCCCAAACTGGTCCTGCACGATGTCCGCGTCAAGAACGATATCGGCGTGGAAGTCGTGCAGGGGGTGCATCTCACCATCCATCAAGGTGAGATCGTCGGCGTGGCGGGAGTATCAGGCAACGGACAGCACGAACTGGTCGAGGTCTTGGCGGGTCAGCGCCACGCTACTGCAGGCGCGATTCGTGTGGATGATCAGCCTTTTCAGCCGACTCGCGAGAAGATCATGCGGCACAAGATGTTCTGTCTTCCCGAAGAGCCGCTTCAGAACACGTGCGTGGGACGCATGACGGTGGCGGAAAATCTGGCGTTTCGCAATTTCGATGTCGAGCCTCACGCAGTGGGCGGCTGGCTCATGAGTCGGCCGGCGCTGTGCCGAAGCGCGCGTGGACTGATTGAACGCTACAACATCAACCCGCCCTACCCCGAGATCCCGATCCAATCGCTCTCAGGAGGCAACGTGCAGCGCGCGGTCTTGGCACGCGAACTGTCGGCGGATGTGGAGATTCTGGTCATCGCCAACCCCTGTTTCGGGCTGGACTTTCTGGCTATGGAGGAAATTCGCCTGCAGATTGTCGCAGCGCGTAATCGCGGGACGGCGGTGCTGTTGGTCAGCGAAGATCTCGACGAGATCCTGGAACTCTCCGATCGCACGGTGGTGATGTTCAACGGTCGACTGGTCTATGAAACCACGTCGCCCGGCGCCGACCTGGCCGTCATCGGACGACACATGACGGGACATGCGACATGAATACCGTCCAAGCCTCTCCTTATCCTTATCCTTTGCCTGCAAAAGACTCGGGCGATCGAGTGGCGTTGGCGATCATCGATATGCAGCGAGATTTCGTTGAGCCGGGCGGATTCGGCGCGGCGCTCGGAAATAAGGTCGAGCATCTGCAGAAGATCGTGCCGACGGTCGCCGGTCTGCTCAAGACATTTCGCGAATTGCGGTTGCCGGTGATTTATACGAGGGAGGGTCATCGTCCTGATCTTTCGGATTGCCCGCCGGCCAAGAAACGGCGGGGAAATTCCACGCTCCGCATCGGCGACCTCGGTCCGATGGGGCGCATCCTGGTGCTGGGAGAACCGGGAAACGACATCGTTCCTGAACTGCGTCCTGAAGCCGGCGAACTCGTGATCGACAAGCCGGGCAAGGGCGCATTTTATGCCACCAATTTACAAGAGCGCCTGAAGGATCTCGGCATTACTCACCTGATATTTACGGGAGTCACCACCGAGGTTTGTGTCCAAACCAGCATGAGGGAAGCGAACGACCGCGGATACGAATGTTTGCTGATCGAGGACGGGACCGAAAGTTATTTTCCGGATTTTAAGCAAGCGACGGTCCGCATGATCCAATCGCAGGGAGGCATCGTCGGCTGGGTCACAACAGCCGATCGCCTGACGGACTCGCTGCGGCGGACCTACGGGTAACAGGTATCGTCATGAAGGAGAACCCTCCCGGCGACAGTCGAACCAAGGCAGTCCTTACCGGAAATAGCAACGCTCACCGCGTGAGCGAGAGCGACGTATTGCTTGCGGTCAACGGCACGCTGATGCGGGGACTCGAGCTCAACCCCAACATGGTGGCGGCCAAGGCAACGTTCGTTCGTGAGGCGATGACCGAGGCCGCATATCGTCTCTGGACGATCAACGATGAACACCCCGCGATGTTGCGTGTCACCGATAGAACGGGCGCCAAGGTCGCGGTCGAAGTCTGGTCGGTGCCCGCCGAAGGGTTGGCGGGAATCTTATTGAATGAGCCTCCTGGTCTGTGCATCGGAAAGGTGCGGCTGGAAGACGGAACCATCGTCCTGGGTGTGCTAGGCGAGTCGGCGCTTGTCGAAGGGCATCGAGAGATCACGGCATATCGAGGCTGGCGCTACTATCTGGCACAAAAATTACGGTAAGTTGCTGAAGAGCTGCATGTTCTCCAGCGGTTGGGATTTCGGCGCAGATGGTCGTCGACGATGAATGTATGCAATTGAAACCCTCGCGCCTCACTCTGATTGCGCTCGTCGCCTGCTAGTCGCCGCCATTGCGACCAGCCAAGGGGAGAGATAAAATAAATTCAGAAGCCATGTGGATAACGCTTCGACTCATAGCGCTCATTTGGCTCTTCTCGATTACGGCCTGCGCCTCAGTCCGTCACCAACCACAACCGATTCTCGAACGCATTGATCATCAACTAGGGGTCGGAGATCCTACCGCCTCACGCGACCTCGGTGCCTGCCGCGCCGAGGTCCGTGAAGCGGCGCCGGTGAGTATCCAGCCCCGCTGGCTACCGCCGCTGGGGATCACGGACAGCGGTGTCGTGCTCGGAACGGTCGGCAATTCTCACCCGACCTGGCTTTCACAGGAAACCTATCGACAGGCGCTGGCTCGTTGCCTCATCGCGCGCGGTTATCAGATTCGCGGTTGGCAGTAGCATGGCTTCGCCGCTCTTTGCGGCACTATAGCTCATAGTTTACTTCTTTTTCGCCGGGTGGTGAGCCTCTTCAGCATGCGCGAGCGATTCTTCCGCATGTTTCAGCGATTCCTTCGCATGCTCGAGCGCTTCTTTTGCGTGGGCATTGTCGCTTCCCTGAATAGCCTCTTCCAGATGTTTAATAGCTTCCTTTTCGTGCGCAATGCCCTCCTTGGCGTGCTTGACGACTTCTTTGACGTGCCCTCCTTGGTCTGCAAGCGCCGAATTTGCGATGCCCCCTACAAACAAACCACATACTGAAACGGCGATCACGACTGCTTTCACCTTGCTCATAGCTCCTCCTTATAATATTGGTAAGATGAGTGGTCCAGGCGTTGTGAGAATATACTTTCGAGTAATACTCGGCATTCAGAATCTTCCAGGACAAGACATAGGATTCCTTGGCGTGATCTTTCACCGACCAGTGCACAGCTGCAATCACCTTCCGATCAAACCGCTCGCATACGCTAAATTGAGCGGCGGCACCTGCATATTGTTCGAACGACATCTTCACTCGTCAGTCCTAGTCGTATCAGCCGACGGCGTCGACACCTCGGATAATGCGAGATTTTGACGCGCACGTATAAACGCGGCACGGCTTCGGAAATGCGAGGCTTCCAACGGTCTTCCGATATCCATCAGCAAACGACTGTAACCTTGGAGGGTGACGGCCAGTATAGGATGATTTCGGCCCATGGTTTGTTGTTGAATTACCAACGCACGCTCGTACCGAATCTTCGCCTCATCCAGCAGACCACGCTCATGCGCGAGCAAAGCCCAATTTCCGAGAATACTCCCCGTGAGCGCTTCCGCCGGTTCCTTGGCTGCTTCGTTACTGGCCAGTGCTTCACGGTACCGCTGGTCAGCGAGCTCGGACAATCCTTCTCCATGATACAAATTCGCCAGATTATTTAGACAAATGGCAACCGAAGGGTGGTAATCCCCCAACGATTCACGGCGAACGGCCAACGCCCGCCGATACAGAGGTTCGGCAAACGCATACAACTCCTTCTTTTTATAGAGTGATGCCAGATTGTTCAGGATCGGCGCCATATCGGCTGAATCGATGCCGTCACGCTCCTCCAGCATACCCAAAGCCAGGTGGAACCGAGCTTCCGCCTGGACAAGACGCCCCTGCTCCTTGTAGAGGAGTCCCAAGCCGTTGTACCCCATTGCCAACTCCGGGTAGCTAGGCTCTACTGCTTGCTCTTGGATCGCGAGTGAACGAAGATAGTATGCCTCCGACTGTTCGAGATTTCCTTCATCCAGATAGATTTCCGCCAGATTGTGCAATGCGGTCGCAACATTTGCATGCTCCGAACCATATGCCTGCTCCCAAATAACCAGCGCCTGCTCATAGTAGGACTTCGCCTCTTCGTACCGGTGTTGTTCATGAAAAACCAGGCCCAAATTATTCAGACTCGTTGCCACGCGCCCATCGGTTTCCCCAAATTGTACTGCTTCCTGACGCGCAGCATGAAAAAGCTGCTCCGCCTCCTTGTACTCCGCCTGTTTGCGAGCAGCGGTTCCCGCTTCCGTCAATTGTTGCCATCGCTCAGTGGAACTCGCTTCTACCGGATCCGATGGAAGAAGGAATACGAGCAGCAAGATCGCAAAAAGAACGGAATCCGTCAGACCTCGACATCTCCTTGACTTCATTGAGCCTCCTATTGATCAAGCAATCTCCCGCTGCACCGCGCGCCGCCAACTTGGCCTGCGTCAGCTCGAAGCCTCTGTTTTCATGCCCCGTTGAGCAGACCACCGGTTGCCCATGTCGAAACAAGACCCAACAAAGAGCGGGACGAAGGAGGAGGCAAGCACCCTTCGTCCCGCGCTGGTCCGAGCGGGAGGGCCGCCTGCTCGGACAACACACTCTTCTCGGGCTCGATCAGTCGATCCTCCGACCACTGATGAGCAGCCCATCGGGGCCTGACGGATCTCGATGGACTCCCCATCATTCCAAACCTAATTACTCGCCTGGTTGCCGGCCGCGGCAGCACCAGGCTGGTAAACCACCACTGCTGCGGGAGTTGTCCCAACAGTCACGTTGTCCTTGATCACATTGTCTGTTGCATTGATGATGGAGAGCGAACCAGGAGTACCGCTATTAGACACAACAACGTACTTGGCTTCACCGGCTCCTTGAGTCAACACATCTATACTGTGCCGCCCCGTTTGCAACAGAGGAATTTCACCGTTCGGCAGAAGCGTCAGCACCGGAGGCATCGCGCTGAGGGTCGACACATCAAACGCAAAGAGGCGATCTTTCTTCGTCACGGTCGCCTCAGTCGAATTACCGACCAAGAAGTAGAATCGTTTTCCATCAGGAGAGAACTTGAATGACGACCCTCCTGTGAGAAATGATCCGTTCGATGCCCCATCCAGTTCTGGAATGTTCAAGTTTGCGATGGTCGGCGTCGCAGCACTGAGATCGATGACTCCGAGCTTAATCGCCTGCGGCTGCGGAGCCTTCGTCTCTCCGCGCAACAGAAGGTATCTCCCGTCCGGAGAAATTCCATACCCTGTATATGGAGTTCCCGTGAGATCGAATGTCTTGGTAATCGCCAAGGAGGCAGGATCGATCTCTGCGATTTGGCCGTATCCTTCTTGAATGCTGTAAACCTTTTTGGTCAGATTCGACCAACGAATACCGTGCGGACCTGCATTGTTCCGCGTAAAGGCGATCGTCCCGGTGGGATTCTCGGAATTACACGTCGCCGGTGTCGGCAACGTCGTTTCTTTGTTCGCGTCACATAAATCGATGCGCGCAATCATCTTGAGATAGTCCGCCGAAGATTCCTCATCATCGATCACGGCGATTTCACCGCCGACTTCGCTCGACACGAACGCGCGCTTCGGCACGCCGGCTCCGGAAGAAAACGCTGTGACCTTGTGGCCGTCGGCCAGCACACAGATCGTTCGCAACACCCTGGGAGGAGCTGCACCAGGCCCTAGATGGGAGTTATGCATGACGGTCACCGATCCTCCACCTTGAGCCGAACAGTTCACCATATCGTCACCGAGTGTCGTAGTCCCTGGGGCATTGTCACCATCGTTCATCGTCCATATGACTTCTCCATCGTTCGTATCGCGGTAGATATGGACCGGTCTGGTGCCGGCAGGCAGATTGACTTCATGGACCGGCGTCGCCGCTGTCAATGGATCGATCGTCGCTACCTTATTGGCGGCCGTCAGATTGACGAAGACCCACTCTCCGGTGGAGAATTGCATATCGCCCAAAGCGATATTTTCGAATTTCGCCGCGTCGATCGTGTTCACAACTGCGTTGCCTGAATCGCCTTTCAATGCGACCGTGCTGAGCGTCTTGTCCCCCGTATTATTGACGAATGCCAGCGGGCCGCTGAAACCGGCGCTGCCGCCCGGCGCCGGCGGTGCAGCAGCGGGGGTGGACTCACCTGAGTTACAGGCAGCGAGGCCGATCAGCGCGAGTCCTAACGCGCCCGTTGTGATACAAGACACATCGCTTCGTCTCTTCAGAGCTTCCATGGACCGTTCCTTCCTCATGAGTTATCGTCTTCTTGATTGAGTGGAGCGCAGTCGGCTCACTGAATGAATCTGTTTTGTGCGATCTGAAGAGCGAGTTGCGGTGGCCCACGAGACGGGAATTCGCTGTCAAGTCCGGCGTCCTGTGGGGAAATATTGCTCAGACTCCGGACGCGCCTCACGTGAGCATCAACGGAGGTTTCGCCTCGTACGCCGGCTCCCTGAGTATGGATGCCGCCACAGTGCCACACACAATGGTTGGGACTATGCTGCGCCCCGTGCGTCTGTCCCTGTGGACAATGCGTCGTGGTCCACTGCGGCGTGAATTTTTCCAATCCGACAGAGAGAGCCCCGGCGAGCCAGAGCGCCGCCAGCACAAGAGAGACTTGTTGTCGGCGCGCCGTCCTCATTACCGATCCTCTGCCCATCGTCCCCTCTACGATGCTCCGCCGAGCAATTGGATTGTCTTGGTTATCCCAAAGATGTAGCTGATCTGTTGTTCCAGATTGCCGTTGAAGTCTCGATGAATAGGGATTTGCGCGATGAAATAGGCCGACGCGAAGTTGAACAGATTGAGCATGATGCCCGGGGAATAGGCGAGATAGGTCGATCCGGTGGTGGGCACCGCCCGAAATTTAATGGTCGGATCGAGCAAGATTGACGACCCGGTCGCGGGATTGAACTGAAAGAGCGCCGCGTCCATGGCATCGTTTTGCATCCATCGGAAGTTGAACTGTTGTGTCACCATGAACGAGGGAGTCTGCTCAAGCGGGACGATATTGAGCCCCGCGCTCACGTTCACTTCATCGCCGAACTTGTAGCCGTCGCTGTTCTTGAACGTGTGTCGGTAGCTCGCCAGGGCAAATTGATTCACCCGGTGGGGAATCAGTTCGTAGGTTTGATAGACCGCCGGAATCACGCCAAAATTCCCTCTACCGATTTGCAACGTCGATTCGGCCAAGGTGCCAGGAACTGCGAATCGACCATAGTCGCCGGACGGAAAATCGACACCTAGGTCCAATACGACCATACTCCGCAGGGTGGGCAACACGTTGTACTTCAGCCTTGCGCGAATATCGCCGAGGCCTCCTTCACTGTAGGGCACCGGTGTGAGACCTCCTATTTGCGCATTTGCTTCCACATGCTTGTACGGTATCGACACTTGTATCCCGAGGCGCTCGGTCAGACCGTAGTTCAGGTCGAGAATTGCGGTACGCGTCATGGTCTCGATGCGGTTGACATTCAAGTTCGCCAACGTGAGGGTCCGCTCGCCTTGATTGGCAAAGGGAATGCGACCGCCATCGCCCGGAGGAGCCTCCATCGGCGTGTAGTTGTAGATGGCGTTGACGGTGAGGAGACCCCTCATGGGCACTTGTTGCTGCGACCCGATCACCACAAAGCAGCTGACCGAACCGCAAGAAGCGTGGGCAGTGGATAGCCAAGGTGTGGAGGCCCACATTCCGACTGCACCCACGACAACAAGGACGGAGGGCAAGAGCTTGCGCGTCATAGTGCCATGATCTTTCTGTTAGTCCCCGGCAGAGATGGAGACCAAACGGTGACCTTCATCGCAGGACACGATGGTTAACGGAGCAAATACGAACCAGGCGCGGGAAGCCGGGACCGCCTGCTCGGACAACACACAGCAATTTTCGTTGTTACATGAATGCGCCGATGCTCAGTAAGCAGAAGCCTGTAGAGTGAACTTACCGGCTATCGCTTATCCGAGCCTGATGAAGGGATCGATGGAGGAGCACGAGTCTGAGCGCCGGACGGCGATTGCACAAGACCAAGTCGATGAGAGTCGGGATCGGCAGGTCCGTCCACCAGCTCCGTGGCAGTCGGTGGAGATTCGCTTACTTCGGCGGCATCTGCCGTCGCCTGGCAAGCCCAGACGCAGAGTAAGTTATGATTGGATGATCCTTCCTCACCGTGGTGGTGCTGATGATTCTGAGACCGGTCCGCATGAGTCAGCGCACATCCCGCAGCCATCACGGTCAGTGCACTGTAGATCAGCGTCACAAGCCCAATGAGACAGACAGTATGACGGGAGCGCATCATGAATTTCATCACGATAACCGTCTCTATACGGCACCCCGGACAACTTGTCTACCGATGCTTGCTCACCGATGCTACAATTCGTCATATTTTTGGTCACACATATCACTGATGGATTCGGCACTACTAATACTCGGCGCCAGAAGACGCGATGAACGTATCGTTCTCATTGCTTTTGATTAGGTGAATGATGGACTCGCGAAAGATTCGCAAACTACCTTTACCGATCTTCGTGCCGCGCAATCGTCCTTCCTCAACCCATCGGTAAATCGTCCAACGGCTGACCGACAGCAGCTGTGCTGCTTCTCCGACTCGTAACAGGGTCTTCTCCATGGTGCCCGTCATCGCTTGACTTGCGCCCTCAGGCAAAAGCATTAGACAGTCTCCTTTTGAAATCCCGGATTGATCCGTCTCCGTAGAATAACGGACTCATGTAGAACCACATCATAGCGTTGGCTGTTTGCCCTGCGAGCGGCCGAGCCTGCGCAAAGAATTTCAGACCGTCTCGCTCAATATGCCGGAGAACCTGATCGATCTATTATTTCGCTTTTCCGTTAAAACGCGTGGGATGGAGGCCAAGGGAGGCGCGCCTCCATCCCACGCTGGTCCGAGAAAGAGGCAGCCAAAACTCGGACCAACGACTGTTGCTCGATCCCGGCTGAACAAGTACTGACGCGTCGCTCATACCATTTGCTAAAAGAGTCCTAGCGTCACACCGCCATACACCGCCCGCCCGTATCCGGCATAGAAGATCTGTCGACCTGCGGCATCGGCATGCGTCTCACCCGTAATCACTTGTCCCGAGGCGGCATACTTCGTATCTGCGATGTTATCGACCTGCACAAAGAACTTGGCAAATCGGAACCATGATGGTTTTGGAAGCGTGATCATCTTGGACACATTTACGCTCCCGATGACATACGAAGGAAATTCAAAGGTATTATTGTTGTTCAAGAAATAGCTGTTGGAGTAATTGCCTTCGACCCAGGCGCCCCATCCCGTCTCCGCATGATAGTACTCTAGCTTGCCGTTCAGGATGTCGGTCGGCACATTAGGCACTTGCTTGCCGTCGCGGACCACGAAGCCGGCCGCAGTCCGATCGGAAAAGTTAATGTACTCCGTATTGATGTGGGTGTAGGCACCGGATACCCGCAAACCTGCTATCGGACGCCAATCGGCGAATACTTCCACCCCGCGATACCGAGAAGAGTCTGCATTGACTGATGCGGTGTTATTCCCGGAAATCACCTGCGTGATAATTTCATCTTTAAAGAAGGTATAGAACCCCACTACTTGGACGAACAGCGTCGGATGCAGCCTCATCTCCGTGCCGATTTCCAGATTAAGATTCTTCTGTGGTTTTAGACTGAAATTGGTCCCAGGCTGCCCTGTGATGGGATTTCGCAGGAGGTTAGCGAATTGCGGAATGCCATAACCCGTCGAGGCTCGAATCCAATGACGACGGTCTACCGATGGTTTCCAAATCAGCGATCCTTCCGGTGCCCAGTTGGAAAAGGTGCGGTTCGCGCTGGACCGATTGGCAAGCGCACCGGTGGTCTGATCATAGTTTGTCGCATCCACGCTGAGACGGGACTGTTCAAAGCCAAGTCCGACTGCGAATATCCAATTCGGGTAAAATTCCAGTTCCTCACGGAACCGGCCTCCGATGTTGAAAATAGTTCCACGGACGTTCTGGAGCAATGTCCCTTTCGTTCCGAATCCGTCCGCTAGGTTCTGAAAAGTATTGCCTTTCTGGTCCATGTAATTGACAAAGAAACCGACATAGCTCTCCAACGGCATGGTTCCCAGCCGACCGTTGTGTCGCAAATCGGCATAGCTCTTGTAGTTGGGATTCGTATTTTCGAAGATCTGCGAGAATGATTGCTGGATGTCTTTGAGGTCGTAATCAGCTTCCACCGTCAAGACGGTGTTCGCATCGATCTGCCGTTCGTATATCCCCCCGATAATCGTGCGGCGATCGACGCGGCTTTGATCAAGCAGAAGCGCATCGGCACAGAGTCCATTGTAGGTGCCGGGTGTACAAAGCGCTCGCGTGCCACCGGCTTGCCGCTCATCGGCGAAAAACTGACTCTGCGTAAGCCTAGTCGGCACTTTCGTATTGAGCCAGTTGGTCATGGCCTTGAAGTAGAAATTCTGTCGGTCATCAATTTTGTAGCGGACATTGAAGTTGATCGTTTGGGTATTGTAGTTGCTGTGCCGGATAAACCCGTCTGCCGCCATCTGACTGCCGAACATCGCGATATCGAATTTCTCTGTTTCCTGACCGATGGCGACCCCATACTTCTGGTACCCAAATGATCCTCCCGAAAAGAAGGTTTCCAATCCGCGAATGTCACGTCCTCGTCTGGTTCGGAAATGCACCATCCCACCCAGTGCATAGTTGTCGTACAAGGAAGAGGATGCGCCGCGAATGACTTCAGTACTACGCATGAACCATGGATCTTGTATGTCCAACCGTGAAAGGCCGTCGGACTGGGTCTGCGAGATTCCGTCTTCGTACACCTTGATGTCCCGAATCGCAAAGGCCGTCTTGGCTCCCAGTCCACGAATCATGATGCTGAAATCGCGAGGTCCATTCGCCTGTCGCAACACGATGCCCGGCGCCGCTTCCAACGATTCCTTCATCGTTCTGGTCGGCTGGGATTGCGTTTCATTAGGAACCGTTGCGAAAAACGACACCCCCTCCGATCGCTTCTGAAAACGCTCGCTGACGATGCTCATGTCGGCCAGGTCGAAATCCGGTTTTGCGTCAGATGCTGGTTCAGCCACGCCTTCCGGTGAAGTAGTCTCGGCTTTCTCCTTAATAATAGTCGGGCGTTCCGCTTCGGGCTTCTCGCTCTCTTTCTTCTGCTGCAACTCATCGAGTTCCTGCAGAATATTCTTCAGTTGATCGCGCAGCGCTCTCTCGCGCGATGAGGTGGACGTATCAGAGGGAGGCGCTTCCTGCGCTTTGCCGTTCCCTGCAACACACAGTACAAACATACCGACAGCCATCGCATATCCCCATCGAGAAACACCTACCAGTTCAGACATGATCGCCCACTCCTCGCTCGAGCAGATTATTCAAAGACACAGTCCGACACACAGCCTCATTGGCTGCCAAGCCGGTACCCGCATACGACCGATACGGATCTAGAAAAAGATCACTGAGGGGGTGCGCGAGAACGGGAAACCGCGGAAATGAAATGGAGTTGTGGTGCTGTACCAACCAACCGCTGCATCGCGATGACGGCGAAGAACACAACGAGAGGCGCAACAGTCTGGAT
This sequence comes from Nitrospira sp., assembly GCA_030123625.1. NCBI lineage: Bacteria > Pseudomonadati > Nitrospirota > Nitrospiria > Nitrospirales > Nitrospiraceae > Nitrospira > Nitrospira sp. Next base: position 1,506,651 of record CP126121.1, read on the forward strand.
GCTGACCGTCGGATTAACCTGGCAAATCCAGGCACAGAGCGTCGAATGAGCGGCATGAGATGGAGTATGGTGAGCATGACCCGGCTCTTCTGCCTGTAGAACAAGACAGCCTGCCGCGCTGACTGCAAGCACGGCGTAGAGCAGGACCATCCCCGCGGCGAAGGGTGCGAACCAACGCTTCATTTCATTCCTTCAAGAACATGTCGCAGCAGCGCGACCGACTCCTCGCCGTCCCAGACCCGAGGTCCGACGGCACGACCGACGACTCGACCGTCCGGCTGGATGAGCACGGTCGTCGGCAAGCCTCGTACCATAAATGACCGCGAAACATCCTCGCTTTCATCGAAGAGGACGGGGAGACGGATGCCGAGATGATTGAGAAACTGCTTGATCCCTTGGGGATGCATGTCCGTCGTGACGGTCACCACCTGGAACTGCGTGGAATCCAACTGCGATTGAAGTCTGGCCAACGAGGGCATTTCTTCTTTGCACGGTCCGCACCAGGTCGCCCAAAAATTGAGCAACACGACTTTCCCGGCCAACTCGTTGGAACGGACACTCCCCCCGTCGAGCGCCTTCAGATCAAATGCCGCGATCGGAACAGGGTTCACCAGTCGTGTGACGCGCAGCGCGGCGAATGGATCGCTCACCGAGGTTGCGGCACGAGCGACGTACCCGCCGACACCGATCGTGATGACGCATCCGATGAGCAACAGGGCGATCAGTAACCGACCGGTTTTATGGCTCATGGTCCCCCGCCCTCCTCAGCGCAAGATCCGCACTGGGAAACTGCATGGTTTGGATGACCAGGCGATGCGCCGGCATCGCGTGTTCCTTCCAGCCCATCACGACCGTTCCATGCTGATTGACCGCCAGGGCCGGCGTCTGTCCGTTTTTCTCGTTCAGTTTGATCGGATCGTTGAACGAACGGCCGCGATCGAGCGAATAGCTGACCACGACTTCTCGACGGACAGGCGATTGTTCTTCCCAGATCACGGCAATCCTCCCCGCGGGATCGACCGCCATCTGCGGATGGTCCGGAAAGGTGCCTTTGGACCGGTTCAATTGCTTTTTGCCGGAAAACGTCTCCCCTTGATCATCGGAGTAGGCGATATAAACCGCGGGCCTCTCGTCGGCACCCTCCGTGTACCAAACGACATATAATCGCCCTTGCCGATCGACACCGAGGGACGCCGGGCGATGTGGGCAGGCAGGATAGACCCACCGATCGTGACCGACGACAACAGCAGAAGAAAATGTTCGGCCGCCATCCAGCGATCGAGACACGACGGTCTCTCGAATATTGCCGTCAAAAATCTTTCGCCATGCGACATAGACGACTCCGTCGGCGGACGTCGCCACGGCCGTCCTACAGCAGACGCATGTATCGTCGTCGATCTTGAGGTTCTGCGCGATCGAGCTGCCATGATCGGTCGATCTCGCCACGAACGTCCCCGGTTCTTTCTTGCCTTCGCGGGCGTCGATCCATGCCATGTGTACGGCACCATCCGGAGCGATCTGAATCGAATCAAATGTATGCTGGATGACCTGGCCGTCATCGTTCACCAAGACGGACGGCATGAATGAGTGTCCACCGTCCATGGATTTGCTGAGCCTCAGTTCTCCGGAAAATGGCTTATCGGGCGTGATCTTCGGGTGGGTCTGCGACCACGTGATAAAAACTTCATTCCCATGGACGGCTAAGGCCGGAGATTCCTGGCGATAATAGACATCCTCGGTCGGTTGGTTCACAGAGACCGGCCTTCCAAGCGGCCCACCTGGTTGTTCAGACCTCGCAAAGAGGATGGTACGGGTTTCCTTGTCTTCCTCCACCCAGGCAGCTGAAACAATCCCTTGCTGATCGATCTGCACCGAAGGCCCGACCAGGCTCTTCACCTGATGCACGGTCATCCGCTTCGGCCCCATGGTTACGGCCGACTCAGAGGCCTCAGCCCATACCGACCATGACACCAGCAGTGACAACACCATGACGAATCCGGCAGTGCGCCTTCGCATCGGTGAACCTTCCAGCTCTTGCATCTGTTCGTGTTCTGATAACATGGCGGCGTCCCTCGCGGCTCAGTTGGCCAAGCTATAGACGATCGGAAGACTCACGACGATTTGTGGTTTTCCGATGGCGTGTTTCATATGCAGCGGACATGCCAGTTTCACTGCCTCGATTGCTGCGGCATCGAGCACGCTGTGTCCTGAACTTTTCTGAACGAATACATCCGCCAGCTGTCCATCCGATCGGATGACGGCTCTCAAGATCACTTTCCCCTCTTGGCCGTTCATGCGAGCCTGATTTGGATACCGTTTCACTTCCGCCACCCGCCGCCAGAGCGATTCGGCCAACCATCGGTGATCTATTTTTGTCTCCGAACCGGACGCCGAAGCCTTAGCTACCTCCATCGGAGCGGGATCCGTACGAGCCTCCTGTGACGGGGATCCTGGCGGCGCCTCTTGTTGAGCCATGGCCTCCTGCGATGAGGCAGAAGCTGCCGCAACCGCTACCGGCTCAGGTTGAGCAGGTGGAGCAGCAACCGGCTCCGGCTCCTTCGCTTCTACGACCGGCTCGACCTTTGATTCAGTTGAGTCCGTCCTCTCGGCAATACGTTGTTCAATCGGCTCTTCACGTGGCTGAAGATTTTCAATTTTCTGCTCGATCATCTGTGCCGGTTTGATCGGCGGCGGCGATTCGATTTTACGCTCTAACGGCTTTACCGGCTGGGATACCTCAGTCGCTCGTTTGGGACGTGGCTGAGACGCGATCTTCGCCGGTGCCTGTTCCTGAGGCACGGCCGACGGCGATTGTTCCGATATGGATTCCGTCTTCGCCGCTTCCACCAACGCCACGTCCCACTTGAATACATCTTCAGGAAGAATAGGCTTAACCTGTGTGGCAAACGCGAACGCGAGGCCGACGGCCGCTCCATGCAGAGCCAGCGAGATGCCCCAGGCCGGAAAAAAGAATCGGGTTTCATTTGTCGATGTCATGTTGTCTTCTTCTGCCTTTCCATTTGCCTGATTCGGTTCGCCCACTCCCTGAAAAGGAAGGCTGCTCCCTCCACTGGACCCGTACCGACGCCCTGCTCGTCTAGCGCAAAGATGCGGCCTTCACCGGTTCTTGTTTCTGAATACGTGCGACCACATCCAGGATGGTTTGCTCGGTCAAGAGTCCGCCTTTGATATATTCTTGGACCACGCCCTTCTCATCGATGAACACGCTGACCGGTAAACCGAACACACCGAACTGATTCGCCACCTTATTGTCTCGATCCATGAGCACCGGGAAGGTATGGCCGTATTGCTGGATGTGCTCACGCACCTTGGCATCGTCTTCCAATTCGTTGATGGCCAATACCACAAATCGCTTGTCACGGAGCTTGTCGTAAGTCGCCTGCATCGCGGGCATTTCCGTCGTGCAGGGTTTGCACCAGGTGGCCCAGAAATTCACCAGCACGACCTTCCCACGATATTGACTGAGTCGTTGCTCTTTGCCATCGAGGCCGACCAGGGCGAAATCTTCCGCGGCCGTACCCACAACAGGAACCCGCGACCCCATGCTCCATCCGTCGAAGGCTGGCAACGTTACCAATGCCGCAAGCAGCAGGATTCCCACGAATACAATCTTGAATGCTCTCGGAATCATATGAACCTCCTTCAACTGAACCGTTCCGTTCAGGATGGTTTCAGTACCTGAAACATCTTCGTCAGACCGAACACGAAGCTGGTCCCTTGTGCCAGATTTCCGTTGAAATCACGGTAGACCGGTATCTGCGCATAGAAGTACATCGACGTGTTCTCGGTCAGCGGTGTCTTGATCAGTTCTCCTAAACCGACCTGGAAACCGGGAGTGTAGGCGAAAAACGTGGAACCGGTTGTCGGAACCGCTCGATTCCTGATGTTCTCATCGAGCACGATCGCCTCGTCGGGAAACGTGGGATCACTCGGAGTCTGTGATCGAGCCAGCGATCCCTCGAAGTGATCGCGCGCCATGTAGCGAAAATTGAGCTGATTGGTCAGCACGAGCCACGGGACCGTCACGAGGTTCGCGCCGACCCCAAAATCAAATTGATCCCCCCATTGGTAGCCAAAGTTGTTGCGGAACGTATGGCGATAACTGCCGGAGGCGAACTGGTTCAACCGATGGGGAATCAGCTCATAGGTTTGATAGAACGACGCTTGCAGGCCGACTTGACCACGTCCGATTTGGGCCGTCGGTTCCATCGTTTCACCCGGCTCCCCGGAGAGTCCTGCGGTCGTTTGATCATGATCACCCGAGGGAACATACACGCCGAAACCCATGACCACCATACTCCTCAGTGTGGGCAATAGGTTGTACTTGGCGTTGATAAGGATGTCACCGAAGCCATTGTCAGAGAACCTCGTTTCTTCGCCGGCCCCTCCATTGGCTTCTCCCAATCCATCGATGTGTCGATGCTTGATCTTTTTATAGGGGATGGCGATTTCTAAACCGAACCGATCGGTGACGCCGTAGTTAAGATCGAGCGTATACATTTGTGTAATAGTACGAATCTCTTTGTGGTGGCCAAGAATGAGTTGCCGATTGTCCAGATCAACCGCAGGGATCACCCCGTCGGTTCCGCTGAGCAACGTTCCTTGCGGTGTGTAGTTATAGAAGCCGTTTACGGTGAGGAGACCCTTCGGTGAGACCTGTTGCTGAGAGCCTATGACGACAAAACACGTCACAGACCCGCAAGATCCATGCGCAGTCTGAACGATGGGCCAAGCCAAAGAGAACGCACCAAGCCCTAGAAAGAATGCAAATATGGAATGTTTCACTGCCATAACGCCCCCAGGCATTTTCCCGCAAGAAGTTACCTCGGACCGCCTGAAGCAGGACCCTTCGCGTGGCCACATGCGGCAGGACGGTTGCGACGAGAGCAACAACGATTACATAGAGAAAGATGGGGGAGCTCGGCTGGAAGAAATTCGAGATGGCTCGGAGATGAGATGGCTTGAATGAGGGATTGGAATAACAGCAACGGGACTGCGTTCCACCGGAATCAGGGTGACCGCGCTATCGACGACGGTGCCGGCGGCACACATCCAGGAACAGAGCAGCGTCCCGTGTGTCGCCGCTTGATGCTGTGCATGGTGTCCGGCGTGCTCAGCCGCTTGAGCTTGAGCCAGTCCGCCGACGGCGAGCACGCAAAGCACGAGTGAGATCGAAAGGAACTTGCGGAAAGCGTCATTCATCGAAGGCACTGCTCACTACATTGAGCCTGCAAAGACAAAGGAGATAGCGACTGCAAATAGATACTAGGTGAGCAGGACAATGGCTGTCAAGCTATCGTCACAACGACAGAGAGTCGAGTAGGATTCAGTGAAAAGATGCTGTATACTGCGAAATTATTCCTAATTTTAGGGATTCACTCTCACTAAAAAAGGCGACACGCCTCACCACTTATGGTTACACAAGTACTCAATTTGATCTTCGGCAGTAAAAACGACCGCGAAATCAAGACGCTGCGACCGATCGTGGAGCAGATCAACGGCTTGGAGGCCGGGCTCACACCACTCTCCGATCAAGCCCTTGCCGACAAGACTCAGGACTTCAAGAAGCGGCTTGAAGCAGGCCAGACGCTGGACGACATCTTGCCGGAGGCGTTTGCCGTATGCCGGGAAATGTCACGCCGCAAACTCAACATGCGGCACTTCGACGTGCAGCTCATCGGTGGGATGATTCTCCACCGCGGCCGCATCGCCGAAATGAAAACCGGCGAAGGGAAAACCTTGGTGGCGACGTTGCCGATCTATCTCAATGCCCTGGAAGGCAAGGGCGTCCATCTCGTCACCGTCAACGATTATCTCGCCAAGCGTGACGCCCAGTGGATGGGGCAGCTCTACCATGCGCTGGGGCTCTCCACGGGAATCATTCAGCACGACGCGTCCTTCATCTTCGATCCGACCTACGATGCGTCCGATAAACGACTGCAACACCTTCGCCCCTGCACAAGGCCCGAGGCGTATCGCGCCGACATTACGTACGGCACCAACAACGAATACGGATTCGACTATCTCCGCGACAACCTCGTCGTCACCGATTTGAATCAATGCGTGCAGCGCGAATTGAACTTCGCCATCGTCGACGAAGTGGACAGCATTTTGATCGATGAAGCGCGGACGCCGTTGATCATTTCGGGTCCCACGGACCAGACCACCGACCTCTATTACCGGATCAATGCGATCATTCCGCAACTCAAAGCCGAAACAGACTACACCATCGAAGAAAAGACCAAAACCGCCGCGCTCACCGAAGACGGCAACGCGCGCGTTGAAAAATTGCTCGGTGTCGATAATCTGTACGATCCGGCCCATATGGACCTGGTCCATCACGTGGTGAAAGCCTTGCAAGCCTACACGCTCTATAAACGAGACGTGGACTACGTCGTGAAGGACGGCGAAGTCATCATCGTGGACGAATTTACCGGCCGGCTCATGCCGGGCCGGCGGTGGAGCGACGGACTCCATCAAGCCGTCGAAGCCAAAGAGGGCGTCAAGATCGCCAACGAGAATCAGACGCTCGCCTCCGTGACCTTTCAAAATTATTTCCGCATGTACAAGAAACTCAGCGGCATGACCGGGACCGCGGACACGGAAGCCGCCGAATTCGCCAAGATCTATAACCTCGACGTCAACGTCGTGCCGACCAACCGCCAGATGATTCGGCAGGATTATGCCGACGTCGTATACCGGACGGAAAAAGAAAAATTCGCGGCGATCGTCGAGGAGATTAAAGAATGTCACGAGCGTGGCCAGCCGGTGCTGGTCGGGACCATTTCAATCGAAAAGTCGGAGAAGCTCGCCGGGCTGTTGAATCGCAACGGGGTCAAGCACAACGTCCTCAACGCCAAGCAGCATGAACGGGAAGCGGAAATCGTCGCGCAAGCCGGACGCAAAGGCGCGGTCACGATCGCCACGAACATGGCGGGACGCGGCACCGATATTCTATTAGGCGGCAACCCCGACTTCATGTACAAACAGGTGCTCTACCGGGAAGAAAACATTCCGGAAGGCCGCAAGCTCGAAATCTATGAGGGCATTCGGTCCGATTGCGACAAGAACAAGCAGGAAGTCCTCGCGGCCGGGGGCCTCCATATCCTCGGCACGGAACGGCATGAGAGCCGCCGCATCGACAATCAGCTTCGTGGACGGGCCGGCCGCCAGGGCGATCCCGGCACATCGAGATTCTACCTGTCGTTGGAAGACGACCTGATGCGGATCTTCGCGTCGGAACGGGTATCGCAACTGATGCTGAAGCTCGGCATGGAGGAAGGCATTCCCATCGAACATGGGATGGTGACTCGCGCGATCGCCAACGCGCAAAAGAAGGTGGAGGCGCATAACTTCGAAATCCGCAAACAACTGCTCGAATACGACGACGTCATGAACAAGCAACGCGAAGTCATCTATCGACACCGTCGGGCAGTGCTGAACGGAGACAACCTCACCAACGACCTTCATGACATGATGGACAGTTCCGTGGAATCCTCACTCAATGTGTATTGTCCCCCCGATCAATATCCCGAAGAATGGGACGTCAAAGGATTAACCGAGGTCATGCAGAGCCAGTTCGGCTTGGACATCACGCAGGGAAAGCATGACGGGGGAGACTCGCTCCGCGATGTCGGACGCGACGCGTTGCTGGAAGATCTTCGAGCCCACGTGCGGGAAGCCTATGCTAAAAAAGAACAAGAGCTGGGGACGGACCTGATGCGTTTTCTGGAGAAGACGTTCATGCTCCAGGTGATCGATCATCATTGGAAGGATCATCTCCTTGCAATGGATCATTTGCGGGACGGCATCGGTCTTCGCGGCTACGGACAGAAAGACCCGCTGATTGAGTACAAACGAGAGGGCTTCGATCTCTTCGCCGGCATGATGGAACGGATCAAATCCGACACGCTTGATCGACTGTTTCATGTGCAGGCCGTTCGCCACGAAGGAGAGCAACCGCCGCCCCCGCAACCGGTCCTCTCACGTCCACAACCCAAGCTCACCTTGAACCGTGGAGAAGAACCGGTCGCGGCACAGGCCCCGGCCCATCGAGCTGAGAACAAAGTCGGCCGCAATGATCCATGCCCCTGCGGCAGCGGGAAGAAATACAAAAAATGCCACGGGGCGTAAAAGCTCTTTGGCTGACATTGAACCTGCTTCCTTTTCGTGCTGAAGAAAAATCAAGTTTGTTCGGGCAAAGTTGAACAGCAATCCAACCTGCAGCCACCGTGAGGAAAAGAAATTCTTCCGTTATGCAACCGACACCCAGAGTCAGGTGTCCGTTCGGCCCCATCGGTCATGAAGCCGCGCCGTATTCGTTCCCGGCGCAGATGATCCATCGCTAGATTCCTCGCCGTTTGATACAAAAAGTTCAAAAGTTGAGGATTGGCCGCTTTGCAATGCGTCCGACACGCGGTGATAGGCTTCATGCGCGGGTCTTCCGCCGTGTAAGGGGATCCGACCATCCGAGCGATCGCCGACACCAGGGGTGTGGCGATGCATGACGAAGATCTGTTCGAGCATGGCTGTGGAGTTATTCTCTTCCCTAAGAGATGACGAATGAGCAGGTCGAGTATTAATCCCCCAATGACGAGGCGGTATAGGGGGGAGCGTTCGTGATCGGCCGCCGGAAAACGGTGCCGCAAAACCACAGTGAGACACGAACATTATGGACAACGGCATGACGGCGTTGTAACATTGTACAAACGGAGGTGCGAGATGATCAAAACCCTTCAGAAGCACGGCAACAGTATGGCGCTGGTCATCGAAAAGCCGATGATGGAAGCGCTTGGCATCAAGGAGAATACCCCGCTTCAACTCACGCTCAGCGGCAATGCCCTCGTCATCACGCCGGCCAACGTCGGTGTCGGTCGAGAACAGATCGAGGAGTCGCTTAAGAAGATGCGTCGCCGGTACGGACCGATGCTCAAGCGATTGGCGGACTAACCGTGGAAGAAATTGTTTTTCTCAGTCTGGAAGACGTGATGATCATTCACTCCAGCACCATCGAACAAGAGGGCGGCATGGAAGGGATGAGAGATCACGGCCTTCTCGATGCAGCCGTCGCCATGCCTCGGCAACAGTTTGGCGGAGCCTATTTACATGAGGATTTAGCCGCCATGGCCGCGGCTTATCTTTTCCACATCGCTCAAAACCACCCGTTCCTCGATGGAAATAAACGGGCGGCAGTAATGGCGGCGTTCGTCTTCCTCGATAAGAACAGCATCGAGCTGACGGTCTCTCCCAAAAACCTCGAAGTCGTGACGCGCCAAGTCGCGGCCGGCAAGATGGCTAAGGATGAACTGATCCGTTGGATGCGAAAGCAGATCGGCAAGGGTAGCGGATAGCCGTTACCGGCCACATGACCGTGGTCATTTTCGAAGAGACCCGCCTGCAACTGCTGTGAATGGCGAATTCTCATTCCTTATTATCCTTCACGAAAATTTAGGGTAGGTACCTTTACCTTTGCACGATGGATAGGTTTCATGGCAAGTTTGAGAAGATAATGCGTTTGCTGAGTCAATTGATACCTGACTCGTGGCAGGCTGAAAGAGGCCTTGTTAGCATGCGTATCCGGCAAGTACAGCAGACTGACTGTATGGGGGAATGCCTCGAAATAGCTTCGAATGACTAAGGAGGTTCACATGATCCGTATCCTATGTGCTCTGCCCTTTGCCCTTCTAGCCGGGGCCATGATCGCAGGCTGTGCCGATGATTCTTATTCCGGTCGACGACCCGCGCCTGGCTACGACAACGTCAATACGGGACCGTCGCAGCCGGGTCAACAACATCGTTACGACGAACCTCCGCCGAATTCACAACGTGATCCTTATAGCCGCAGTGGGCCTGGATACTATTAGCAGGGCACCCTGAGTGGGGGATTAAACCAAAGGTGTGTAAGGGGGGTAGAGTGGAAATAAGGTCCTGACATGCTCTGTAGAAAACCTCTTTCATCAGGTTGATCAGCGAGCGCTACAATGGGACATGAGTCTGACCAGTAAATCGCCAGAGCGGGTGGCGCGCGAAGCGCTGGCTGTCGCCGTTACCGCCTTGCCACGGTACCCGCACAAGTTCAGCCCGAAACTCTACACACAACCGCAACTGTTCGCCTGTCTCGTCCTCAAGACGTTTTTTCACACCGACTATCGGGGTATCGTCCAGTTGCTCGCCGACCTTCCTGAGTTGGTTCGAACCCTCGGGCTCGAGGCCGTGCCCCACTTCACCACGCTTCACAAGGCTGCCCGCCGCCTCTTGCGCCTGCCGTTGGTCCATCGCCTGCTCACGGTGACGATCCGCCGCGTGCGTCCCCGTCGTCGGCGCGTGGCGCTTGCCGCGATGGACTCAACCGGCTTCGAGTGCCGGCACATCAGTGCCTACTATGTGCGGCGTCGGTCCCGTGAGCGAAGCCTCTGGCAGACCACCACGTATACCCGTTTCAGTAAGCTTGAAGCGGTCGTCGACTGCGCCAGACACCTCATCCTCGGGGCCCTTCCGAGGCGTGGACCACGGGTCGATGTCGATCGCTTCGTGCCGTTGTTGAACAACGCCCTTCAGCGCGTGCACATCGGCACCATCCTGGCCGATGCTGGCTACGATTCTGAGCCCAATCATCGTCATGCGCGGGAGCGCTGGGGGATTCGGTCGGTCATCCCCGCCACGGCGGGACGCCCCACCGACAAATTGCCGACCGGCCGGTACCGGCGATTGATGAAACGACGGTTGACCAAGACCTATTGTCACTACGGACAACGGTGGCAGGTCGAGACGGTGTTCTCGATGCTCAAGCGCCGGTTGGGCTCGGCCGTCAGCGGCCGCTCGTACTGGAGTCAGTGCCGCGACCTGCTGCTCCGGGTCCTCACACACAATGTGATGATCCGTTATCCCGAGGTTTTCTACAGAGCAGTCCTGACACCTTTTTAAAGACTTGATTCCGCCGGCAAGCAAAGCCAACCACAGACACTGCGTAAGAGCCGGTGTTCGGCACTCCCCACATCCCAAATGTCATTGGCATAACCCGACCAACCAATGCGGCCCACGACGGCTCATCGGCATGGTCTGATTCACGACCTGAGGACGCGGACTCCAGCGCCATAGCCCTCGTCAAAAATCAAAGGTGGCCGACACCAGAAAGATGGGAGGCGCTCTGGGAAAGATGCCACCGTTTACACTCCCATTCCAGCCGCCTGAGTCCAGAGATTCTCGACGTTGGCACGAATCGCCATCGGTTTGCCATTCATGTATTCGAACCGGTACCGTGCGCCAAGATCCCATTGGGTCCAACTCGGAATCTCCTGGGTTAGCTAGATTGAGATATTGAGAGGAGGCATGCGCCACGCCAGCGCCTCGCGGCAATATCGCATGGCACGGATGACGTGTTTTTCGACCATGCTGAGCGAGATGCCGAGCTGAGCGGCGATCGCCTCCTGGCTTACATTGTGAAATCGATAGAGATGAAGACTTCCTTACAGCGGGGAGGCAGACAGTCGATGACATTCATGATCCGTTGCAATTGTTGGATCACATTGACGACGCGATCCGGCGTACGGACATCGGCTTCCTCGAGCACGGTCTCGGAGCTGGCCTCATGTCCAGAAGACGAAACAGTCGTCTCGCGCTGCCGCGTCCCGTGATTGATGGCCAGGTTAGCGGCCGTACAAAATAAATAGGCTCGCGCATCACGAACTTCGGTGAGGGGCGACGCGCTCATGAGTTTGACGAAGGCTTCCTGAATCAGGTCGGACACCGTGTGAGGGCTGGAAATCCGGCTGGACAGAAATCGCCTGAGATCGCCTGACGCAAAGCGAAACAGTTGTTCGAAGTCGAGCGCCGCCACAGTGAGAAGCTCCGAAAAGACCTCCCTAGCCGAAGGAATTGCTGCCCGGCCCAGCATGAGATAGAACCATACCGTCGACTGTGCCCATCAAAAACCTTGATTAAATGGCCTCTTACGTTGGCGGCAGGCCTGCTCTCTAAAAATCAAATGTCACGATATATCCGTCGGACGATTCCGTCGCCTATATGAACGGGACGTGCACTTCGCCCGATAAAAAACCCACGAGCATCGAAGACGATGCCGTGGGCTCCGTTCGTCGAGAACGCTGGCCTCGAAAAGCCTAGCAATGTCTGCTTACACCGGAGGCCTGACTGATGCTACTTCAACTCAGACCACTTAGCGGTATCTTTAAATCAGACCGTCTAACGATTAATGGAAATCAAAACTCCATGCAAAGAGTCTGTCTCAGCTACTATTAAATTAAATGGAAGACGTTCGAATCCATCCACCCCTCACCTAACCGAGATCCGCAAGGACTGGCTCCCTATCTCTTTCCCCTGTTCAGTCTCATTCCTCCTGATTCTGCCTTGACTTAAAGCACTTCCGGAGGCTACTCTGTTTCCCCTTCGACACCCAACGATGGGCAGGATGCTGCCCATAAGCTAGGGGTGTCGCTTTTTTCCGTCTTAGGATGGTGAATTGGAGCTTTCCGTGAGCACAGGGCATCCGGAACTCATTGCCGCCATTGTCTCTGAGATCGCCGCTTCCGGTCCGATTCCGTTTGTTCGTTTCATGGAGTTGGCTCTCTATCACCCGCAATTCGGCTATTACATGCGTAGCCCCGAGCCACCGCAAGAACGGATCGGCCGGCGGGGTGATTTTTACACGAGCTCGGATGTCCATCCTATCCTTGGACAAATTCTGGCCAAACAGGCTGAACAGATGTACCGACTACTCGGCCAACCCCATCCCTTTACCATCGTTGAAATGGGGCCAGGCAAGGGCTTGCTCGCGAAGCACATCCTGACGACATGCGCACATCGCTATCGTTCGTTGTTTCAGCATCTTCGGTATGTCCTGGTAGACCGAAGCCCGGCCATGCGCGAGTTGCAGCGCCGGAATCTCACTCCCTGGCTGGATCGAGCAGCCCTACTGACATGGATGGACGACCTGGCGAATGTGGCCCCTCACGGTCTGACCGGTTTGTTCTTCAGCAATGAACTCGTGGACTCGTTTTCGGTCCACCGCGTTCAGGTCACAGTCAAGGGAATCGAGGAACTCTGGGTCGACTATCGAGACGGAAAGTTCGTTGAGTGTCTCATGCCCCTGTCGTCGGACACCGTGCTCCATCGTCTTCGCCGCATGGACGCCGGTTGGCCGGAAGGCTATCGAACCGAGATCAACCTCCAAGCATTGGAATGGATGAAGCAAGTCGCTCAGCGTCTGGATCGTGGATTTGTGATCACCATCGATTACGGCCACACGGCACAGGACCTCTATCGGTCCGACCGAAAACACGGTACATTTCTTTGCTATTCCCGACAATCCGTAAACGAAGACCCGTTCCTGCGCGTGGGCGAGCAGGACATGACCGCCCATGTGGATTTTTCGAGCTTAGCGGCGACCGGTGAAGAGCAAAAACTCCACATGACCGGATTCACGAACCAGATGAGTTTTCTCATGGGGCTCGGCGCCGAACAGATGATCGCGGAGTTGGAGCAGGACAGTCCGCAGTTCAAAGCGGCGATTCATCTGTTGAGACCGAACGGCATGGGTACGACGTTTAAGGTCCTCATCCAACACAAGGGGATCCAGCAGCCTGAACTTGACGGCTTGCGGTACAAACCGTTTTTTGATTCGGCGCTCACAGAGCAATCAGCCGCGTGAGGAATTCGCATGGCGGCATTACCGACGTTCGATAACGTGTTCCGAGGTCTGTATGGGTGACGCAGCCGTCCCGGAAAACTATATTCCGATCCTCATTTTCATCGGGGTGGGTATTGCGCTCGGAACGCTGACCCTTTTGCTCGGGAAGTTTGTCCGTCCCAACCAACCTTATCGGGCAAAGTTAGCCCCGTACGAGAGCGGCAGTCCGCTGTTTCAGGACGCCCGCGTACAGTTTCCGATTCGGTACTACATCATCGCGATGCTCTTTGTCATTTTTGATATCGAGATCGTCTTCATGTTTCCCTGGGCTGTTGCATTCCACAGTCTTGGGCTGGTTGGATTAATAGAGATGGTCTTGTTCATTGCCATCCTCGTGGTTGGATTCTGGTATGCATGGAAGAAGGGAGCGCTGGAGTGGGATTGAGGACGTTATACGTGAATCGTTAATGGTTAATCGAATGAAACAAAACGCTAACTATTTATCTCATGGCCTGCATCATCATTATCTTGCGAATTTACGATTAACGTTTAACGAATAACGACGCATTATGAGCCTACTAGAACGCCAGTTTGACGCGAATATCGTGACGACGAATCTGGATGCAGTCGTCAATTGGGCGAGGAAGTCGGCCTTGTGGCCCATGACCTTCGGGCTGGCCTGCTGCGCCATTGAAATGATCGCCAGCGTCTCCTCCCGCTATGACCTGGACCGTTTCGGCGCCGGTGTCTTTCGCGCATCCCCCAGACAATCCGATCTCATGATTGTCGCGGGAACGGTCTCGCGCAAGATGGCGCCGGTCATTCGACGGATCTACGACCAAATGCCTGAGCCTCGATATGTGATCTGCATGGGCTCGTGCGCGACCTCGGGCAATCACTACAACAGCTATGCGGTCGTCCAGGGTGTGGATCAGATCGTGCCGGTTGATGTCTATGTACCCGGCTGCCCTCCGAGACCGGAAGCCTTGCTGGACGGACTGCTGAAGTTACAGGAAAAGATCCAGCGAGAGAGAGTGTTCGTGAAATGACCGGCGAGATGGGCGAGAGAAGCAAGAAAAGCACGAATGGCGAGTCTCGCTATTCGTGCGAGTCGCGCACGTCCCGCTGAATGACGCCATGCAATCTCTCATTGAAACGTTACTCAATAAGTTCCCGGAGGCGGTGCTTTCCGTCGATGTCGATACGGCCCGATCGGAAACGACGGTTCAGGTCGCTGCGCCGAGGATCTTGGAGGTCGCTCGTTTTTTGCACGACGACCCGGAGGCTTGTTTCGATCACATCACCGATATCTGCTCCGCCGACTATCCTGCCGATCAGGAGCGGTTTGAAGTCATCTATCTCTTGTTGTCGCTTCCGCATGGCAGACGAATTCGCCTCAAGACCCGAGTCACCGAAGACAACCCCTCGCTCGATTCAGTCACAAGCATCTGGCGCGGCGCGACATTCTTAGAACGCGAAGTCTACGACATGATGGGAATCCGGTTTTCAGGCCACCCGGACCTTCGCCGCATCCTCCTGCCTGAAGACTATGCGGAAGGATATCCGCTGCGAAAGGACTTCCCGACGGAAGGTCGAGGATGGCGGAGTCGGTTCGACTTTATCCCGCGCCTCGATGAACCGCCGGTCGAGCACATCGAAGGCGAGGTTCCCGAGGCAGAGAAGAAGTTGTTCCTCTCTGAGCCGACCGGAACTTCATCGAACCGGCGGGAAGAACTGTTGCTGAATATGGGCCCCCAACATCCGAGCACGCACGGCGTGGTCCGGGTCGTTCTCGAACTGGACGGAGAGCGGATCGTCAAGGCGACGCCGGATCTGGGATACCTCCATCGGGGTGTCGAGAAACTGGCCGAGGGCCTCGCCTACATGCAGATCATTCCCCATACCGACCGACTCGACTATGTCTGCGCAATGGCCAACAATTATGCCTATGTGCGCGCCGTTGAGAAGCTCATCGGTATCACGGTGCCTGAACGAGCCGAGTATATCCGTACCATTGTCGCGGAGATGCAGCGCATTCTGGGACATCTGTTCTGGTTGGGGGCGCAGGCGCTGGATATCGGAGCCATGACGATCTTCTTCTGGACGTTTCGCGAGCGGGAAACCTTGCTCGACATGTTTGAACGGCTGTGCGGAGCCAGGCTGACCTTGAATTATTATCGGATCGGCGGCGTGGACAGCGATTTCACTCCCGAATTGGTGTCTCGACTCAAGGCGTTTCTGGAGACATTCCCACAAAAAGTGAACGAGTATGATTCGCTGCTCGCAGGCAACCGGATTTGGTTGGGTCGGACGAAGCATGTCGCCGTCATCTCCGGAGAAGACGCGATCAATTTCGGCATGACCGGCCCGGCCTTGCGGGGATCCGGTGTGTCCTATGATGTGCGCAAACTCGAACCTTACGGTGTCTACCATAAAGTGGACTGGGAAGTGCCTGTCGGCAAAAACGGCGATACTTACGATCGCTATTGGATTCGTGTCGAAGAGATGCGTCAGAGCGCACGGATCATCTCGCAATGTCTCGACCAGATGCCGCCTGGGCCGATCATCGCCGATATGCCGCAATACATTCCGCCGCCCAAGCCGCAAGTGATGCGCGACATGGAAAGCTTGATTCATCATTTCATCATCTTCACCCAAGGGTTCAAGCCGCCGAGGGGGGAAACCTATTGCGCGACGGAGGCGCCCAAGGGGGAATTGGGATTTTTTATCATTAGTGACGGATCTCCACGCCCTTATCGGTTGAAAATTCGCTCACCCTCCTTCATCCACATGGGCGCATTCGACCATATGGCACGCGGCTATTTGATTTCCGACATCATCACGATTTTCGGGACCTACGATGTGGTCATGGGAGAGTGCGATCGGTGAGCACAGAATGGTTGATGGATAATGGATCATGCGAGTGTCGCGTTTCATCGGGACACAGCATCAACCATTCACCATTTAACCATTTGCACATGTGAGAAGATGTAATCGATGCTGATAGATAAATACAAAGACGAGATATCGGACATCCTGAGCCGCTACCCGGTGAAGCGGTCGGCCCTGATCCCCCTGCTCTACCTCGCTCAGCGCGATCAAGGCTACGTGACCGAGTCGGCAATGCAGGAGATCGCGCATCTTCTCAGGCTGACGCCTCCGCAGGTCTATGAGACGATCACGTTTTACACGATGTTTAACCTGAAGCCGACAGGCAAATTCCATATTCAGGTATGCAAGTCCCTCATGTGCGCTCTTGTCGGCTCGGATACGGTGATCGAATGGATCAAAACGAAGTTGGGAATTGCCCCGGGTGAATCGACGGTAGACGGACTATTCAGCCTCAGTACGGTGGAATGTTTGGCCGCCTGTGGGACCGGCCCCATGATGCAGGTCAACGATGACTACTATGAGCGGCTGACCGAGGACAAATTGGACCGGATTTTGGCCGATCTGCGATCGACAGGAAGCAGTCCACTGAAGAGCGGGCCGTTTATGTGGCCGGAGCCCGTCAGCACAAAGCGCTGACGGAAATGGTTTATGATGATGGTTCATGGATGATGGGCGATTCATCAACCATTGTCCATTAACCATCAACCATCGATAGGGAAACGATGCCGAAGCATGAACTGATCTTGCTCAAGAACATGATGCAGCCCGGCTACACCGGCTCGTTGACGGACTATGAGAAGACCGGCGGCTATCAAGCCTTGGGGAACACGCTCGGAAAGATCGCTCCGTCGGATGTGACGGCGATGGTCCGCAAGTCCGGATTACGCGGCCGAGGCGGCGCCGGCTTCCCGACAGGCGTGAAATGGGGGTTTCTGCCGAAAGACTATCAAGGTCCCCGTTATCTGTGCTGCAACGCCGACGAGAGCGAGCCCGGTACGTTTAAGGATCGTCAACTCATGGAGCGGGATCCTCATCAAGTATTGGAAGGCATCGTGTTGGCGTGCTATGCCATCGGCGCGGAAACCGCCTACATCTATATCCGTGGGGAAATGGTCTTGGGCTCAAAGATCTTGGAACAGGCCATCGGCGAAGCAAGAGTCGCCGGGTATATCGGAAAGAACATTCTCGGCACCGGCATCAACGCGGACGTATGGGTGCATCGGGGAGCGGGAGCCTATATTTGCGGCGAAGAAACGGCTCTTTTGGAATCACTCGAGGGCAAACGCGGCCTTCCCCGCATCAAGCCGCCGTTTCCAGCCACGCATGGGCTTTACAATAAGCCGACGGTGGTCAATAACGTCGAGACGCTGGCGAACCTTCCCCATATCCTCAACAAAGGACCCGAGTGGTTTGCGGCGATCGGCTCTCCGCCGAAGAGCACCGGTACCAGAGTCTTCTGTGTCAGCGGGCATGTCAAACGACCGGGCAATTATGAGGTTCCGATGGGGATGACGGTCCGAGAGTTGGTGTACGAACATGCCGGCGGCATGCGGTCCGACAAGCCGATGAAAGCCTTTATTCCCGGCGGAGCTTCGGCGCCATTTCTGACGCCAGCCCATCTCGACGTGAAGCTGGATTTTGAACACGTGGCGGCGGCAGGATCGATGTTGGGATCCGGCGGCGTGACGGTGATGGAAGAAGGTACCAGCATGGTGTGGGCTGCACTTCGGCTGATGGAATTTTTCTACCATGAGTCCTGTGGGAAATGCAGTCCTTGCCGAGAAGGCAGTTCTTGGCTTGTGCAGACTCTACGCAGGATCTTGGCGAAGCGTGGTCGGATGGAGGATCTTGAAACCTTGTCGGATCTATGCAAAAACATCGCAGGCCGCACGGTCTGCGCCTTCGGGGACGCGGCAGTCGCTCCGATCCAAAGCACGCTGAAACATTGGCGGCAAGAATACGTCGACCTCATCAACGAAGCGGAAGCGGCGAATTTAATCATGCCAGGGCAAGTAGGAGTAGGACGTTAATGGTGAATCGTTATTCGCAAGAATCATGCGCTCGCCTCGCGGCGAAGCCGAGGGTTGAACGGTTCACGAATAACGTTTAACGAATACCGGAGAGCATGGCCGACACAGCAACACAAACCGTGCGCATCACGATCGACGGAATGACGGTCAACGTCCCGAAAGGGACATTAGTAATCGAAGCGGCTCGTCGCGTCGGTGTCATGATCCCGCATTTCTGCTATCACCCGAAACTCAAGCCGGACGCCAATTGTCGTATGTGCTTGGTCGAAATTGAAAAAATGCCCAAGCTTCAAACGGCTTGCAGCACACCGGTCGACGAAGGAATGAGCGTACGCACCGCCACCACCGTGGTCGACGACGCCCATAAATCGGTGCTCGAGTTCATTCTGGCCAATCATCCGCTGGACTGTCCGGTCTGTGATCAAGGGGGAAAGTGCGACCTTCAAGACTTTTCGCACCAGTACACCGCGACCAGCCGATTCGTTGAAACCAAGCGCATATTCCAAAAGGAGTATTTCAGTCCGCTCATCGAAACGCAGATGAATCGCTGCGTGCAGTGCCTCCGTTGTGTCCGATACTGCGATGAAGTGATGGACGTCAAGGCGTTGGCGCCGGTCGGTCGCGGCACCATGACGGAAATCAAGTACTTCGGCTCTCATCCGCTCGAGTGTGAGTTCTGCGGGGGCTGCGTTCAGATCTGTCCCGTCGGAGCAATTACCAGCCGACTGTCCATGTACGAGTACCGGCCATGGATGCTGAAGCGAGCCGAGACCATTTGCGGCTACTGCGGAGATGGGTGTCAGATGACCGTGCAGACGAAGGAGCAGGAACTCATCGAAGTGAACTCGGCGCATGGAGCGGGGCGCAACAATGGCGACCTCTGCGCTCGGGGGTTTTTTGGATTCCATGCCGCAGGCGACCCTCATCGCCTGACCCATCCGCTCATTCGGCGCGACGGCGTGCTGGTGCAGGCGACCTGGGAAGAAGCCCTGGAATACGTCGCCGGCCGCGTCGGCGAGATTAAAGCCGCCCACGGAGGACAGAGTTTCGGAGGATTGATTTCGGGCCGTTGCACCAACGAGGAACTGTACCTGTTTCAGAAATTTCTCCGCGTGGCCGTCGGCACCAACCATATCGACAGCAGCGCGCGCTATGGCCATGTCAACGGTCTGCATGCCATGCAACTCGTACAGGGAACGCATCGGTGGACCGTCACCTTCGACGACATCCTGGATGCGGACGTCCTCATTCTCGTCGGCACGAACATTACCGAGACGAATCCCATCACGGGCCTCAAAGTCAAAGAAGCGGTGAAGAAACGCCGGGCGACGCTGATCACCATCGAGTCGTTGGAGCCGGTCGTCGACACGATGAGCAATATCGCCAATCTCTCGCACCATCATTTCCGTATTCCGACCGGCGACACACCCAATGCCATCCTCGGTTTGGTGAAGGCCGTCGTAGAACAGAATCTGATACAGCCGGACCTCGCGCAACGATATCCGGCGTATCTCAACTCCATTACGAGCGCGTTGCGACAGATTTCTTGGCAGGACCTACAGGCGGCGACCGGAATCGAACCGGATGCTTTTGTGAGGGCGGCCAAGGTGGCTGCGGGAG
The DNA here is from genome assembly GCA_030123625.1 of Nitrospira sp. Classification (NCBI taxonomy): domain Bacteria; kingdom Pseudomonadati; phylum Nitrospirota; class Nitrospiria; order Nitrospirales; family Nitrospiraceae; genus Nitrospira; species Nitrospira sp. The sequence goes on from CP126121.1 coordinate 1,526,856, forward strand.
GACGTCGGGTCGTTATCTTGGCCGGACAGCTCTTGCTGCGGAGCGAACATGGCTACAACGGATGTTTGACCCTCTTGGATCTGCTTCTTCTCACGGGAAAGTTGGATGGTCCCGGCTGTGGGTTTGCGCCGCTCGCCGAGGAAAACAACGACCAGGGAGCGGTCGAAATGGGAACCGTCACCGAATTTCTGCCCGGTGCCCGCCCTATCGCCAGCAGCACGGATCGCGAGAGAATCGAGAAGCAATGGAAAGCCGAACTCCCGACCGACAGAGGAGTTTCCCTCATCGGCATGTTGGATCGAGCCAACGCGGGCTCCCTCAAGGCGATGTTCATCGTCGGAGAGAATCCGGTCGGAAGCCTCCCCGCCACGATCCAGGCTGAGAAATCACTGCGCAACCTCGATTTCTTGGTGTGCCAAGAGCTGTTTTTAACGGAGACGGCCGCCTTGGCCCACGTCGTGTTGCCGGCCGCTTCATCTCTGGAAAAACACGGGACGTTTACCAATACCGAGGGCCATGTTCAGGCCGTCCGGCCGGCGATCGAACCCATCGGAGAAAGCCGCCCCGATTGGGAAGTCTTTTCCGCGCTTTCCATCTTATTGGACTCGCCGATGGAGTACGCCGAAAGCAAAGAGATCCTCAAGGAAATTCGGAGTCTCATTCCAGGCTATGGTTCGCTGGGGCCCGCACCGTTGCCGCCTAAAGTTGATCGTTCGGCTGTGGATCGCTATCTCCTCGCCGGCTATCAGCGTGACCTCGCAGCCAGGTACCGGCCTATCCCACGAACGTCCAGACCGGATGGAACCGTGCGGTTGGAATTGGCACAGAGCCTGTTCCATTCCGGAAAATTATCCACACGATCGAAAGGGCTGTTACAGGTCGAAGGAAGCGGCCGGCTCCGTATCAGTCCGCTTGACGCCGCACGTTTTGCCTTGTCGGATGGAGATCGGGTCCGCCTCTCCAGCACGTCCGGGGAAATGACGACCGAGGTGAAGATTATGGAGCGGGTCCCACAAGGAACGGCATGGTTCCCGTACCACTTTGGTCAAGCCGCCGTCCGACTATTTGAATGCGTCATCGATCCGATCACCCACGTACCGGCGTTCCGGCCGGCGACGGTGTCCATCATGAAAGTGGCGTGATGATTCTCTTCATCGTTGATGTGCTAATCGAGGAGTCCAATTGTGACTGAATTCGGATTGCGTCTCGCTATCTCCCTGACCCAGATCGCCGCGGTCATGGGCGTCGTGGTCGTCACGGTACTCATTCTCACCCTCGCAGAACGAAAAGTCCTGGGCTGGATGCAAGACCGCATGGGTCCGATGGAAGTGGGGCCCTACGGCATCCTCCAACCGTTTGCGGACGCCATCAAGCTCTTCTTCAAGGAAGACATTATTCCCGCCGGCGCCAATAAGTTCCTGTTCACCATCGCGCCGATCCTTTGTTTAATTCCCGCGTTCATCGGATTTGCCGTGATTCCTTGGGGCCCCAACCAGACGTTTGAAGTCGACGGCATCACGGTGAGGCCGTTTGTGATCAGCGACATCAACATCGGCATCCTGTACATCTTAGCGTTCGCCTCGCTTGGGGCCTACGGCATCATCCTCGGAGGATGGGCTTCCAACAGCAAATACTCGCTGCTCGGCGGTCTACGATCGGCGGCACAAATCATCAGTTACGAGCTCAACGTCGGATTATCCATTGTCGGCGTGTTGATTCTGGCCGGTTCACTCAGCCTCGTGAAAATCACCGAGGCTCAGACCGGAGGCTTTTGGAATTGGTATCTCTTCGCGTTACCGGCCCCCCAAATTTTTGCGTTTGTCGTCTATGTGATCTCATCGGTGGCTGAAACCAACCGGGTCCCCTTCGATCTGCCGGAAGCGGAGAGCGAGCTCGTCGCCGGCTTCTTCACCGAATACAGCGGCCTCAGATTCGCGTTCTTCTTCCTCGCCGAGTACGCCAACATGGTGTTAGTGTCCTGTGTAGCCGCCGCGCTGTTTCTCGGCGGATGGAACGCACCGTACCCCGGAACGATTCTGGCGCTCATCGGTTTGCCGTCCGTGGCTTGGGTCGAGAACACGATGTGGTTTGCGGTCAAAACGTACTCTTTCTTGTTTCTCTTTTTCTGGCTTCGGGCCACGTTGCCGAGACTGCGATACGATCAACTGATGAGATTCGGCTGGAAGGTGATGCTGCCCATTGCGTTGGGTAACATCGTCGTGACGTCCCTTGCGGTATTTTTCTACCAACAGATGAAGTAGCGGGCGAGACCCATATGGCATCTACGGCGACCACCAAGCGTTTGAACCTGTACGAATGGTTCAAAACGATCACATTCTACGAGATTCTGGTCGGCATGAAAGCGACCTTATCGCATTTGCTTCATTACCGTCCCGTGACCTTGCAATACCCTCACGAAAAACGCACACTGCCGGATAATTATCGGGGCATGCTTGCGCTGCTCCGATACGATGATGGAACCGAGAAGTGCGTAGGATGCGATCTCTGTGAAGCAGCCTGTCCGTCGCGCGTCATCCGGGTCGTCAGCGCCGAAGTGCCGGGTGAACCGACGAAGCGTTACTCGAAAGAATATTATATGGACATGACCCGTTGCTTGTTCTGTGGGATGTGTGTGGAGGCCTGTCCCGTCGATGCACTGGGCATGACGAGAGAATTCGAGTGGGCGGTATACGACAAGCGCCAGCTCCACTTGAATAAACAACAATTGCTCGCGATCGGCGACCGCTCATTTCCAGTCCGTGAGAAACGCCTGGAACTGCAACATCCGAACGTGGCGTTTTTCAACGTGGCATTCAAGCACGTGCCGCCCAAACCGGACTGACTCTCAAAGATTGCTCATCGGACGAACGATGGCTGCAACACCGTTGCGTTAGTCCGGCTCTGATCGCTCGCTGACCCAGGAACCGTCTCATGTCGCAGCTGTTTTTTGGATACTTCGCCGGGATGATCGCCCTAACCTCCATGCTGGTGGTTGCGCTGAGAAACCCCGTCTACAGCGCACTGTCGCTCTTGGTCATGTTCTTCCATATCGCGGGACTCTTCGTCATGCTTCATGCCGAATTCCTGGCCGCTGTGCAGATTATCGTCTATTGCGGGGCCATTCTGGTGCTGTATCTGTTCGTCGTCATGTTGCTCAATGTCAAGCAAGACGACCGTTATCACAGCCAATGGCGAATCGCCGCAATCGTCTGTGTGCCGTTGGTGATCGAATCCATCGTGCTGCTCGCCGGCGGAGCGGGGACGATGGTCTCGAGCCGCAACTCCGAACCGCATGATGCCGTCGCCACCGACAATACGCTGGCCATCGGTCAGACGCTTTTTTCAACCTACTTATTCCCCTTCGAAGTGGCCTCGTTGGTTCTCTTGGTCGCCATGATCGGTGCCATCGTCCTCGCGAAACGCGATATCGGCGAGGTGAGATGATTCAGCATGGTTCATGAAGATAATGACGCGAATCACTGTCCATTACCCATCAATCGTCAACCATTCGCCATCAACCATTTACCGTGAGCCATTGAACCCATGATTCCCATTTCTTACTACCTCATCCTGAGCGCCATTGTCTTCCTGACGGGCGTGGTGGGCGTGCTCATTCGGCGCAATATCATTGCCATTCTGCTGTCGGTGGAACTGATGCTGAACGCGACCAACATTAACTTCGTCGCCTTTTCCGACCACCTTCATGATCTCGGTGGACAAGTGTTCGTCTTTTTTGCTCTCACGGTGGCCGCTGCGGAGGTTGCCGTCGGACTCGCGATTATCATCGCCCTGCATCGATCCAGATCCACGATCAACGTGGAGGAGTTCAACCTGTTGAAATGGTAGGCGCGAAACATCATGGGTCATGTTGAATGGTTGATGGTCGATGATTCGAGGGCCTTGCACGACCTTCATTCACCATTCACATTAACCATTAACCATTGATCATCTGATCACATGCTCTACGCCCTCATCCCATTTCTTCCGCTAACTGCCTTTTTGATTCTCGGCCTGGGCGGCTGGCGCATTAAGGACCGTGCGCACCTTGTCGCGGTTCCGGCGGTCGTATTGTCGCTCGTCTTGTCGGTGGCGGCATTTTTAGAAGTGGCGGTGTCCGGCTCCGTGATCGCGGTTCCGCTGTATATCTGGCTGACATCAGGGCATCTCGATATTCACATCGGTCTCCATATCGATCGGCTGACGGCCGTCATGCTCTTACTGGTTACCGGTGTCAGTTCGCTCGTGCACGTCTATACGATCGGTTACATGCACGGCGAACCAGGCTATGCCCGTTTCTTCAGTTACATCGCCCTGTTCACGTTTTCCATGTTGATGTTGGTAATGGCCGATAACTTGCTCCAGCTTTTCGTGTTCTGGGAGGCCGTGGGACTGTGCTCTTATCTGCTGATCGGCCACTGGTACGAGCGGGCTTCCGCCTGCGCCGCCGCCACCAAGGCGTTCGTCGTGAATCGGGTAGGCGATTTTGGGTTCATGCTGGGTCTTTTGCTCGTCTGGTACCACTTCGGCTCGCTGAACTACCTCGACATCTTTTCTGCCCTCCATGAGGCGACCGATTTGACGATGAATCTCCTCGGCCCTTTCGGTGGGACGTGGGACGTGTCGGTATTCACCCTGATCGGGCTTCTTCTGTTTACCGGCGCGGTAGGGAAATCGGCGCAAGTTCCGCTTCACGTGTGGCTGCCTGATGCGATGGAAGGACCTACCCCGATTTCGGCGCTCATTCACGCCGCCACCATGGTCACAGCCGGTGTGTTCATGGTGGCGCGCCTGGCCCCGATCTATAACCTTTCTCCCACCGCGATGAGCGTGGTCGCTGTTACAGGGGCGGCGACGATGGTCCTCGGTGCCACTATTGCGTTGACTCAAACCGACATCAAACGTGTCGTCGCGTATTCGACGGTCAGCCAGCTCGGTTACATGATCATGGCTTGCGGACTCGGAGCCTACGCCTCCGGTATGTATCACTTATTGACACACGGCGCGTTCAAAGCCCTGCTTTTCCTGGGCTGTGGTTCGGTCATTATCGCGCTGCATCATGAACAGGACATGAGACACATGGGTGGCCTCAAAGACAAGTTGCCGATCACCTACTGGACGTTCGTCATCGGTTCGCTGGCGCTCGCAGGCTTCCCTCTGACGGCAGGATTCTTCAGTAAGGATGACATCCTCGTCTCTGCTTGGTCGTCGGGCGACCTTGGTCACGTACTGACGTTCTTTGGTCTGCTGACGGCTCTGCTGACGGCTTTCTACAGTTTCCGTCTGGTATTCGTGATCTTTTGGGGCCCGTCGCGGGTCGATGCGCGCCACGCAGACCATGTCCATGAGCCGTCTCAGACGATGACGACGCCGCTCCTGATTCTCGCGCTGCTCAGCATTCTGACGGGCTATCTCGGCATCCCATCCTTTCTCGGGCCGGTGTTTTCAAGCGGACGCGACGCGGCCGCTCACCATGGTTCGGATGGGCTCATGATTATGGCTGCTGCGACAGCGGTGGGTCTGATCGGCATCGCCGCGGCGTACTATGCCTACGTACTACACCCTGATCTCCCGGATCGCATGGCCCGACAGTGGGGCGTCCTGTATCGCGGCTCGTTGAACAAATGGTATGTGGATGAAGCCTATGACCGCCTCTTTGTCAGGCCGACGCGTAGAGCCGCTTCAGCGCTTTGGAAGCGGGTCGACGTCAATCTTATCGACGGAGCGGTCAACGGCATCGCGCGTGGTGTTGCGTGGGGTGGGTGGTTGTTGAGACTGATCCAGAGCGGACAAACTCAACATTACGCGCTGGCGATGGCGGTTGGGATTGTCGTGATCGTGACGGTCTTTCTGATGTCGTAAGAGGAAAGTCAATGGTCACCGGTCATTGTCATAGGAATGGTTAATGGCCAATGGGTAATGGTTGATGAAAAAGTCATGATCGTTGACCACCGCCGTCGCACTATATCAACCATTCCCATTTTTCTCAGTGACCGATGACTATTGACCATTGACCGACAACCATTGACCAATGACTACTTGACCAATGACGCATTCTGTTCCTTGGCTTACCATACTGATCCTTCTCCCACTGATCGGAGCGGCTGCGGTCTTTTTCGTGAAGGACACTTCGGCTCGGCTCATCGCCCTCGCCGTCGCCGTGGCCGACGTACTGATCTCGCTCCCGCTTTGGTGGTTGTTCGATTCCTCCTCCGGCCACATGCAATTCGTGGAATCGGCCGTGTGGATCTCGTCGCCGCCGATTCATTATCGACTGGGGCTCGACGGCATCAGTCTGCCGTTGGTCCTCATGACGACGGTCTTGATGCCGCTCTGCATCCTGATTTCTTGGCACTCCATCGAATCGAGGGTCCAAAGCTTCATGGCCATGCTGCTGATCATGGAAGGCGCCATGATCGGCGTGTTCTCGGCCTTGGATTTTGTGTTGTTCTATGTGTTTTGGGAAGCGATGCTGATCCCGATGTATCTCTTGATCGGTGTCTGGGGCGGACCGAATCGGCTCTATGCCGCAATTAAATTCTTTCTCTATACCCTTGCCGGCAGCGTCCTGCTGCTGGTCGCAATTTTAGTACTGTATTTCCAGGGCGGCCATACATTCGACATTCTTCAATTGAGCCAAGGCACCTATTCCAAGTCGCTGCAATTCTGGCTTTTCCTGGCGTTCTTTGCCGCATTCGCCGTCAAGGTCCCCATGTTCCCCCTGCATACCTGGTTGCCCGACGCGCACGTGGAAGCGCCGACGGCAGGCAGCGTGATTCTCGCCAGCGTCCTGCTCAAGATGGGCACCTATGGATTTTTGCGCTTCAGTTTGCCGATGTTGCCGGACGCCTCTCAAGCGTTTACGCCCTTGATGGTGGTGCTCTCGATTATCGCCATCATCTATGGCGCGTACATGGCATTGGCCCAAGCCGACCTGAAAAAGCTCATCGCCTATTCGAGCGTGAGCCACATGGGGTTCGTCACACTCGGCCTGTTCATGTTTAATATTCAAGGAATCGAAGGCGCCGTGATGCAGATGGTGAATCACGGCATCACGACCGGGGGGCTCTTTCTCTGCGTGGGGATGATTTACGAACGTACCCACAGCCGACAGATCGCGGACAATATCGGGCTGACCAAACCGATGCCGCGGTATGCGACCTTCCTGGTTATTTTTGCGCTATCTTCGTTGGGATTGCCCGGCACCAACAGTTTTGTCGGAGAGTTTATGGTTCTGATAGGCACCTTCCTCTGGAGCAAGATCGCCACGGCCTTTGCATCATTGGGGATCATCCTCGCCGCCGCGTATTTGCTCTGGATGGTTCAACGTGTCGCGTTCGGCGTGCCGGCCCCGCACATGCTTCCGAAATTACGAGATGTCGATCGGCGTGAGATGGTGACCCTGGTGCCGCTCGTCGTATTGATCTTTGCGATCGGGCTGTTCCCTAACCCCATACTGACCCGCATGCATCCAAGCGTCGAGAAGGTCATCGCTCGCGTCTTCCCCCCTGCTTCCGGGCAGGCTGCAACCGTAAATCCGGCTGTGCCATTCTCTTCATCCGTGAAAGACATAGCCCGTACAACCGAACTTGCACTGGGCCGAGAGATGAACAACGCTTCGCGCCGAGAGCCTCGCGGCGAAACGGGTCTCGCGAATACCGGAGCGGAGAAAAGACAGCCATGACCTTTGCTGTTGGAGACCTGTTTCTCATTCTTCCCGAACTGTTGGTCATCACCGCCGCCTGCATGGTGATTGTGCTTGACCCGGTCCTGCGCCCCTCCGACAAAGACGGGCTGGTGTGGCTGAGTCTGGGAACACTCGCTATTTGCATGGGTTTGACGGCCTCGCAGATGAACGCGCCTGTCGAGGCTTTTAACGGGCTGGTGGTCATCGACCCCTACGGAGCCTTTTGGAAGCTGCTGCTCTACTTTGTCACCGGCCTCACGATTCTCCTTTCCCATTCGTACCTCAAGGAAGAGCGACTGTACTTCGGCGAATACTACGGCTTTGTCCTGCTCGCCCTCTCAGGAATGATGGTGATGGTCTCGGCAGCCGACTTGCTGACGATCTATCTGGGTACTGAACTCATGTCTCTCTCGCTTTACGTGATGGCGGGACTCAAGCGATCGGAACCTCGTTCGCTCGAAGCGTCGGCAAAATATTTCGTACTGGGCGCGTTTTCGTCCGGCATCCTCTTGTACGGGATCTCACTTCTCTACGGAGCGACCGGAAGCACCAGGCTTCCGGCCATTGCCGTAGCGATCGCGGGGCTGAGCCTGGACGATCCCTTATTATTGTTCGCCACCATTCTGCTCGCGGTTGGATTCGGGTTCAAACTCGCCGTCGTGCCGTTTCATATGTGGACGCCGGACGTCTATGAAGGCGCCCCGACCTCCGTCACCGCATTCATGGCCGTGGCATCCAAAGCCGCCAGTTTCGGCGCCTTCCTCCGGGTATTTATCGAGGGGCTCGGCGGCTTGAGAGCCAATTGGTCCGCCATCTTCCTCCTGCTCTGCCTCGCCACCCTGGTGTTGGGAAATGTCGTGGCGCTGGTGCAGACGAATATCAAGCGGATGCTCGCTTATTCGAGTATTGCCCATGCCGGCTATGCCTTGATCGGCGTGGTGGCAGCCGGACGGTTAGCAAACTCTTCAGGCATCGCAAGCGTATTGCTTTATCTCGCGCTCTACACATTCATGACCTTCGGCGCGTTCGCCATCGTCGCCATGCTGCGCAAAGACGGGATTGAAGGAGATGAGATTGAGGACTTTACGGGTCTGTCCAAACGCCATCCGGTAGCGGCGCTGCTCATGTTGATTTTCATGGTCTCCTTGGCTGGTATTCCTCCCACGGCGGGATTTATCGGAAAATTTTACGTCTTTATGTCGGCCGTTGAAGCCGGCATGACGTGGCTGGCGGTCATCGCGCTGATTTTTGCCGCCGTGTCGGCCTATTACTATCTCCGACTGGTGATGGTGATGTACATGCGTGAGCCGAGTGACGTCGGGGATAGCGCTCCGCAGTTGATCATGTCCCCGACTCTTTCCATCGTGCTGGCCTGCGCGGTGGCCGGAGTGGTGATCTTCGGAATCTACCCCAATCCGCTCGTGCAGCTAGCCATGCAGGCGGTGCTGACGTTAAAATGAGAATGCTGCAATAGCCCTCCAGCTTCGTTCTCGCGTCGCTTAAGGCCTCAACGCACGAAGCGGGAGAGAGCTGCTCTGGCAGCTCGGGGTGGGCCGGGTGAGAAAGGTTACGCCTCAGCCGTAAGACACTGGGCGCTCACCGGCTCGCTCGCCTCGCGGCGAAGCCGAGGGCGCCCGTCCGCAAATGTGAGGCTCCTTGTATGTTAGGCTCATGCTGGTGCTGGTCCAGGACAGCGATAGCCCGATAGGCACCAGGTTGTAAGACCGAGAATAAGCATGGCGCATCCTGTCCTTCTTTGCCAAGAACCCGAACAGTCGCATGGGCCCGAAAGCCCGCATTGGATGCAAGATCGGGTCAGGACGGAGGTGAACATGGCCGTGTCTCTGTATGTCGGTATTGATATCGCGAAAGCTCAGTTGGATGTGGCGTGTCGTCCCACGAGCGCCCGGTGGACCGTCCCGCATACTGCCCGTGGGATTGGCCGACTGGTCCGGCGACTTCGTCGCGTGCAGCCGACGTTGGTCGTGCTGGAAGCCACCGGTGGCTTGGAGCTGAATGTCGCAAGTGAGCTGGCCGCTGCGGCCCTGCCAGTCGCCGTGGTGAATCCCCGGCAAGTTCGGCATTTCGCGAAGGCCACGGGGCAACTGGCCAAGACGGATGCGCTGGACGCCGCGGTGCTGGCGCAGTTTGCCGAAGCGGTGCGGCCCATTGCCCGCCCGCTGCCGGATGAGGCCACACGCCGACTGGAAGCGCTGGTGAATCGCCGGCGTCAACTGCTGACCATGCTGACAGCGGAACAGAACCGACACACCCGCGCTTCGCGCGACATGCAGATCGAGATCCACGCCCATATGGAATGGTTGACGCAGCGGGTCGCGGAGCTGGAGTCGACGCTGGGGCAGCAGATCCGACAGAGCCCGATCTGGCGTGAGCAGGACGACGTGCTGCAGAGTGTGCCGGGCGTCGGGCCGGTGCTGAGCCGCACCATACTGGCAGACTTGCCGGAGCTGGGAACGTTGAACCGCCGCGCGATTGCGGCGCTGGTGGGCGTGGCCCCGTTGAACCGGGATAGCGGAACCTGGCGCGGCACGCGGCGCATCGGGGGAGGACGTGGCCCCGTGCGGGCGGTCCTCTATATGGCCGCCGTGACGGCGGCGCGGTGCAATCCTGTGATTCGAGCGTTCTATCAGCGGTTGCGCGCGGCGGGGAAGACGGTCAAGGTGGCGTTGACCGCCTGTATGCGAAAGTTGCTGACTATCTTGAATGCGATGATCAAACATCACACTCCGTGGCAGTGCGGATTTCAAAGGACTTGACAACACAGTCGCTTATTCGATTCGTCGCCTCGCGGACCTCGCTGCGGCCTTGCTGGACGAGCTTTTTCAGCATTCTCAAGCACCTGCCGTGTTACACTGACGATCCGCAATGCGGGCCTCATGAATGTCCTCCGCTTCCTTCTTGATGTTTTGAAGTCCTTTATACGTCAAGGCTGCGCCAGCCTCGCTGCCTCCTTGGCTTTTTTCTCTCTCCTCTCGCTCTTCCCTCTGGCGTTTCTCCTCCTCTATGGAGTGAGTTTCTTCGTCAGTCAGGATGTCCTCGGCGAGCAGTTCATGCTGAGCTTCCTCAAAGAATTTTTGCCCTCATTGGGCGAGCGTCTGGCTGAAGAGCTCCATCGGATCAGTGCGTTGGAGAGTGTGCGATGGCTCGTCTTTTTGTCGTTTTTCTGGTTCGGGGGGCTGGTCTTTTATGAACTGGACTACACCCTCAATGTGGTCTTTGAGAGCATGCATCAGCGCCATCCGCTGATTTCAACGGCGATCTCCATCGCGCTGGTCGGATCGACCGGACTTCTGCTGCTTCTGGCGTATGTCGGCACGCAAACCATCACCTTTTTAACCGACTACGCACCCAGGTTCTGGGGGCTCGATCTTGTCGCCCTTGCTGCGCATGATTTTCACCTCACCTACACTCTGCCCTTTACCCTCGCATTCCTGGCGGTCAGCCTGTTGTACCGTCTGGTTCCTCGCCGCCGTCCACGATGGCGGGCCGCCATGGCTGGAGCACTTACGTTCAGCCTACTCTGGGTCTCGGCCAAGTTGTTGTTCGTCAGCTATAGCGACTATGCCACCGTCTACGCTCGACTGTATGGATCATTGCTGGAAGTCGTCCTCTTGCTGCTGTGGGTGTATTATTCCGCCGGGCTCTTCCTCTTCGGCGGCATCATCGCCCACAAGCTGCAACAGCTCGCCCCTGCGTCGCCTACAGCGCCGGCAGATGGAACCTATGGCCAATAGTCAATGGTCATCGGTCACTGCTGAGAAAGGGGTATGGTTAATTCATGAGGGGGATGGAGGCAAGGGTCAGTGAGCGTTCATCAGCCATCAACCATTACCTATTCCTCGGTACCGAGGAACCGCCGGCTTCTGGCATGGTGCTGAACACGTTCAACGAGAGCCGCGTAGCTGCAGAAAATGCACGATGGCTGAATGGGTGACGAGCCCGACGATTTCCTCGTCCTTCATGACGACCAATCGATCCCACCCTTCACGAGCCATACGCTCCATTGCATGAATCACAGGAATGTCCGGCTCAATGACCAACGATTCCGAGCGCGGGCGCATCACCTGCTCGACTCGTCGCCAAGGCCACAGCGACGGCGATACGTTCTGAATTTCCAAGACTGTGATGAGTCCCACCAATCGGCCATCTTCCAATACCGGAAAGCCGCCGTAGCCATAGGACTGGAAGTACTGGTTCACCGCCTCATCCAGCGTGCAATGCGATGGGATGGTGGTGACCGTCGTCACCATTAAATTGCGAATAGGGACCGCCGCCAACGACTGGCGTATGACGGCTTGACGGCGACTCGCCAGAGCCGCGGCGAAGAGAAACATGCCGATGACGAGAATCCACCCGCCGTTTGATGCCATCGAAGCAGGCAATCCGCCGCTCACGGCGCCGTACATCACAACAAGACCCACCAGTCCGAGCAGCAATCCAAACACCAGACCCACCACTGCGGCTTGCTTGGTAGCCCGATAAAAATCGTTTCCCCATGCCCACAATCCCGCACGCAACACCCGTCCGCCGTCCAGCGGAAAACCCGGAATCATATTGAAGAGCCCGAGCTGCATATTGACGAACCCCAGCAAGGCTCCGAGCATGATCCACCCTTGGAGGCCATGTTGTCGCTGAATCGCCTCGGCCAGTTCCACAAAGACAAAACAGAGGCCGCCGATCACGAAGCTTACCGCAGGCCCGGCCAACGCAATGAGGAATTCTGCACGGGGGGTCGGAGCCTCTTTCCGCATGTGAGCCACTCCGCCGAAAATGAACAACGTGATCTTTTCAATCGGGATGCGATAGTGCAACGCGACGTAGGAATGGCCGAGCTCATGCAAGAGCACGGAGAGGAATAACAGCACCGCCGCGAGGCCGCCCATGGCCCAATAACGCTCCGGAGTAAGGCCGGGCAAACTTTCCGGCAGATATCCGGTGGAGAGAGTCCAGGTGACCAGGAGAAAGACCAAAAACCATGAGGCATGGATACGGATCGGAATGCCCAATGCTCGGCCGATTTCCCAGGAAGGTATGCGCATAGGCCATACCGTAACAGCCGAATACGTAAAGGGTCAATTCTTCGCCATGGGTTCAGGTATACTAGCCCCCATGCGGCGACAGTTTCTGCTACACCTGCTGTTCGGTGTCTTATTCGCCACAACTCCCGGGCTATTCGTTCCGGTTGACGGTGTTGCCCAAGTTATCAAGTCCGGCCCGCCAACGTGCCCGGGTGTGGCATTGACGTTTGATCTCTGTCCCGTGCGGAAGGGGCCCGGCTACGATCAGCCGTTGATGGACTATCTGATTACGCATCGCATCCCGGCCACATTCTTCATGTCCGGCAAGTGGATGGCAAAACATGAAGCCGAGGTGGATCACCTGCTGGGTATGGGATTCTTTGAAGTGGGGACGCACGGTGAGGTGCATGCCCACCTTCCCATGCACGATGCCGACGAACAGCGCACGGAGATCCTCGGCCCCGTCAAACTGTTGCGGGAACACTATGCCCATGAGGCGACGTTGTTTCGGCCTCCGTATGGAGAGTACAACGACGTGACCGTCGCCGTCGTGAACATGCTCGGCCTGCGTTTCATCCAATGGAATATCGAATCCGGCGATCCGGACCCCACGCTCTCCGCCGAGCGGATTCTCACCGGAGTCGCCACGCGTGCCAAGCCGGGAAGCATCATCGTTTTTCACGCGAATGGAAAAGGTAGACAAACTCGGCTGGTGGTTGAACAACTCACATCGGACATCCTGCCTCGGAAAGGACTCCGGCCCATGACCGTGAGCGAGCTGTTGAACTGTGCTCCCTGAGCCCATGACTGACTCGGTGATCAGAAACATGGATCCGGACGATCGTGAGTCCGTCGTCCAGCTGCTCAGTGAGTCCGATCCCTGGAAGAGGCTCGGTTACTCGAAGGAGGATTGGAACCGCATCTTTTGTCCGACGCCACAAGGGAGAGACTGTTACGTTGCGCTTCTCGATGGGCAAGTGGCGGGCGTCGCCATCGTGAAGCAGAAGTTTCTCCTGGGCGACTATTTGGAGCTCCTGGGGGTGGCGGTATGGGCTCGTCACAAGGGAATCGGCGGTCAGCTGTTGCGGCACATCGAGGAGTTGGTCTTTAAAAGAACCAAGAATTTCTTTGCCTGCGTGTCGGATTTCAACGAACCGGCGAGGGTCTTCTACCAGAAACACGGCTATCAGGAAATCGGCCCCATGCCCAATTTTTTGATCCCCGGCAGCGCGGAGCTGTTGTTGCGGAAGACAGCGGGGCCAGCCAGACAAAAAGGTCAATAGTCATTGGTCACTGGTATGATGAGAGTATATTCGCTGTTCCAATGACCACTGACCAATGACTGATTTGCGAGTCAAAAAGTTTCTCCACACCCGCATGCGGGTCAGCGATTTGGATGAAACCATCCGGTTTTACACGGCTGTCTTGGGCCTTGAGGTTATTGAACGAAAAACTTCTCCTCGCGGATCGCACCTCGCTTTTTTGAAAGTGCCTAACAGCGATGAGTTGATTGAACTGACCAGTTTCCCACCGAGCGGTCCAGTGAAGGTTCAGGAAGACCTCGTCCATCTGGCATTTCAAGTCGAAAGTCTCGGCGAAACGATCGCCTCGCTCAACGCACAGCGGGTCAAGATCACCGATGGCCCGACGACCACCTCTTCCGGCAGCCGATTCATCTTCATTGACGCGCCCGACGGCTATGAGATCGAACTGATCGAACGGCCGGCCGGCGTGAAAATCGTCTAACAACAGTCATGAGTCATAAGTCATTGGTCATTAGAAGACCAACCAATGACTATTGACCATTGACCAATGACTCAGTACCCTCGACCTCCAGCAACCTTTATCAATTCACAGAACTTCCGGGAGAATGGCATGAAGAACGGTTTCTTTCGCGGACATGGCCTCGGCAATGATTATCTTGTGATGGATCCGAAGGAGCTGGCATTCAAGCTGACACCAAACAATATCCGGTCTATATGCGACCGAAATTGGGGCGTAGGCAGTGACGGGATTCTTGCCTTGGTTCCTTCCAAGAGGGCCGATTTCGGGCTACGCATCTTCAACCCAGACGGTAGTGAGGCGGAAAAATCAGGGAACGGCCTCAGAATCTTTGCGCGCTATCTCCATGCGACCGGCAAGACGAGGAAAAAGCGCTTCACCGTCGAGACGAAGGGAGGGCTGGTCCGCATTGAACTGCATATAGATCGGCATGGCGATGCAGCTGCAGCAACCGTCGAAATGGGGGTCGCCACATTCAAGCCCGGCGCTCTCCCCTGTTCCCTCGACGTGCCCGAGCTGATTCAGCAGCCGATCGACGCAGCCGGACGGACTTTGACGTTTACCGGCGTGAGCGTCGGGAATCCACATTGTGTCGTCTTCAAACCAGTTGGGGAATCCTGGTCACGGGAAGACCTTTTGGCGCTTGGGCCGGCCCTGGAAAACCACGAGCTGTTTCCTAAACGGACTAACGTGCAGCTGGCAGTTCCAACCGGGCCGAAGGAAGTTTTCATTCTGATTTGGGAGCGCGGTGCAGGAGAAACGCAGGCCTCCGGCTCTTCATCTTGTGCTGCAGCTAGTGCGGCGGTGCGCTTGGGACTCGTACGGAGCCCCGTCACTGTGAAGATGCCGGGGGGAGTGCTGCATATCGATGTGGCTCCGGACTTCAGTCTCACCATGAAAGGGCCGGTGGCCGAAGTCGCACGAGGGACATTAAGCCCGTCGTTTGTGCGAGGATTGCGGTAAAGAGTCATTGGTCAGCAGTCATTGGTCATTCGAAAAATGGCTATCGCCAAGACATTTCAGGACCTTGAGGTATGGAAGATCGGCAGATCACTCCGCAGGAAACTCTATGAGATTACCAAAACCTTACCGACCCACGAGCGCTACAATCTTGCCGGTCAAATCAGAGCGGCGGCCATCTCTCTCACATCGAACATCGCAGAGGGCTTCGGACGGTTTCACTACAAAGAAAATGTGCAGTTCTGTCGGATTGCTCGCGGTTCTGCCTGCGAAGCTCGGGACCATCTTCTGACGTGTCTTGATGAGCGTTACATTTCATCAGGTCAGTACCAAGAACTGGACCAAGAGTTGACGACTTTCTTACGGACACTTAACGCGTATATCAAATCCATAGGTTCCTCAAAGACATTTCCCGACGCGGAATAGCTCCATTGTGCGTCGAGCTGTACAATAGGACAATGTTGTCCTTTTCTCCTCCAATGACTAATGACCAGTGACTAATGACTGAACTCCTCCAATCCAAACTCGCCCATCTGCCCGGTAGCCCCGGCGTCTATCTGTTCAAGAACGAGCAGGGAGAAATCATTTACATCGGAAAAGCCGCGGTGCTCGCCGATCGCGTCCGATCCTATTTCCAGAAAGGTGCGGACCATAATCCCAAGACCGGTCTTCTCGTCACCCACATCACGGACGTAGAAACGATGGTGACTCGATCCGAGCTCGAAGCGCTGATTCTTGAGAGCAATCTGGTCAAGCGCCACAAGCCCCGCTTCAACATCGTATTGCGGGACGACAAGCAGTATCCTTACCTGCGGTTGCCCGTCAAAGACGATTTTCCCCGGCTGTCGATCGTGCGCCGCGTACAAAAAGACGGAGCCCTCTACTACGGCCCTTATACACCGGCGAACGCGCTTCGGGAAACGTTGAAAGTCATCAAACACGTCTTTCCCCTTGCCACGTGCACGATCGATATCGACGGGACGGCCGACCGCGCCTGCATCGAATTTGAGATCAAGCGATGCATGGCGCCCTGCACCGGCCATCAGTCGAAAGAAGAGTACTATCAGATCGTCAAACAAGCCCGCCAATTTCTGGAAGGCCGGGATCGCGAGTTGTTGGACGATCTCCGTGCCCGCATGGAAGCGGCGGCGGAGCGGGAAGAGTTCGAGGAAGCGGCCCGACTGCGGGACCGTCTCTTCAAGATCGAACGGATGCTGGAAAAGCAACGGATCACGCAGACCTCGGCAACCGACCAGGACGTGATCGGCTTAGCCAGACAAGGTTCGGCGGTAGATCTCCAGATTCTGTTCGTGCGCGGAGGCTTACTCATCGGACGGAAAGATTTCTTCTGGCCTCAGTCTGCCGAGGTATCCGATGAGGAGCTGGTGCATTCCGCCATCGAGCAGTTCTACAACAAGGACGGCCAGCCGCCGAGGGAAGTCTTGGTCCCCACCGACCTCGAGGACGCCGCACTGATTCAACAATGGCTATCCGATAAGCGAGGGGAATCGGTTCGTGTGCGTTCGCCTGAACGAGGCGTCAAGCATCAGCTCGTTCTCTTAGCCGAAGAAAATGCGGCTGCGGCTGCCGCCGATCACTTGCGCGATGAGGAACTGGACCGGCAAGCCGGTGAGGAACTGAAACGGTGGTTGCGACTGGAACGTGCTCCGCGTCGGATTGAAGGGTTCGACATCTCCAATACGATGGGCAATCAATCAGTCGCTTCGATGGTCATCTGGGAAGACGGACAGATGAAGAAGGCGGACTATCGGCGATTCAAGATCCAAACTGTCACGGGGGCCAATGACTTTGCCAGCATGAAAGAGGTGGTCAGGCGTCGCTATGGGGGGGAGGAGAACCTGGCTCTGCCGGATTTGATCCTCATCGACGGCGGGTTAGGCCAATTGGCCGCCGCACTGGAAGGACTCAAAGAGGTCGGACGACAGGGTCTGCCGATCCTTGGGCTGGCCAAGGCCCGAGGCGACAAAGAGGAGCGGATATTCCTGGCGGGGAGAAAAAACCCGATCGTGCTTAGACCGCAATCTCCTTCCACCCATCTGCTGCAACGCATTCGCGATGAAGCTCATCGCTTTGCGATCACGTTCCATCGAAAGCTGCGCGGCAAATCTCTGGTCGGCTCCAGATTGGATCAAGTCATCGGAATCGGTGAGATTCGGCGCAATCGGCTCCTCGAAAGATTCGGCAGTCTCGACAAACTGGCGTCGGCCAGCGACGAAGCCCTCCGGGAAGCCGGGCTCAATGCGAAGACCGTCTCGGATCTCCGTAGGGCGCTTGCCGAGTAGTGTCCAGCCGCCATTTAGAAGAGAGTACGCACACTGAGCGTGCCCAAGTGTACGAAGGCGTGGTACGTCCCATCGACGGTCGGATTCAGATTGTCGATCACAGTGCGCGATTCGTAGAACCATTCCTGATAGGCCAAATCGAGCCCGATGCCCTTCGGCCACAGGATCGACTCTCCACTGCAGGGAATGACGCCCAGAAATCGACCTGCTCCCGTGCAAAGGAAACCGGTGCCAAGAGACAGCGTATGAGCCGGCAAGGAGATGGTCGCAGGATTGAACGTTCGATCTGGAACAGGGTCCGCTGTATAGGTATAGCCGGAACGCACTGCAACGTCCCAGTGAGGCAACCATCTTGGGTTCAGCCACTTATACTCGGTTCCGAGTGCAATCACCGGCACGTTGTTCCACTGTTGCGGCTGGGGAATCGTCGCCCCGTTCGACAGGCGGATATCAAGATTCTTGTTCGAACTCCAGCCCACATACTCGACATCGAGCTCCACCTTCCACGCGTTCTCGCGTGTGCGCACCGGCCAGACCGCGATGGCTCCGGTTACCACTTGCGGCAAGACAAGATCGGTGGAAGCATCGGCCACCTTCGCTCCGTTGACTAATAATGATCCCCTCAACGGCAACACGGCTTGACTGCGATAGACCAGCCCGATGGACAGAATCGGTTTGCCGACTCCGTTTCTCACGGGGGTATAGAGGAGGCTGGCTGTGACGCCTGCCCCGGTTCCTTGCCCATTCAGTTCGATAGACGCTCCAACCGGGATTCCCAAGGTTCCGGCGCTTACCTGTTTCTGCTCCACATGTCCTTCGCCGAGAAAGCTCGCAAACGTGTAAACATCAGCGCTCACACCCACCGACAAATCCTCGCTTATCTTGTAGGCAATGGTAGGCTTGATGTCGATCAGCGGAAGCGCGGCCGAGGTCACAGCCGTATTGAACGGGCCATCGACCGGGTGACGAGTATTCAAGCCGAACGGCGAAGTTAATCCGATTCCAACCGTCACCGGCGACATAATGGGCAATCCAACACGCGCCAGATTGGCACTGAAATAAAAGTTACTCGGAGGAGGCCAGTTCACACTGCCATTGAAGTCGCCACGACTATCGAGGCCGGTCGGGCTTTTGAATTTGACGGATCCGCCGAGCACATTGAACCCAAGTATGCTTTGCACCCCTACCGCTTGGGTTAACCCGGCCGGGTTGTAATGGATGGCTGATGCATCATCTGCTTCCGCTGCGAAAGCATTGCCCTGCCCTGCCGCACGCGCCCCTTGAGGCTGAAAACGTAGCGCCTGAGCTTGACTATCCGTCGACTCCACGAGACAAGACAAAAGGATGACCAAGACGGTACTGCCGCCGAGATGCCGCGCATGCGTCAGAATGTGAACCCTCCACTACAGCGTGTATCCCGCCTGATGAAAGGTTACAATGATCGGCTACGATCCCCGCCACCGCTTCTCGCTCGATACATAAGCGTAACGGCAGTATAGGGTTCAAGTATAGAGACAATCAGCCCTATTCGAGACATGAGGCAGCCCTGGTAATTTTTCTTGCAGTTTTTGAATTGGTTGTATGGTATATGTATTTACCCCCCCATAGATCAGGAGGCTCGCCTATGGATCACACCTCAACAAGACGACCATTTCCGCATAAGACGTTCGATGCGCTCTCCAAGACTGAATGTCAGAACTTCATCGAGATTCTCCATTACGCGATGCAGGCGGAGACTCCGGAACACGTGCGAGATGTGCTCGTACGATTCCAGGGTCATTTTTCCTTCACGAGAGCTTTAGGGGGACTCGTTCGCCTTGGACCGAATCAGACATTTGCCGGGTTCGGGAACGTCGTCAACGCCAGTTATCCGGATGAATGGCTATACCTGTACTGGAAGAACGGATTTGCGGAGATCGACCCGGTATTCCAGTCTGCCTTGAAATCACCAGGCACCCAACATTGGCACGAGATCTATCAGAACATGTCATCCAAGAAGGAACAGGAGTTTATCGCGACCGCGCGCCAATTCGGCCTATGCGACGGCATTACCACGGGCTCTGTCGATCAGGCCTGCGGTGTCGCGACATTCTGTTCGTTTGCGAGCGAGGAGGCCCTCGATGGGAAGCGACTGGTTCCGCTCGTCGAGTACCTGGGGTCCTATATTCACATGGCTCTTCTGAAAAGCGCTCCCAATTCCGTCCCGCAGACGAATCGCTGCGTCAAGGAGCTGTCCTCTCGAGAAGTCACGATTCTCAATTGGATGAAGAACGGCAAGACCAACTGGGAAATCGGCAAGATACTCGGAGTCAGCGAACGAACCATACGATTCCACATCGAAAGCATCTTTTCGAAACTAGAGGTGACTTCTCGCTCTCAGGCTGTGGCCACTGCGATGGAACACGGTCTGCCTGCGCTCCACGGCTTGCCGTCCGCCATGTAAGCATTCATCCAGACGCACACATGGAAGCGTAGACATCGCCTCCGATGCTCCACGAGAGGCTACACCGCGCGGACGAGCCGCCGATCTTCCGCCAATTCTGCATATTTCCCCATGTCGCTTTCCTGAGCGGTTTTGTAAGCCGGAGCCTGACCGAAGACCGGCGTCGTTGTTGTCAGCCAATCCAACATGGCGGGTCGACATAGTGAGGTTTGGTGGCGAAATTCGTTGAGGTCGAGCAATCCACCAATCGAGAGCACCTCGGCCGGTGGTAACGCGACAGGCTCTCCGATGGCTCGACATGGCCATCCCATGCGCTGAACGACCCGTAGCAGTCGATGCTCCACAACCATATACGTATAGCGGACGTCATGAAGAAGGCACCACTGGTACATGCCCTTGAAAACAGTTTTCATGAGCCTCGCGGACAGGCCGCGATCCACAATCGCGGGGTCAACGGCAAGCCGCGTGATCTCCGCTGTATCCGTCTCCTTGCGGACCCGATGACTCCCCACAAGACAGGCGCTGAACTCACTTTCCAGCATGAATGGGACCGGCGCATGGGTCATACGGACCAATCCCAGCAACTTCGTTCCATTCGCGAATACTCCAAGTGAAGTGCTCCAAGCATCGTAGATATCGGTTTCCAGTTCGTCGGCCCGCTCGGGCACCCACTTCAGCCGCTCGGCAAAGACGCGATGTCGCAAGTGATACGCTTGAGTCAATTCTTCTTTGGTCTCGAGCGTCTTGACCAAAAGCTCGCCTTCCAGGAATTCCACGGTTCTTTCTTCAATAGCTGCCACTTCTCGCATGGCGGTCTCCTTTCAACTTGAGTTGATTTGCCGTCGGCATGGGCCGACTGGGTAGTGGAGGTGGCGGGATGGTTCCATCTAGGCGGCTAGGCGTCACCTGGCGGATTCGCCAGGGGATTTCCTAGTGGACTTCGTATAAAAGAGCTCTCTTGTGAATGGGCGGTGTTTAGAAGACTCCTACAAAGGAACGGGGTGGAGGATGCTGCGGTGACAGAAGAAGGCGAATGGCGTGACCTGGCGAGTCCGCCAGGTGTGTTCTTTGCCCCTTTAGGGTACAAACATAACCATTCGGCTTTGAACAGGTTAATTTCCGACGAAAGATGCGGAAGGAGGACGGCGGCGTGACGGAAGGCAAAACGAGGTTTCAATTATTACACGGCGGGCGCCAGTCAACCCCGGCATTGCCCCAGCCGGCACGACCAAGGGAGGAATCTCTCGACCTCTACCAATTGAAGCCTTGCGCCGGCGAATTGACCACCGCGTTCAAAGCCACTGAAAGCCGTTTAAGCAAGCTCCTGGAAGATCGCACCCGTATCGGTCGAGATTTGCATGACTGCGTGTTGCAATCGTTGTATGCCATGGGTTTGAACATTGAAGCGGCTCGGCGGACCCGAAACGATCAGAGGGCGGCAGCGAAAGAAGCCGACGACCGAATGATCCAGCAGATCAATCAGTTGATTCATGAGGTCCGTGGGATGATTCGAGAATTGGAATCGGGAAGTGTCCAAGAATTCGACTTGTCGTCCGAGCTCTTCGCCCTATGCACGACCTATGAGCAAACAGGGCGGTTACACATCAAGCCGGATCTGCAACAGAGCGCCATTGATGTTCTGACGAACGAGGAGGAGCGAGAGATTCTCAATATCGTGCGCGAGGCGCTGAGCAACTGCGCGCGCCACGCCAATGCGACCCAGGCTGTCGTTTCGATTCGCATGCGACACACGAAAATTCGGGTGAGCATTCATGACGATGGCATCGGATTTTCGACGGCGGTCGGGCGGCCACGAGGATACGGGCTTGCCAATATGGAGGCTCGAGCCAAACGACTCGGTGGGATGTTGAGGATCCAGTCCAAGACCGGAGAAGGCACGCAGGTCATCGTGGAGTTTTCCTTGGAACCTCTTTTGACTTCCATATGAAACAGTCCCCGACCAGCATCGTTCTTATCGATGATCATGAGATGGTCCGTAGAGGGCTCCGTGCGCTGCTGCAACTCGAACCGGATCTGACGATCGTCGGAGAGGCCTCAACCGTGGCGAACGGCGTAGCAGCCGTTGAGCGACTCGCCCCTCAGATGGCATTACTCGACGTGAAGCTTCCCGACGCCTCGGTCACGGAGGCCTGTCGGCGGCTTCTGGCTGTTTCTCCGAAGCTTCGGATTCTCGTCCTCACCAGTTACGCGGAAGATTCCACGGTGATGGCCGCAGTTCAAAACGGAGCTCACGGATACGTCCTCAAGGATGTCCGCATGGAGGATCTGATTCGTGCCATTCGCACCGTCGCCGGCGGCCAGGGTTATCTCGACCCGCGCGTCACCCAGAAAGCCCTGCATTGGATTCGGGCCAGTTCACACCTTGGAACGGCTTCCCATGGGACTTCCCGACTGTCCCCACAAGAGCGCTTGATCCTGCCGCTTCTGGCTGAAGGAAAAACCAATAAGGAGATCGCCGTCCAGCTTCGCTTGAGCGATAAAACCGTGAAAAACTACCTGGCCAATATCTTTGATAAACTCCATGTCAAGCGCCGTACGGAGGCCGTCGCCTGGTTCATGAAAGAAACCCATATGCCGGGTGCTGCAAGAAATCAAAAACTTTAACGTCGTCCGTAGGCTCCTCCCTCCTCATACTATCTGTCCGACGACTCCTCTGGCATTAGCAGACCGGCAGGTTCTATACTACTTACTCAAGATTGACTCACCTGTGATGGGAAGCGGGCTAGCCTTGTAGCATCATCTGGTATAGCACCGGAACTCTTCTTTATGAGTGCGCCGCTGGGTACCGACAGCTCAATATCCGCCAAACTTGTCCACCTACACCGAGACACACTCGAAGCCCAAGTCCGTAAACGCACAGCGGAACTCGAGCAAGCCATCACTGACCTCAAGCAGGAAGTCAAGCGGAGGCAACAGGCCGAGTCTGCGCTCAAAGCGAGTGAACAACGCTACCAATTACTCTATGAACAGAACCCCTTCATGTATTTCACCCTCACCGCCGACGGCACCATATTGTCCGTCAACCGATTTGGAGCCGATCAACTTGGATACCTGAAAGAAGACCTCATCGGCCAATCTATCGTGAAATTGCTTGATTCGCGCGACCGGCAAACCATGCTGACCCGATTGAGGGACTGTGCAACCAGTCCCTACATGCTGTTTCAGTGGGAAGTTGAAACAATCCGGAAGGACGGAACCAGGCTGTGGACCAAAGAACGAGCGAAGGCGATTCATGACCAAACCGGGCAAATCTTCATTCTGGCGGTCTGCGAAGACATCACGGAGCGCAGGCAGGCGGAATACCAGCTCCAAGAAACTTCGCGCATGCTCCGTACTCTCGTCAAGGAATCGGCCCTGCCGATCGTCAGTCTTGATCAAGACGCCCGGGTAACCAGTTGGAACCAGGCGGCGACGCGCTTATTCGGTTGGTCTGAAGAGGAAGTGTTGGGGCACGAACTCCCCTATATTCAGCCGGGTGAAGAAGCATCCGCCGACGCACTGTGGCAAGCAGGAATCCGTGGAGAGGTGACCGGCCCGATAGAACTGCGGCGCCGACACAAAGACGGCAAGATGCTCGACCTCCTCCTTTGGCCTGTCTTTGTCTATGACAAGTTTGGACAGCTTTCCATCGCCGTCGGACTGTATGTGGATCAATCGGACCTGAAGCGGGCCGAGGAGGCCAAGACCAAGAGCGAAGCTCGGCTCCGCTCATTCCTGGACGCGTTGGACGACCTCGCTTTTGAATTTGATGAGGACGGACGATACCTCAATGTGTGGACCCGCAATGAGGATAAACTGTTGCTTCCCAAGCAGGACCTTGTCGGCAAGCGATTGGTCGACATCTTCGGACCGGAGACTGGTTCCCACTATCTTGAAACGATTCGTCGCGTCATTACGACAGGTGAAACAGCGACCGTCGACTATACGGTGTCGTTGGGTGGGGAGTTACGGTATTTTTCGGGGATTCTGACGCTTATTCCAGGAAGCGGAGCGAATAGCGCCACGGTCGGGTGCATCGTGCGCGACATCTCCGATCGCAAACGTTCCTACTCACTTCTCCAAGCCGCCATCAATTCGGTCGCGGACGGCTTGCTCGTTATCGACCGGCAAGGGAATGTCACCAGTGTCAACCGGCGTTTCCTGCACCTCTGGAATATCCCTCAAGCACTCGCGGACAGTGGGGACGACGAGGCGCTGTTGGCCTTTGTCGTCGACCAACTTCAAGCCCCCGAGGCATTTTTACGCAAAGTCCGCGAGCTCTATGCACATCCGGATCAGGAGAGCTTTGATGTGCTTGAGTTCAAGGACGGACGGGTGTTTGAGCGCTATGCCAGACCGCAGATCCTCGATGGTGAAATCGTCGGCCGCGTCTGGAGTTTCCGAGATGTCACCGAACACAGGCGTGCCGCGGAGGCCTTACGCGCAAGCGAGCTGAGGCTTCAGCGCTTCCTAGCCGAAGCCCCGGTCGGACTGTGTATCCTCGATGAAAACTGGCGAACAATCAAGGTCAACAAAGCCTTTTGTGAACTGACCGGATATGGAGAGCATGAAATTATCGGCAGTACGTATGCCCTCTATACACACCCGGAAGATCTTTCCGCCAACATCATGTTGACGGACGAGTTTTTTCGTGGGATTCGATCGGAATATACCTACGAAAAGCGATACATTCGTAAGTCCGGTGAAATCATTTGGGTCTCGGTCAAGGCGACTCGCGTCGAGTTATCCGGCCATGCCGAGCCGCTCCTCCTTGCAGCCGTTCAGGACATTACCGAGCGCAAACTGGCGATGGAAGAGCGTGAGCATTTGAGCCGAGACTTGCATGACAATATCTTACAAGCCCTTTACGCGGTGGGGATGCAGTTGGAAGCCGGTAAATTGTCGATGGGGAAATCGCCTCGTCGATCCAAAATCCACATGACTCAAGCCGTTGACCAACTGAATAATCTGATGCGCGATGTGCGGCGGTTCATTGCCTTGCTGACACAGCGCACGACGGCGGAGCCGGACTTCGGACAGGCCCTGCGGCAGCTCATCGCATCGATGTCCGGCGCCGGCCAATCCACTCCTGAACTGGACCTTACAAACCCGGTCCTGTCCTTCATCACTCCCAAGCTGGGAGAACAATTGCTCAACATCGTCCGAGAAGCCCTCAGCAATAGCACCCGCCATGCGCATGCGTCCCATCGCTGGGTTCGACTGAGTCTGGTGGATAACACGATTCACTTGATCATCGGCGACAACGGGGTCGGATTTTCCACCAAACGCAAACGGCGTGTCGGCCATGGATTAAGCAATATGGCCGCCCGAGCCAAACAAATCTCCGCCACCTTTACGCTGGAAAGTTCCCCGGGAAAGGGAACCAGTGTCCTGGTCGATGTTCCGCTGAAGAAGGGAATTGTGTATGAATAAGTCCAAACCGATCCGGCTGGTGCTGGTGGATGATCATGAAGTCGTGCGTATCGGCCTCTGTGCGGTCCTCAGTTTGACACCCGGCATGAAGGTTGTAGGGCAAGGGAGGCGGATGGAAGAGGCGAAGAAACTCTGTTATCGTCTTAAGCCGGACCTCGTATTACTCGACATTCGACTGCCGGACGGCAGCGGGGTGGAGGCCGCCCGCAAGATTCTCGCAAAGTGCCCCACGACTCGCGTATTATTTCTCACCAGCTTCGCCGACGACCATACCGTCCTCGAGGCTATTCTTTCCGGCGCTCACGGCTACATCCTGAAGGACATCGCTTCCAATGCCTTGATCCGCGCCATTCGGACCGTCGCTTCGGGTCACGCTCTCATTGATCCTCGCTTGACGAAACATACACCGGAATGGCTGAGGAACGTGAATAGTGAGCCGGGGCAATCAAAGCGTCCTCTCCTTTCTCCGCAAGAACAACGTCTCCTGCCGTTGGTGGCCAACGGCCTCACGAATAAAGAAATCGCTCATAATCTGCAGTTAAGCGAAAAGACCATCAAGAATTACCTCGCGAATATCTATTCAAAGCTGAATATTGGACGCCGATCCCAGATTGCCGCCTTCTACGCCGGGAGTTTTAAGGGTTCAGGAGCCCTTTATCCATCGAGCTTCGCTGATCCGGGCAAACCCGACCACGACAGGACCATTCCTCATCTCAACTCTTGTTGATGCTCCTCTGTTCCCACAGGGGAAAAAGCAGCCTATCGCAGATGACATTCCCATCTGTCCAATATCGGCAATCTCTTTGTACACCGCTTCCGCAGCCGACGAACAAGGCACAGCATTGAATTGACAGCTTCGAATTCACTGACTAGGATACGCCTCGCCGTCGAGCCGCCGCTTGAAGGCATGTCATCGTGAGACTGCGAGGAGGTGTTGATGCCCGATTCTCATTCGCTTGAACCGCGAGAAGCCCATAGATCACTGAAGCCCTCTCATTCAGCCAGCAATCACGTCGAGGCATTTTTCGAATCCGTTGTCTTTGCCAGCCGATGGATTCAAGCGCCGCTCTATGCCGGACTCATCATGGCTGAACTGCTCTATGCGTACAAATTTCTTGTCGAGCTCTGGCACATGGTGGCGCATGTCCATCAGATGGAGGAAACGGCGTTCATGCTGGGAGTCCTGGGATTGATCGATGTCACGATGGTCGCTAATCTGCTGACCATGGTCGTGATAGGGGGCTACGCAACATTTGTCAGCAAGCTGGATTTAGAGCACCATCCGGACCGTCCGGACTGGCTGACCCACGTCGATCCCGGCACCATCAAGATCAAGCTGGCGGCTTCCCTGATCGGTATCTCCAGTATTCATTTATTGAAAGGATTTGTAGATGTCGCCAATGAAAACCCGGAACACTTGAAGTGGAAGATCTTCATCCACATGACCTTCTTAGCGTCCGCCATTTTGTTGGCATGGACCGATAAGATCATGCAGAAGAAGCATTGATCAATGAGGAAAACGTCTTCTTCATCGACTGGTTCAACAATTTGCCGTAGGAACGGAATCTCTTCACCTATTGGGTTCTGATGTTGCCGCACTTTCACGTAAAGGGCAGCCGCCTTAAGTCCAAGCCGGAGTGAGGCCGCCATGAGCATCCCGCCAATACGGTGTCCATGCAAGAGTCACAAGTTTGACGGCAATGTTGGATTTGGTGGGTTTAATGGAGAGGGTTTCGAGTCTTTCATTCAGCGGGTCGGTCGCCGCGGCGAGTGCATCGCCCTCGGATGTGAATTGCGCTTCAAGATCGGCCAGTTGTTTTTGCAGTGCCGCCACATTTTCTTCCGCGACCCCGACGTCTTTGGACTCTTTCATAACCCGGCCGGCGCTTCGGATCGCGGTCGTGGCCCGGCCGATGTTCGAGGCGCTGATCGTTTTCCGTCCCAGAAACGCCCCGAGGATGGAAGCACCCACGGAAATTGCCGCCTGGACTTGGCTGGAGCGGGATTCAGCCTGCTGTTTTTCTCTGGCTAATTCCGCCCGTCTAATGCGCTCTTGAAGCGTCGCGATCTTTGGCGCATATTTCCGGCGAAGTATCTCGGCGCCCTTATCGCGTTGTTCCCGCCCCGTTTGCTGTAACCGCACTCGAAAATCCCGCTCGGATTCTCCGGGTTTTGATATTTCGTTGGTGCCCGGGCTTCTGAACAGCTCCATCTTCTGTGTCCGGAAGAGCCAGCCACCGAACTCCTTGTTCCAATCGCCATAGCTCTTCGCCTTGCCGGCGCTTGCCGGCAGCGCGAGAAATTGCGCGTCCCTTTCAGGATCCCGCTCCAGATCCTCCACCACCAAGTCCGTCGCAGAGGCCTTATCAAAGTCGACGATCATGGGACCTTCGGCCATGGGTGCCAGTACGGTCACGTCTTGAGTGGCATCGATCCCGCTCTTTAAGTCGCAGAAACGGACCTGCGATGCGCCCAATAGCATCGGGACATACACCAATTCACTTCCCTCCGACTTGCCGCCTCGCAACGGTAAAAAGTGCTGCGGCACATCGGGAGGCAGCATGGGACGGGATTTGAGTGTTGAGTGCCGGGAATAGCTGGAGGTTGGAGGTTGGAGGTTGGCGGTGGTCGCCTCTAACCTCGTGCCTCTAACCTCGGGCTGTTTTCGTGGGTCCATCAGCTGTTTGATCTGCGTCCTCGTGAGTGGGCCGCGCAGGTAGGAGAGACACCACCGCGTCTCAAAGGCGACCGGTTCGTCCTCATGCACGTTGTTCATAAGAAAGATGCGATTGCCGAGGCCCGCCAGTGTTTGCTCCATACGGCCACGGTCGAACTTCTTCCCGGCGCTGGTCGACGCTCCTTCCAATCCTTCAAGCACCCGCGCCTTGTCGCGTTCCGTCTGCAGACGCCCAATGAACCAGGTGCCGGTGTTGGCCAAGCCCTTGTAGTCGAGATCCACGGGGTTTTGCGTGGCCAACACGACACCGAGCCCGAACGCGCGCGCCTGTTTGAGCAAGGTCATCAGCGGAAGCTTCGAAGGAGGGTTGGCGACCGGCGGAAAGTAGCCGAAAATTTCGTCCATGTAGAGAATCGCCCGCAGGCTGGTGGTACCAGACTGCGCTCTCATCCACCCGACCGTTTGACTGAGTACAAGCGTCACGAAAAACATACGCTCGGCATCGTTCAGGTGCGCAATGGAAAAGATCGCCAGACGCGGCTTGCCCGTGGGGGTGTAGAGCAACGACTGGATGTCCAGCGCCTCGCCTTCCAACCAGGCCTGGAAGCCCGGCGCTGCGAGCAAATTGTTCAATTTCATGGCGAGCGCGAACCGGTCTTTCGAGGGGAAGAAGGACTCTACATCCATCACACCGATCTTTGAGACCGGCGGTGATTGAATGGCCTGGATCAATGCCGCGAGATCAAGATCCTGTCCTTTTTCCCAGGCGTGATCGAGAATGGTGGAGAGGAGAATGTGCTCGCGGCTTTGGATCGGATCGGCCTCGATGCCGAGCAACCCGAGCAGACTGGTGACCGTCGTGCTGATACGCTCGCGCAACAACTCCGCATCTTCACGCACATCGGCAGCCGGTGCGGCGAACGATTTGAGGATGGACACCGGTAACCCGGCGTTACTGCCCGGCGTATAAATCGCAACGTCCGCGGCATCGCGGAGCCGTTGAATGCGCGCGCCATCCTGTTGCCAGTCGGCCAACCCCTTCGTCCACAATTCAGCTTGAGCCTGGGCATAGTCGGCTGGTGACAAGCCTTTCTTGCGCGCATCGTCCTCATTGATCCAGGGCTGAAAGTCTTCTCCCTTGAGAGACGGGAACGTCAGCATCAAATTGCCCAGGTCCCCCTTCGGATCGATGATGATCGCGGGAATGTTGTCGATCGCGGCTTCTTCCAGGAGCGCAAGGCACAGACCGGTCTTGCCGCTGCCGGTCATGCCGACGCAGACGGCGTGAGTCACCAGATCTTTCGAGTCGTAGAGCAGCCATCCAGGCTTGGCTTGTTTGACGGCGAGATCGTATGGTCGGCCTAAGTAGAACACTCCGAGCTTTTCAAAATCTTCCGCAGCCGACGGAGCAGGCGAGAGTGACGG
This sequence comes from Nitrospira sp., assembly GCA_030123625.1. Taxonomy (NCBI): domain Bacteria; kingdom Pseudomonadati; phylum Nitrospirota; class Nitrospiria; order Nitrospirales; family Nitrospiraceae; genus Nitrospira; species Nitrospira sp. Next base: position 1,556,602 of record CP126121.1, read on the forward strand.
GCCGGATTTCTTCGCAGCCCTCTCGGTCTTCACATTCCCATCGGTCTTTTTGACCTTCGGCATACCGATATCCCCCTTCGCTCGGCGGTTGGAATGAATTGGGGCGTATTTTAGTAGCCGAAAGGAGGAGCTGCAAGCGGTCCATCATTCGTTACCATTCTTTGAAGATGACGAACACCGCTATCACAATCAGCGCGAACCCGACCACATAGTTCCACTTCATCGCTTCTTTCAAGTACACGACGGAGAAAATCGAGAACACGACCAGCGTGATGACTTCCTGGATCGTCTTGAGCTGCGCCGCGCTGAACTGCGCATGGCCGATCCGGTTGGCCGGCACTTGGAAACAATATTCGATAAACGCAATTCCCCAACTTGCCAGAATCACCGTGAACAAGGGATATTCTTTAAACTTCAGATGACCGTACCACGCAAGCGTCATGAACACGTTCGAAATCGTCAACAATGCGACAGTCTGCATTGAGCACACTCCTTTTTCGTGGAGGCAATGTCGGCATATTGTCTCTTGAATTCACACAGCAGGAAAGCAAATGGTCAATTACCGGGACAACCGCAGGGGGTGCGAGGTCGGCACACTGACTCACAATGAAACGGCATGGTTCGGATTGGAAGAGTGCCTCGGGGAGGAGCTGCTCAGCTGCCTCCCGCGAGTCACATTATCGAAGAATTCCCAGAAACCACAGCAAGACTAATACGCTTACGGGAACACCCAGCAGCCACAAGATGAAACCTTTTCCCATCGTGCCCATAATATCAATATCACTCCTTTTTAGACGCCTGCGCTTCTCCTAGGCAACGCTGCCTCTGACTCCAAGACTCGTGCGCGAGAATAACCGGATGATCGTGTCGATCGTCGCCTTCGCAATGTTGCATGCTGTCAGCATGCCTGCCAGGCTCGCCGCCAATGTGCATATCATGCTATTCCTCAATGCTGTCCGCATAAGCCCTCCTCGATGCGTCAGCCCGCATCATCCGTTCGCTTATCGGTCTTTTTCTGACTGAACAGGGTGATGTTTCTTGAACCATTCATCGGTCCATCGTTTCACTTCCTCTCTCTTATCGCCGTAACGTTCCTGTACTCTGCCTTCGAACTTGTCGTAATTGCCTTCAATAATGAGCAAGTCATCGTCCGTTAATTTCCCCCATTGCTTCTTGAGGTCACCTTTGAATTGTTTCCAATTTCCCTCGAATTGATCCTTATTCACGATCAGAATGCCGGGATAACTCTCTGAATGCATGTTCACGCTTCCGGTATCCATGGCAGAGACAGCCGAACTGGTTGAAAGAACTGTGACGATAAGGACAGCTATGAAAATTGAAATTGACCAGATCGTCTTCATAAAAACCTCCGTGAAAGTCCCAAGAAGATAGCAACGCAAAGGACGGGCCACAAAACTTGCTAATGTGAAAGCCCGCTGAACCTTTGATTTAGTAGGGATAGCTCGTTTCCTTTGAAGACAGGGAAACAGAGGTATTAGGAAGGAAATCCTGACAAGTTGTCAGGGGATGCAGAAAGAACGGCTAACTATTCCTAGAGAAAACGATGTGTTGCGGTAGGCCGGACAAGTTGTCCTTGGCGGCGACGCCTATTCTGGATCGGCCATTCCACCACTCACCACTAGCAAAGGAGAACTAGCTGATGCCCACCCACACCACGGGTGGTCAGTATTCTAGAGATGGGAGCGATGTTTCTTGTTTCTCTTGGCTCTGGCTGAGTTCAGCCTCAATTTTGGCAACCCGCTCGGCTGCTTGCTGATGACCTTCCTGCGCCGCGAGCCTGTAAAACGCGAGCGCCTTCTTCAGATCCTTTAGCCCGCCCAAACGGCCCGATTCAAGAGTTTTCCCTACGCGGTACGCAGCTTCGGCATCTCCCTCTTCGGCTTTCTCTGAGTCGGACACATAGTCCTGGGCTGCTTCATGATCCAATGGCCGTAGCATCTGCGCCCTTACAGAACAGAGACCTCCGACCATTGAAACATAGAGCGCCACAAACGTGATCATCTTAACGTTTGTCATGGCAGCCTCCATAACTGTTGTAGAAAATTCAAACGCACATCATTTGTTTATTCAAGGCACTGGTAAAATTTGTCTTACTCGTTACGAACATTGATGCAAAAAACATTCAAACTTTACCAGTGCTTTATGCAAGCCCACTGATATCCGATTGCAGATAGTACGTAAGGCGAGCGAGCTTTTGAACAATAGCTTGCAAAACCATTTTTTCGGTGTGCCGGAAAGCCAAGTGTCGGTTGGAGTGAATAGGATTGAGCTTTCGGGAGTCGTCATGGCGGAAGCGGTGAGATGTAGCTGAACAGGTGCCGCGGGCGACCTCAATCCCTCCCTACCGCCACTCACAGAGCGGGACGGCTGGACCGTCCTTCACTGCACGCATGCAACGAGCACCGCCCCCAATCTAATTAAACTTGCGTGCGCGTTGCGCGAGCACGAAGGATGATCAGCCGACCCGCTCTACACCCCCGCTTCTTTTAACACCTGCCCCGTATACGACCGCTTCGCCTTGGCAATCTCACTCGGTGGCCCTTCGGCCACAATCTCGCCGCCTCGATCTCCCCCCTCCGGCCCCAGGTCGATGATCCAATCGGCATTCTTGATGACGTCGAGATTGTGTTCGATCACAAGCACGGTATTTCCCGCTTCGACAAGCCGATCCAGCACATCGAGCAAGCGCTGCACATCGGCGAAATGTAGCCCTGTCGTCGGCTCATCGAGGATGTACATCGTGCGGCCTGTTGCCCGTTTGGAAAGCTCACGTGACAGCTTCACCCGCTGCGCTTCGCCGCCGGAGAGTGTCGTCGCAGATTGTCCCAGCTTCACATAATGCAGGCCGACATCGTGAAGTGTTTGAAGCTTCGCCTTGATCAATGGAATGTGCTCGAAGAATTCCAACGCATCGTCCACCGTCATGTTGAGGACATCGGCGATGCTTTTGCCCTTGTGGAGAATCTCCAGCGTTTCTCGGTTATATCGTTGTCCCTTGCACACCTCGCAAGTCACATAGACATCCGGCAAGAAATGCATCTCGATCTTGATCAGGCCATCGCCTTGGCAAGCCTCGCATCGCCCCCCTTTCACGTTGAAGCTATACCTTCCAGGCTTGTATCCACGGACTCTCGACTCCGGCAGATTTGAATAGAGATCGCGAATATACCCAAACAAGCCCGTATAGGTGGCCGGATTGGACCGAGGGGTTCGGCCTATCGGCGATTGATCGATATCGATCACTTTGTCGAGCGCATCGACTCCTCTCAATTCTTTGCACCCATCGATTTTCGGTTTCTTGTGATAGAGCAACTGGGAGAGCGAGTGAAAGAGCACTTCCAGCACCAAGGTGCTCTTGCCCGACCCCGATACGCCGGTCACGCATGTCATCAGGCCTAGCGGGATTCGCGCCGTCAGGTTTTTCAAGTTATGTTTCTGCGCCCCGACTATAAAAAGCATCCCTCTGGGCTTCCGCTGTCGTTGCGGCACGGACACAGTCTGCGCGCCGCGCAGATATTGGCCCGTCAGCGAGTTGGGATCACCCATGATCTGTTGAGGCGTCCCTTGCGCGATGATATGCCCACCATGCGAGCCGGCGCCGGGCCCCATGTCGAGAAGATGATCAGCGGCCTGCATCGTCTCGGCATCATGTTCTACGACCACCACCGTATTGCCGAGATCCCGTAACCTCAGCAATGTCTGTAACAACCGGCGATTGTCGCGTTGGTGCAGCCCAATGGACGGTTCATCCAAGATGTACAGCACGCCGACCAGGCCGGATCCGATCTGCGTGGCTAATCTGATGCGTTGCCCCTCGCCGCCGGACAAGGTCGCCGCTGCCCGATCGAGCGTCAGATAATCCAAACCCACATTGACGAGAAACCCTAATCGCTCGCGAATTTCTTTGAGAATCCGATGCGCAATCACCAGTTCTCGATCGGTAAATTTCAGCGACAGAAAAAAATCCGCCGCCGCGCGAACCGAAAGGCCGGTCACTTCAGCGATCGACTGCTTGGCGAGTTTTATAGACAAACTCTCCGGCCGGAGTCGCGCACCGCGGCAGATTTCGCAGGGTTCCAACAGTGTGAAGTCCTCTTCCTCCTGACCACCCGGCGTCACGGCATAGCCGATACCGTCGCAGGCCGGACAAGCGCCGTGAGGGCTATTGAAGGAAAAGATCCGGGGAGTGACTTCCGGGTAACTCACACCGCAATTGATGCAGGCCAGTTTATCGCTATAGAGCCTCGTTCGAGCGTCTTCCGTTAAGACTCCGACCAATCCTCCAGTCAACTTGACCGACGTTTCAACGGAATCGGCCAGCCGGCGCATGAGCGCATCGCCAGGCTTCATCACCAGCCGATCGACGATAATTTCAATCGTGTGTTTCTTCTGTTTATCGAGGGCAATGTCTTCACCCAGATCGACAATTTTGCCATCGACCCGAGCGCGGACATAACCCGCCTTTCGCATCTCCAGCAGTTCCTTCCGATATTCACCCTTTCGCCCACGCACGATTGGGGCCAGAATCTGAAACTTTTCCCCTTCCGGTAAGGAAGCGATGGCATCGACCATTTGTTGGACGGTCTGTGCAGTAATCTCTTCTCCACATTGGAAACAATAGGGACGCCCGACGCGGGCAAAAAGCAGCCGAAGATAATCGTAGATTTCCGTGACCGTGCCGACGGTGGAACGGGGATTGTGGCTGGTACTTTTCTGTTCAATTGAGATCGCGGGAGACAGGCCCTCAATCGAATCGACATCGGGCTTGCCCATCTGTTCAAGGAACTGCCGGGCATAGGCAGACAGCGACTCGACATAGCGCCGCTGTCCCTCCGCATAGATGGTATCAAAGGCAAGCGAAGACTTACCCGAGCCGCTCAAACCGGTGATTACCACCAGCTTGTCGCGCGGAATCTCCACGTCGATGTTCTTGAGATTGTGCTCTCTCGCGCCCTTGATGATGATGGAGTTGCCCATAAGGGCGGGATTATACCATTGAGCCAAAGAATCCTGACAGTCATCACATGCACGTCTAATATACGTACGTACGATTGAGAGGCTTGGATGGCAAAATCTGCGTTGCGCAAAGAGAAATGGACATTATCATTTGACCCCGTCTTGAAAAATTTAGTCGTGAAAGCCGCGAAGCGGAGAGGTGTGTATCCCGTCACCGTGCTCGAGAACCTTGTACGGGAGAAATTCAATCCTTATGGACATACGGATGTAGAAGACAGCGCCGAATACGTTGCCGCCATTCGAAGGCACGGGCGCAGTCAATCCGACAAGGAATTCCTCGCAGAGATCGAGGCATGGCAAAAGTCTCGGTCCTCATAGATACCGATATCTTCATCGATTATTTCAACACCGGTCGTTTCTCCTCTCTTTTCGACACAGCACGTTTTACCGTTTATTATTCGATCATCACAAAGAAAGAACTCCTGACGAAGTCCGGACTTCGCGATGCAGAACGCGATGCCATCCTCGAGGAATTGAGACCTTGCCGATTGATCAACCTGTCACGCTCGATTGCCGCCCGATACTCCGGTCTCCGCCGGCGATATCCAAGACTCGAAAAGAACGATGCTCTCATCGCCGCGACGGCACTGGTCAAACGGCCGCCGCTCGTCACAAGAAACAAGCGGCATTTTCGCATCGTCAAGAATCTCATGCTGTTCGGAGAGTAAGTATTCCCGTCGAAATTAAGACGTCGGGCTTCTGATACGGCTAAGAGCGCTTGCGGGTTCTGCGGCGCGTCGCATCGAGGACTTCCCCCCAATGGGTAAGGAAGGCCGTCACGAATTCGTGTTCCTCAGCCGGCGGCACGGCCAAACGAGCCAAAGCTAACGCGACCGCCAGAGCAATGTGGTACCCCTCCGAGCGGGAAGCGACGGCGCGACGATAGGCGGGATGCCCATCGTTGATGACGACGGTAGATTCGACCAGCCGACCGAGATCCGGATCGCCTGCATGAGACTCGAACCGGATGTTTAATCCATAACGAGCAGGCTTAGACCGTCCCTTGGGTCCCGGAACGACGGCAACGCCAGGGAAAGGCTGAGGTTCAGCCTGAGATGCGGATTCTGTCTGTCTTTCTGCATTCGGCTGCTCTACGCCCGTCGGTTCAGTCGGCGACTCCGGCGGGAGCGCAGGTCCTTGTACGTCTTCCGCTTGACTGACGATGGAGGCAGCGAGCATCGCCTGTCCATCCCCGCTCACCTCGGTTGGACCGATGGGCAGTCGCTTCTGACCACCGGGTCGTCGTTCGACCAGCGACGCCAGTAACGGAAATTCTTCAGCCAGATCCACCAAGACAGTTTCGAGATCCCGCTTCAACGGCCGCACGGCTCGGCGATTGACTTTGTCGCCTATTTCCCTGGCATCCCCCCAATGGACTAATTGCTGCGAGACTGCCTCTTGGATGGCTTTCCGATAGCCCAGATACAACGCGCCTCGCGTTCCAACGCGAACGAAGTCTCCCTTGTTGAGCGTGAGGGCTGCCGCCAACGCCGGAGCTTCGATCATCCCGGCCACTCGGTCCGGCGCAGCAGGCGTGATGCCGAGCCAATCCCATCCGTGTTTAATCACCTTACCGAACGTGCTGACGGCCATACCACGCTGATGCTCTGGAAAAGGCGATTCGCTTCGCGCCAGGTAACCGACCGCCGTCGGTTTGCGCTTGCCGGCGAGACAGACGGCCAGCCTCGATACTTCCGTACCTCTGCCATGCTGACGCGTCAGCACCCGGCCATTGACCTCGAAACGAAACCCTTTCGGATAATGCCGGCCGAGGATCTCGTCAAACTCCGGCTCCAGCAGCGGTTGGTATTGTCGGCGAAGCGTTTCCTCTATGTATCCTTCGTCCAAAAGCGGCGAGAGCGCGTTCTGTAGCTTGAGCTGCACCGCCGTGCCATGATCGGCCACCAAACCAGGCGGAGGAATCCATTTCCACGGTGCTTTGTGCCGACCGGCCAGGTGCCAGCGGCTCGCCACATGTTCCTTACCACGCTTGGTTTCTGTGACGACGTCTTCGCAGACCAGTAGACCAAGCTTGATCCCGACACCGGCGAAACCGATGCCATGGCCGCGCGTCTTCGTGCTGGCCGCCAGATCGTGGTAGCGAACAAGGTCCCTCCGTCTCATACCGGAACCGTCATCCACGATGGTGAGTGTCGACGAAGCAGGATCGGCCGTGATACGGAAACAGGTGGCACCGGAGTCCAGCGAATTGGCGACGACCTCGGTCAGAATGGTTTCTTCCAACGCGCCCGGATAGGCGTCGCGTAGGTCTTCGAGCAGATGCTGCAGATCAACGCGCGTTTCGCCCAAGCAGGCTCCTATTCAGAGCAGAGTCGTGAAGACCGCTCGCAACATCCTGACGGACGTTGCCTGATAGGACATATCGCGGGCCTCTCGCAAGGCTTCCTCCAACAGCGCATTGTACGCCGTACGCCGGAAGGAATTGAACCGGCACGCCTTCGATCAGCACACATTCCTCTTCTTCCATGTATCCCTTGGCACGCAACGCTTCATAGAGCGGAGCCAAAGTGAGCAATCCGCTATTCATTTGCGGCAAGAGCACAATGATGTCCAGATCGAAGGTGAGGAGAGGTTCGACGTAAAACGTCGCTCCCATAGCACCGCCGATGGCGTAACGGCTCATGATACCGTCTTGTTCAAGCTCATTCAGGACTTGGAGCGTGCAGGACTTGGAGCGTGCGTTCCATAACTAATATGGGACCATGTCGGAAAGATGCAGCGTACGAACCGGTTCGATAGTACCTCGTTTCCAGCCGAAAACATACGGATCTCTTCTGCTTACTCCTGTCACCTCCACGGTCACCGGCACCAGCATCATCGTGTCGTTGCCGAAGATGTCGATGACTTTCACGGCGATGGTGTAGCGGCCGGGCTTGTCATAGGTGTGGGTGGCACCGCCCAATAGTCCACCCAGTCGGTCCACTTCTTCGTCAGCACATCACGGGTCACGACGCCCTGCTTGTCCTTGCTGATCTTAATGAGCTGGCCCGCCTCGCAAACCACCTCGCTCTTGCCTTCTTTCAACTCAGCTGTAATCGATTCGGAAATGTCCCCGAAGGCTCAACTCGATCAGTTGGCACTGGTAAAGTTTGAATGTTTTCTGCATCAATGTTCGCAACGAGTAAGACAAATTTTACCAGTGCCGATCAGTTCGACCGCTTGACACCGCGTTGAACCGGGTGCTACCACGATCGCATGGTGAAAACCGACCATCCTCCATTGACCCAAGACTCTCACGCTCCGGCCAAGGTCGTCTCGACCTGGTCCGGCCAGGCTCGCGAAGATGCCGTACAACGGATGTTTACCGCCATTGCGGGCGTCTACGATCTGAACAATACGCTGTTGAGCTTCGGTCTGCATTACCATTGGAAGAAGATTACCGCTTCCTTCATTACTCCCGTCGGCCGGGGGACGGCGCTCGATGTCGGATCCGGCACAGCCGACCTGGCCCTCCTTGTCGAGTCCCGAATGGGACCCAAGGGGCGCGTGATCGCATCAGACCTGAACCATGCGATGCTGGCCGAGGGCCTCAAGAAGATCGGAGGTAAAGGGCTCACCGACAAGATCACCTGCCTCCAGGCAAGCGCGGAACATCTGGGTTTTGGGGATAACACCTTCGATGCAGTCACCACCGGTTTCTGCATGCGGAATGTGGGTGATTTACCACAAGCAGTGCGGGAGATCCGCCGCGTGATGAAGCCCGGCGGTCGCTTCGTGTGCCTGGAGTTTTCACGGCCGGTATTCGGTTGGCTACGGAAGAGCTACGATTGGTATTCGTTCAAACTGCTCCCCTGGATCGGCACCATGGTGGCCCGCGACCACACCGGCGTGTACGAGTATCTTCCAGCGTCGATACGGACATTCCCCGATCAAGAACGGTTGTGTCAGATCCTCCGAGAAGCCGGGTTCCGTCAAGTGTCGTACAAGAACCTCAGCGGCGGCATTGTCGCCGTTCACGTCGCGACTAAATAAGTGTTGAGTCCTGAGTGCTAAGTGCTGAGTAGAAGAATGAAAGTTGAACGCTTTGAAGATCTTGTCGCCTGGCAGAAAGCGCGAGCGCTTACTCAAGCAGTTTATGAGGTGACTCGAGTGCAGGCCTTTAGAAGGGATATCGGCTTATCCAGTCAGATGCGACGTGCGGCCATATCGATCATGGCGAACATTGCAGAGGGTTTCGAACGTAATCGCGCGACAGAGTTTCATCAGTTCTTGTCGGTCGCGAAGGGCTCCTGCGCAGAGGTGCGCTCTCACCTGTATGCTGCTTATGACGCCGGTTATCTCGGCAAAAGTCGTTTCTCCGAAGTGTTAACACAGGCTGAAGAAGTGGGCCGAATAATCGGTGGGCTGAGGGGTTCAGTCGCTGTCCAGAGAAAGCCCTCTCTATCAGCCACCGTATCATTAACTCAGCATTCAGCACCCAGCACTCAGCACTGATGAATTCCATCCTCTACATCTTCCTCCCCTGCAAAAAGGTCTATCCCATCGGGATCACCTACTTGGCAGACTTTATCCATCGGCGAAAGCCGGAGGTTCGTCAGCGCATTCTTGATCTGTCTCTGTTTCCTGTCGCACAGCGAAGCCATGCCATCCGCGATGCAGCCACGGAGTTTAAGCCGGAGCTGGTCTGCTTTTCTTGGCGCGATATTCAGATCTTTTCGCCCCATGAAGGCGACACCTCGTTGGAGCACGCATTTAATTTTTACTTCGCCAGTAACCCGCTCAAGCGCATCGCCGCGTCGGTCGAGGGCGTCAAGCAGCTCTACCGCTACTACAACCACATCTATACGATCCTGTCGTACCCTGCGCTGATCCGCAAAGAGTTTCCCAAAGCCCAGATCATGATCGGAGGCGGGGCGTTTACGGCCTTCGCCGATCAATTGATCGAAAAGCTTCCGGAAGGAACCATCGGCATTCTCGGTGAAGGGGAAGACGCCATACTGAAAGTCATTGAAGGTCGATCCATCGAGGATGAACGGTACATTGTCAAAGAAGGGAACCGGGTTCGGAAAGGCCGACAGGGTTCGCCGGCGCTGCTCGACGCGCTGACCGTCGATTTGCCCTACCTCACATCGATCTTTCCTCAGTACGGTGAATACGTCGGTGAATCGATCGGCGTGCAGTCGAAACGAGGCTGCCCCTACGACTGCGCCTTTTGCCTCTATCCGTATATTGAGGGCAAACGAGTCCGCTATCGGCCGCCCGACATGGTCGTCAAGGATATCGCTCAGCACTACCATCAGTGGGGCGCCCGTCGATTCTGGTTTACCGACGCTCAATTCATCACCGGGAAAGAAGCCTATCCTCAGTGCACGGAGATCCTCGAGCGGATCGTTGCCGAGAAACTCGATATCGAGTGGTCCGGCTACATTAGAACCTCGTTGATTACCCCGGAACTCGCGAAACTGATGGTCCGATCAGGCGTGGGCGATCTGGAGGTGGCCATTACGTCCGGCTCGCAAGAAGTTCTGAATAATCTCCATATGGGATTCAAGCTGGAACGGTTGTATGACGGTTGTCGTTATCTGGCGGAAGCCGGTTTCAAGGGCAAGGTGATCCTGAACTACTCGCTGAACAGTCCCAAAGAAACGGAAGAGAGCCTCCTGCAGAGCGTCGAGTCTTACAAAACGGTGGCCTCAATAATCGGAGCAGAGCGTGTCTTCCCCTTGATGTTCTTCCTCGGCATCCAGCCAAACACCGATTTGGAACAGCGCCTGTTGGAGGAGGGATATCTGTCGGCCGGCTACAATCCCTTGATGTTGACCCCGACCAGTATCAAAAAGTTGCTCTATAATCCTGCCCCACTCAACAAGATCATCGCCAAGGCTTGTCTCCGCGCGTGGGAACGAAAGCAAGGGAGCCGTGATCCTCGTCGATGGACCGGATCTCTGTCCCAAACTTCGGAATCATCTACCTATGCGGACCAAAATCTCAGCCGGGGCATCGAAGGCAATTCGGGGCGGGACGCGCTCCTTTCACTCGAAGAAATCCTTCGTTCGCGCCGGCCGGTTCCATCCTCATCACAAACCCCTGAACCAAGAACTTCAGCCGGATAATTCTCTTCGAATGCGTCGAAATCATGCATGGAACCGATATCTCCCGCTCCTGCGACACCTTGCATTCCAATTTAAGCCGGTGCTATCATTCATTTTCTTCAGAGGGGCGGGACAGCACGTCACCCAATCGGTTTTTCAGATAATTACGGTCCCTTTCCTCCATCAAACTCGCGCCCTAAGGAGGCGCTTCAATGTATAAGACTATCTATGTTCCAGTCGATAACTCCGACCATTCCAATACTGCGGTGGATGTCGGCGTCCAGATGGCCAAGACCTTCGGCTCGAAAATTGTGGGAAGCCACGTCTATGCAGCGAAAATGCACGACAAGCGCTTCAAGCAGATGGAAGCGGGCCTGCCGGAGGAATATCACGATGAAAAAGAGCTCGACCGGCAACGACAGATCCATGATTCGCTGATCACCCGCGGACTCCAGATCATCACCGATTCCTACCTCGACTACGTCGACAAAAAATGCAACGAAGCGAATCTTCCGGTCGAACGGCGATCGCTCGAAGGACGAAATTGGAAGGTACTGGCCGAGGACATCAACACCAACGGGTATGACCTCGTCATCATGGGAGCATTGGGAGTCGGTGCGGTCAAGGACAGCGTCATCGGGAGCAACACCGAGCGCGTGGTCCGTCGAGTCCGTAATTCCGACATGTTGATTATCAAGAACGTTCAGCCGATGACCGGCGGGAAGATCGTCGTTGCCGTCGACGGCAGCCCCTACTCGTTCGGCGGACTGATGACCGGCTTGGCGCTCGGCAAGGCGCTCAACATGCCGGTGGAGGCGATTTCGGCATTCGATCCCTATTTCCACTACGCGGCATTCCACAGCATTTCCGGGGTCCTGAACGAAGAGGCCGGCAAAGTGTTTCGTTTCAAGGAGCAGGAAAAGTTGCACGAAGAAATCATCGACAGCGGTTTGGCAAAGATCTATCAGTCCCATCTGGACATTTCCCGCGAAATCGCCCAGGCCGAACAGACTGACCTGAAGACCACTCTGCTGGACGGCAAAGCCTTCGAAAAAATCATTCAGTATGTCCGCAAAGACGTCCCGGCCCTGCTCATCGTCGGACGCATCGGGGTCCACAGCGACGACGACATGGACGTGGGCAGCAACACTGAAAACCTGCTCCGGAGCGCACCCTGCAATGTGCTGATTTCCAATCGTAAATACGTGCCTCCGATCGATACCCAGGCCGAGTACACGATCGCCTGGACGGAAGAAGCCCTGCGGAGGATGGAAAAGATCCCGGTCTTTGCACGAGGCGTGGCGAAGACGGCCATTCATCGGTATGCCATCGAAAAAGGCCATACGATCATCAGCAACACCGTCGTGGATGCCGCGGTAGGACATATTTTGCCTAAAGGAGCCATGGACGCCATGCGGGCGCTCGGCGGCAGCCTGGACGCGGCGGGTATCGACCGCGACAAGATGCAGGCCGACCAGGCTGTAACGAAGGATCTCATGGGTCCGACATTGAGCGGAATCATGACCCAGATCGTTGAGGAGAAACCGAAAGAGATCAATGCCTCCACGCAGGCCTACCTGGACCGTATGGATCAAACCTATTTTGTCTGTGATGGGTGTGGCTACATCGGAAAAGGAGAGACTCCTGTCAAATGCCCGGTGTGCGGTGTGGACGGGACAAGGTTCAAGCAGGTCGACAAAAAGATTTTCGAAGTGGCTGCGACGTCGGAAGGTGAGTTAGAAACGGACGTTGCCTATGACGACGTGCCGATGCAATGGACCAAGGATGCGAAAGAAGCGATCCGCGCCGTACCGGCCGGATTCCAGCGCAGGCGTGCGAAGGCCAGGATCGAAAAGAGCGCGCGTAAGTTAGGAATGACGACCATCACACTCGAATATGCGGCGCCGATGATCAAGGAAGCCGCGGCCGAGGACTACACGCCCATTTTTTCCAATAAGGGTACCGGCACATCGCCAGTCGGAGAAACCACGCTGGCAGCCACGAAGGGGAATAGTTCGAACGGCCATGTCGAATCCACCTCACCCTATACCTGGACGGCGGAAGCACAAGCCAGACTGGATCGGGCTCCAGAGGGCTTTATGCGGGATTGCACGAGAGCGCTCATTCTCAAGCACGCTGCAAAAATCGGAGCGACCGCGATCACGCTCGAAGTCGCAAATGAAGGCATCGAACAGGCGAAGGGGTACATGGCGGAAGCTATGAAGACCGGCAATCTCAAGGACATGATCGCCGACCTGACCGGAAAAGGAAGTGCGTAAGTGCTGAGTCCTGAGTGCTGAGCGACAAAGAACGATACAAGCCAGTAAGCAGAAGTCGGATTTAGTATCCCACCTTAGCACCATAGCAACCATGGGTAAGTCACTTCCCGTTCTCAACTCTCCAATGTTGCCTGGGCCTGAGCGATTCTCAGCACTCAGCACTGATCACTCTGCATCAGTTCATGACGGCCGGACGGTTGACGACTTCAAACCCTACCTCGTTGCGCTGAACCTGACCAAGCGTTGCAACCTCAAATGTGATCACTGTTATCTCGATGCGACGACCAAAGCCGCCGGTGGAGACGATGAGCTCAGTACCGAAGAATGCTATCGGCTTATCGCGCAGATCGCGGAGGTGAACAAGGGCTGTCTCCTTGTCATCACGGGCGGCGAACCACTCGTGCGGCCAGACATCCTCGACATTGCTCGTTACGCGGTCCAACTCGGCTTTATGGTCGTCTTCGGGACAAACGGAATGCTGATCAACGACCAATTGGCCAAGACCCTTGTCGAGATCGGCGTAATGGGCGTGGGCATCAGTATCGATTCGTTGCAAGCCGCCAAGCACGACGCCTTTCGTGGCGTGCCGGGAGCCTGGGAAGCGGCGGTCGCCGGCATAGAAGCCAGCAAGCGGAATGGACTCCAATTTCAAGTGCATTTTAGCGCTCAGCCGATGAACTATAGGGAACTGCCCGAGGTCATCGACTGGGCGCACCGACTCGGCGCCCGCGTATTGAATGTGTTCTTTATGGTTTGTACGGGAAGAGGCGAAGAGCTGACTGATATTACCCCCGCTCAGTATGAAGAGGTGCTGGGATATCTCGTTGAATGTCAGGATAATTACAAAGGCATGCTGGTCAGGGCCCGCTGTGCTCCGCACTTCAAACGGTTGGCGTACGAGAAAGATCCTCACTCGCCGATCACCAAAGCTACCGGATACATGGGAGGCGGGTGCCTCGCGGGCACCAACTATGCCCGGGTGACGCCGAACGGCGAGTTGACTCCTTGCCCCTATATGCCGCTGTCGGCGGGAAACCTCCGCCGACAGAGCTTCGTCGACCTCTGGGAACGATCGGACGTCTTCAATTCATTCCGCTATCCTCAGCTCAAGGGGAAGTGTGGCGACTGTGAATATAGCGACATCTGCGGTGGTTGCCGCGCACGTCCCTATGTTGATCACGGCGACTGGCTGGATGAAGATCAGTGGTGTCTCTACACCCCGAAAGGCGGCGAGAAAATCAAAGTGGCGTTCAATGTCTTGGAAGAAACCGACGTCACATGGGACGAAGCCTCCGCCCTCAGATTGAGCCGTATCCCCTACTTCTTACGCGCCATGGTCAAAAAAGGTGTGGAAAAGCACGCCCGAGAAAACAATATGCGGCTCATCACCGTCGAATTGATGGAGGAGCTGCGCAAGAAGCGATTCGGCAATGAAGCACCGGTCTTTAAATTTGAACGTTAACCGTTAATCGTTATTCGTTAACCGTATCAGCTGGAATGTTCGATTCTTCAGTCTCCTCGATTCACGTTTAACGGCTCACGATTAACGGGGTTCGAGCATGGATGCCCTCCAAAGTATCACCACCGATCTCAATATCCTTATTCCGATCGTCAACCACTGGTTTCATCTGCTCTCGGCGATCATTTGGATTGGCGGCTTGGCATTTCTCGTCATGGCGGTGACACCCGGACTGCAAAAGGCCGTTCCAAGGGATCAGATCAAACCCATCACGGACATTTTTTATCGGTACTACAAAAAGGTCGCCGGCATTCTACTGATCGTCCTGCTGTTTACCGGCGGTGTGAACCTCCATTACGTCAATCAGGTTTTGGTCTCGCAAACCGGCAGCGGGGTGCAACACCACTCCAAGTATCTCATGGTCTTCATGATAAAACTTCTTCTCGTGCTGGGCCTCCTCACGCTGTTCCTCTACACGGTCATTTTCAAGTCAGACGATGAGACCGATGAGGGAGAGTCCTATGAAGCCATTCCCTTTCAGCGCGCCGCTCTCTGGATGGGTTTCTTCATCGTCCTCTGCGCCGCAGCCATGAAACACCTGCATCAATAGTCCTAGTCGCATCTTGTGACAGGCTTCAGGACAAACTGTCTCACACGAGACAGTCATTGTATCAGTTCGATACAGTTCTACATCCTTAACAACAGTTGATTTCCATATATACTCCGAAGAATCAACTATATCGACGCATATTTATTTGTCCATCATCCTGGGAATGAATGTTGCTTAATCTACTGGTAAAAGCCACAAGGTATTAGTCCATCTCGAAACCGGACAAAATGGAGTATGTATGAAACCGGCAGCCCGGGCTGGTGATGCTCATGCCATTGGTGCAAAATCGAGCGGGCCAATTCAGGCGGCCCTCTCCTCTCTGGAAGGCGAGACGACTCCTCCGCAGCGTGTGTTACAGCCGGATCAAGAACAGAACCCACATTCGGACGCCAAGGTCGAACTGAAAATGTTGCATTCCCTGTTGGTTGTCGAAGATGAGCCGGATATTGCAATGGCGTTGCAAGATCTGCTTGAGTTCGAGGGATTTCAAGTGGACTGTGTACAGACCTGTCGCCAGGCTTTCTTATCCATAGAACAGAATATTTACAATGCAGTCCTCCTTGATCTCGAATTACCGGACGGAGACGGCTGCTCGATTTTGGAGAAGCTCCAAGTCTCTCATCCTTCACTTCCCGTGATCATCTTATCGGCTTCAAATAGGAATCTAGGGCTTCTGCGCCCGTATGCTCGCTTGGCCAAACCGTGGAAGAGAAGAGAGTTATGCGGGATCCTTCACCGGGCCGTCGGCACGGCGACGTCTTAAACAGTGAGTTGAATTAGGACGGTCATCAAGCCCAGAGCAAATTTCATCACTTGGGCCGATTCAAGCCCAGAGCCCGCTTGAAGACCGTGGCGAAGCCGAAATAGCCGAAGGAGTCTTTGAGGTTGGAATAGAGCCGCTTAATGGTGCCCATCTCCGGATTGGTGACATATTCCATCGTGAGTGCGATCCGCTCCTCGCCTTCCCCAAGAGGCGTGACCGCATGCCAGAGCTTGTCCCCATTGAAAATCACCATGTCTCCCGGTTCAGTGACAAGCTCAAGATGACGCGGCTGCTTGGTGGGGTGGTCTTTGAAGAGTTCGCACACCAACTTGCACTGAGTTGATCGATCGACAAGCCCCATCAAGATCGTGTACCGAGCGCCCTTATAGTATGACGTATCGTAGTGGAACCCAATGTGGTCGCCCGGTTCAGTGTAGTAGTAGAGGGCGCAAGAATGGGGATCGTTGTCCGGACAGAACATCAGCTTCGCATCCACCAGCCGGTTCAGGAATGTCCGGAACGACTCAGACTGGTAGAGGTCGATAAAGCGGGGAGCTTTTTCTTGCACGGTATAATAGCTGACGCTCCCGCCTTTCTTGTGGCCGGGAATAAAGTTTCGATTGAGCTCCGCTTTCACACCCTGGGCCTGGGGAACAAACACGTCCTCTACGAAGGCACGGGGCAAGAATTGTTTGATCACCAGGAACTCGTTTTGCTCCCAATATTCCCGGTGAAGACGATCAACGTCCAAGGCTGCGACGGCTTGATCGACCGTGTCCGTCACGCTCTTCATGAGATTTGTCCTCGGTCGAACTATCTCCCGTTCGCGCACAACCCTACGGCCCATTCAACACCGGAGCCCTCACGACTTCTACATCCGACGGCGTCTTAAAGTCGAACACCTCACTACCTAATCCCAGGTTGGGTTTCAAGTTTGAAAATTCAAAGACGGCAACGTTGCCGCTGACCTCATAGAGTGACACCGTGCGGATAAAATAGGTCTTAGGAAAGACCTCCACAATGATCTTTTGAAGATTCTGGGTGGATTCCTGTTCCTTGGCTTTGGGAATCAGCGTGATAAGCGGCGTGCCACCGACTCCCCGGTCTTTTCCCGTGGTGGGCTCAATCTCAAACGACTCCTCCAATTTGGCCGCTCCCTGCAACAATTCCAACGGCGCTTTGGAAGCAGCCATTTGTGTGAGTTTGCCGACCAGGACCTGCTTATGCTCGGGAACATACACCTTCACATCATCCTGGTTCACATAAATTTGCTCGGTTGCCGGATCCACATAGTCCCACCGTAAGCGGCCGGGCCTTTTGATATATACCTTGCCCGACGACGTCACCGGTCGCTCAAACCCCTCAATCTTCGTTTTCTGAGAAAAGTCGGCTTGCAGGTCTTTTGTTTTCTCGTACCGTGCTTGCAGTTGTTTGGCGGCTTCGCGAACTTCCTGCCACGCTTTTTCATTAATCAACGCGTCTGCCGCCCAGGCCGACGAGGCAACCATGACACTCAATGGGGCTGCAAGCCACCAACGCATCATGCTTCCGCCGCACCGACCGGGCCGCGCCGGCCAAGCACCTCCCGCCGCCCATCACGACCCGCCGCCCCCACAATGCCTTCCGATTCCATCTGTTCGATCATGCGCGCCGCCCGAGGATAGCCGACCCGCAGTCGGCGCTGAATCAACGAGGCTGACGCCTGTCCGGTCGACAAGACCAATTCTTTAGCCTGTTCGTACACTTCGTCTTTTGCCTCTTCCTCCGCCGCCTCCTCCAACTTGAGCGACTGCAGCTCCTGATTATAGATCGGGAGCGCCTGCTTCTTCACAAACTCAACGACTGAACGGACATCGTCGTCCGATACAAAAGACCCATGCAGACGCGCGAGACGTCCTGTGCCGGAGGCCAGGTACAGCATATCGCCGCGGCCGAGCAGAGCTTCCGCTCCGTTCGCATCGAGAATGGTTCGTGAGTCGGTCTTCGAAGAGACTTGAAACGCGATCCGCGCCGGGAAATTCGCTTTGATCAAGCCGGTCAGCACATCGACGGATGGGCGTTGAGTGGCCAGCACCAGATGAATGCCCGACGCCCGTGCCATCTGCGCGAGTCGGGCGATCTTGTCCTCCACATCTTTGGGGGCCACCATCATCAGGTCCGCCAGCTCATCGATCATGACGATGATAAAAGGCAGCGGTTCCGGCGGCGTCGGTTTTGGCTGCATGCAGCCCCGCTCACCCTCGGCGATCGATGTTTCACCGGCAGAGAGGCGCTCTTCTTCGGAGAGAAACCGCATCGGAAGGTGCTCGATGCCTGCCGGATTATTTTCAGGACGCACCTCTTGCAAACCGGCAACCTTTCGATTGTATGCATCGATATTCCGTACGCCGGCCTCAGCCAGCAGTTTATACCGTCGTTCCATTTCAGCGACGACCCACCCCAGCCCTCTCGCGGCTGATTTGGGCTCCGTAATGACCGGTCGCAACAGATGAGGAATGCCCTCGTACGATTGAAACTCGAGCATCTTTGGGTCAATGAGCAGGAGCTTCACTTCACTGGGCTTGGCGGAAAAGAGAATACTGAGCAACATCGTATTCAAACTGACACTCTTCCCGGCACCAGTCGCACCGGCTACCAAGAGATGCGGCATTGTCTTCAGATCGGCGGTCATCGGAGCGCCGAAGATATCCTTGCCCAACGCCAGCGTCAATCTGGATCTTGCCCGACGAAAAGCATCGCTCATGACGACTTCCTTCAGCGACACCGTCTCCCGCGACCGGTTCGGCACTTCGATCCCGACCACTGATTTTCCCGGCAACGGCGCAACGATTCGTAAACTCGTCGCCTTGAGAGCCAACGCAAGGTCATCGGCCAAATTCACGATGCGGGCCACTTTCGTGCCGGGCGCCGGCTCAAATTCATACATCGTGACGACAGGGCCGGGCCTCACTTCCGTCACGATGCCTTCGATGCCGAAACTCATCAATGCTCGTGACAAGACCTCGGACTGTGCTTTTAACTCTTCATCCGACATCCGATCCATCGGTCCGGAGGAATCGCTTAACAGCATCTCCGGGTCAGGCAACTGGTAGTCTCCGGACTCAGCTGTCGGAACAACCACATCCGACTCCGCCGTTTGCGTTTCCGGGGTTGGTATTGTGACAGAAAATGGCTGGATGATCGGAGCCGGCGGAGCCGGGGATGGTAGCAATGATGAGTCCTCGACCCTCTCGGCAGCCGACTCCTCTTCCAGGGTAATAGCCATCGACCTGGAAGACCTCCCTCGTGACCGTCGATTGCCGATCTCCTTCTGGACTTCAATCGATCGCTCAGGCATCACTGCGGACAGTCCTTCACGGAGAGTGGCCCAACGTTCCGGCATTCGACGCACGGCTTCAGCCAATGATAGAGGAGTGGTCAGCAGAAGAGAGATCAGGAGTCCCGTCATGATCAGAATATGGGCTCCCGTTCCGGCAAAGACGGCACGGAGTCCCTCGGCGATTGTCTGGCCGACGACACCACCGGCCATCCCTCGGGAAATCATTCCGCTGGTCAGCGTCGGAACCCCCATCGTTTCAAGATGCAGAAAGGCACTCAAGAAGAATACGGAAGCAAGGGAACTGGCGGCCGTCCGCAGTCTGAGACTCACCGGTGCCTGGGAGAAGCAGCGAAATCCCAACCGCCCCAGCAGCAAGGGAACGAGATAGGCCGCTCCACCGATACCATAAAAGAATCCACCTGCCAGCAGTGCACCAAATGAACCAATGAGATTGCGAGGCGGGTCGGCCGTCGGGACACCGGAGGCCACATTCGTGGCCTCCCCGGGCACAAACGACAGCAGACTCAAGAACATAAGCAAGCTCAACGCGATCAACATTACGCCGATCACTTCGCGCTGAATATGAGAAGGGGGAGATGGGGATGAGGCACGGCGGGTTTCTCTCCGCTTAGCCGAGGTGGTGGCACCCATGCGGTGGATGCTAACACAGGGGGTAGGGCATTTCAAACAATCGGGCATTCATGCATCTGATCGCATGCATTCCGAACGGGAATGAATTCGGGGCGTTACAACGGAACCGATGGCGACGTGTGGCGGATGATCTTGCCTTCCACGAGATAGACGACCAGCTCGGCGATGTTGGTCGCATGATCAGCCATCCGCTCAAGATACTTGGCGATGAAGCTCAAACGAATCGCACGTGAAATGGTATGCGGGTTTTCCATCATAAAGGAGAGCAGCTCGCGAAATAATTGCTCCATCAGATCATCGACCAGATCGTCATCCACCAGCACTTTCCGAGCGAGCTTGGAATCCTCTTTGATGAACGCGTCGATGCTTTCCTTCACCATGACCCTTGCGAGGGTTCCCATCCTCGGAATATCGATGTACGGCTTGAGCTGCGGTTCTTCATTCAGCTCGATCGCGCGCTCCGAGATATTCTCCGAAAGATCGCTGATCCGCTCGAGCTCGGTGGAGATTTTCATGGCCGTCGTGACGAGCCGTAGGTCGTGGGCAGCCGGTTGATGGAGTGCCAATAACTCAATACAGGCCTCGTCGATCTCCACATCGAGAGCGTTCACCTTGTGGTCTCGTTCGATCACTCGGCAGGCCAAGGCGGAATCGCGCGTGACCAGTGCCGTCAGCGCCTTGTCGATCTGGTCCTCGGCCAGTGTGGCCATCCGAGCTAATTTGGTCTTGAGTTCCGCAAGCTCTTCGTCAAAATGCCGCTGAATCATACGAATTACCCGAATCGTCCGGTGATATAGTCTTCGGTCTGTCTCCTTGATGGATTCGTGAACAGCTGCTTCGTGAGGCCGAACTCGACGAGTTCACCAAGATACATGAAAGCCGTCCAATCCGACACCCGCGCTGCTTGCTGCATGTTATGCGTCACGATCAGAATGGTCACGCGGCGCTTGAGATCGAGCAACAGTTCCTCGATGTTGGCCGTGGCAATCGGGTCGAGTGCCGACGTCGGCTCATCCAGGAGCAGCAGTTCCGGGTCGGTCGCCAGGGCGCGGGCCATACAGAGACGTTGCTGCTGGCCGCCGGACAGGGATGTTGCTTGTGCCGACAATCGATCCTTGACCTCTTCCCATAATGCCGCACTTCGCAACGCCTGTTCGACCTTCTCATCCAAGATTCGCCGATCCCTAACTCCGCGAACCTTTAGTCCATAAGCAACATTTTCATAGACGGATTTGGGGAAAGGATTAGGTTTTTGAAATACCATGGCCAACCGCATGCGCACCTCAATTGGGTCCACCTCGCGAGCCAGGATGTTGCGGCCATCCGGGTAGAGCAAGATTTCTCCCTCGTAACAGGTCCCAGGGTAGAGATCGTGCATCCGGTTAAAACAACGGAGGAAGGTGGACTTTCCGCAACCAGACGGTCCGATCAATGCCGTGATTTTGTATTCGGCGATGGGGATGGACAAATTCTTCAATGCCGGTCGACTCCCATAGGAAAAACTCAAGCTGCGGGCCTCGGCCTTGAGAGGCTTAGGCAAAACCCGATCCTCGGGTAAGTCGATACGTCGTAGCTCCATGAGATCCATATTACCAAGCGATACGCTTGCGCATGCGATAACGTACGTAAATGGCCAAGCCGTTCATTCCGAGGGTCATGCAGACCAGCAACAATCCTGCAGCCGCCGCATTGCTCGCGAAGTCTTCGCCCGGTCTTGAAACCCATGCGAACATCTGAATGGGCATGACCGTGAAGGGAGACATCAACCACTCGAACGAAATAAACGGAGGTTCCGTCGTAACGGGGGCCGGGGGGAGAAAGGCGATAAAGGTGAGGGCGCCGATCGTCACGATGGGTGCCGTCTCTCCGATCGCCCGACTCAAGGCCAGGATGATCCCGGTCAGGATCCCTGACGCGGAATAGGGCAACACGTGATCTGAGACCGTCTGCCATTTGGTCGCACCCAAAGCAAAGGCCGCTTCGCGGATCTGCACCGGAATCGCGCGAATGGCCTCTCGTGTCGTCACGATCACGACGGGAAGAATGAGCAGAGCCAAGGTGAGACCAGCCGTCAGAATGCTCGCCCCCAGACCTAGAATATAGACGAAAAACCCTAACGCCAGGAGGCCAAATATAATCGATGGCACGCCGGCCAGATTCGTCACCGTCACCTCGATCAACTCCGTCAGCCACGTCTTGCGGGCATATTCCTCCAAGTAAATGGCCGCAGCGACCCCCACGGGGATGCCCACCACGGCCGTGACCAGCATGATCAAACTCGAGCCGACCAACGCAGGAAGAATACCCGCCTGTGAGGCGCGACGAGACGGAAAGGATGTGAGAAATTGCCAGTCGATTCGGCTGGCCCCTTCAACGATGAGCGCGCCGAACAACAACACCAGCGTTCCGATCCCAAGAGCGAGGGAACAGATCCCCACGGCCTTGAATAACGTTTCCGCAAGCTTGCGGCGTCTCAACATCAATACACCTCCCGGAACCGTTTTCGCATGACATGGCCCAGCATATTGAAGGTAAACGTCATCACCGCAAGGATGAGCCCGGCAGCGAAAATGCTCTGGTAGCCGATGCTGCCATGAGGAAGATCACCGAGGGCCACTTGCACGATATAAGCCGTAATGGTGGCTGCAGGCTCCATGGGGTTCCACGTGAGATGTGGATTTTGTCCGGCTGCGATCGCTACCACCATCGTTTCCCCGACGGCACGCGAGACTCCGAGCACATAGGCCGCTACAAGACCGGAAGTGGCTGCCGGGACTACCACACGCCAAGCTGTCTGAAGACGTGTCGCTCCCGTCGCATAGGATCCTTCCCGCAACACCATGGGCACAGCCCGCATCGCATCCTCACCCAGAGAAATAACGAGAGGCAATATCATGATGCCGATGACGATTCCCGGGCCCAGCATATTGAAGCCTGGGAGGTCCGGCCAAAGCTTCTGCAGAGCGGGCGTGACCACGAGAAGTGCAAAATACCCATACACGACCGTCGGTACCGCTCCGAGCAGTTCCAACACCGGCTTGATGAGTTCTCGCAAGCGAGACGAGGCAAATTCCGAGAGATAGATCGCCGACACCGTCCCCACGGGAATCGCCACGAGCAGACCGACCAGGCTGGTGACTACCGTCCCGGCGAGCAGGGGCAGGATTCCATAGTGGGCATCATCAAAGAGTGGTGTCCACAATGTATCGGTTAAAAAGTCCGTGAGCGACACGGCCTTGAAGAACCCGAGTGATTCCCACAAGAGCACAGTGAGAATCGCAACCGTGGCAGCTACCGACATCAACGCGGCAAGGCAAAGCCCGCTTTCGATCGCTTGTTCTCGCCGGTGTTGAGTCCGACGCCGAGCGGTTGCTTCTACTATGACTGGTTCGCTGATACGAATCATTTCCCGCACAGCCGCTAGAGACTTATTCATGAACAGCCAACCTTTTCCTGTATCCTTCCTGTATCCCTCGATGCAAGTCAAACGTGGGTGCTACCTATTGCTTTGGGGAGCGCTTCATAATCTCTTCAACCGGCAGTCCGACTTCGGGTTCACCGCCAAAGCCGGTTCCTACAAGACCTTTTTGAAATCGCTCACGGGCCATCCCATACGCCTTGTCATCCAATGGAATATATCGGACTTCTGCGATCAGCTTGGGACCTTCGGCGAGATAGTACTCGATGAATTGTCTCACTTCCGGACGTTTAGCCGAACGCTCACTAACATAGATGAAAAGAGGACGTGAAAGCGGCTGATAACTGCCGTTCACCACACTTTCCACACTAGGAAATATCGCTCCATTCTTGCCTGTCACGGCGACTGCCTTGAGCTTTTTCATCTGCGCGGCATAGTAGGCAAACGGGATATACCCTAATGCATTCTTGTTCCTCTCAATCCCTTGAACCAACACGTTGTCGTCCTCGCTGGCGGTGTAATCCCCGCGACTGGACTTGGCTTTCCCCACAACCGCATCTGTAAAGTAGTCAAAGGTTCCTGAATCTGAACCGGCCCCGAAAAGAACGAGCTGGGCGTCGGGCCAATCCGAGCGAACTTGGTTCCATTTGGTGATTTTGCCTTGTGCCGCCGGTTCCCAGATTTTCTTCAACTCCTCAATCGTCATCGAAGTCACCCAGGTGTTCATTGGACTTACGGCCACCGTCAGGGCATCGAAAGCAATGGGCAACTCATAGTAGGTGATACCGTTCTTCTGGCAGAGAGCCATTTCTTCCTTCAAAATGGGGCGGGACGCATCGGCGATATCGATCTCGCCTCGACAAAACTTCTTGAACCCGCCGCCTGTCCCCGCAATACCGACGGTCACTCGAATCTTCCCGCGATTGGCATTCTGAAATTCTTCCGCCACCGCTTCGGTTAAGGGATACACGGTACTGGAGCCATCAACCTTGATGATCATGGCCAATTGATCGGCATGAGCTGGATGACTTGCTAAAACAAACGTCGCCCATACGCTGGCTACGATCATACTCCGCAAGTATTGCAGAATCAGCATTCTCTCCCCCTTTGGTTCAGATAGCGTAATAATGCACTCATTCAGTTCCGTGACATTTCCCCACTGACCTCTAGTTTTGAAAATAAGCCGTCAAATCTTTTCCCCATCTCACCCATGTAGTATTGGATAAATGCCACTTCTTCCTGCGAGAGTGGGGAGTCGAATGAGTGCTTGGAAAGAAGACGCTCGCAACTACCACCATAATCCCGAACGACTTTACGGATGGCAAGCATAAGATCCCCCTTCGTTGTATTGTTCTGATTCAATCGGGAGTGGCACACGCGAGGCCACCTCGCGGCTCTCAGGGTAAGACTCCTCCATTCCGATGTTGTCACACATATGTTAATTGCGTGTTAACTTTGTGCCCGCTTTTTTCATTAGGAATGGGCGCGCGGCGAAGACTGCGGAGTGGGAAACAGCCAAATGATGTATCAGCAGAGAATAGGAAGGCTTACTGCTCAGGAACCGGTTTGAAGGATTTCCCCTTGGATTTGGACGGAGGAAGTTCACGGCGCAACTGTTCTATCTGATCTTGCAACTGCTGTGTACGCTTATTCTGTTCATCAAGCCGAATTTTGAGCTCTTCATTGGCACCGGAGAGTTCTCGAATTTGGAGTTGCAGATCCTCAGGCGAGGCACTGCCCCGACGGCTTTCTGATGGCACTGCGGCAGGTAGAAGGGTTGGCACCTCTGCTCCCGCTTGATTCATAGACGCAGCCGGAACGTGTTCTTTCCGAGCCAGCACTCGATTGACATCGAGAGAAATATGAACCTTTTCGAAGTGCGCCCATTGCGGCTCTTCGAGATCCGGAACGGTTGCCGCGCGAGCAGGACCGGTCACCCACAGTTTCATGCCTTTGGTATCTCGAACATCTTTGTAATCTCCTCCCCCTCCGGTATCGGTAGGAATGATCGAAGAATGGTCAGTCAGAACCATATGGAGGTAGGGACCACGAAAGAACAAGTATCCGACTGTGCGAGCCTCGCTATAGGTTATGCCCGGCTTCGGCAACGAGAAGAATACCCGCTCCGTGGGCTTCGCCTCCTGAAATGCCGTGGCGAGATGTTCCGAGATGGCCGACAATTCCTTGGGTGTGAACACAGGTACGGGTTGTGGATTGGTCATGAGACCAACGAGGGTGCCGCTATAGCCGCTGACCTGAATGGGTTGAAGAAGCGATTCGAGATCTTTTGCAGTCAGATCGATCGGGTGATTGTTGAGACTCCTGGAAACGGATTGTCGGACTGTGGGATCTGCTTCCAAAGCGATCCGGATTCCCTCTCGGTCATATACCAATCGCTCATGGCCAAAGAGGGCACAGCCCGAGAGATTCCCAATTGCGATGATCAGGCATATCATGCAAGAAATGGTCGCCGTAAGGATTGAACGATGCCCGACCGATCGTCGATTTTTCAAACTGATAATTACCAACATCAACCTTAAATCGAGTGCGCCGCAATTATGGATTCTTTGTACACACAGTCTCTTGCCTCAGCGTTACATATCCTGCTTCAAAGAATGGAAAATCTGCAATCTCTCGCCCCTGCGTGTTCCAGAAATGAAGACATTGAGCCGCCACGAGGGGAAGCCTCCGAGAGGAATCATTGATAGTGACGACTTCCCAAGGAAGAGTTGTCCCCACCACCATCACTCGATTGCCAAGCTGGAGGTCCGAGGCCTCTACTTTCCCCCGATAGATGATAGCGAATTCTCCATTATCCCTTCTGTTCTCCTTTGGTCCATAAGCCGGGTGCTCGACAATGGGCAACTGAGCCACGACAATGGTCACAGTGTCGGCGGACGCCTGAGATTGCACAATCCTCCCACCAAGCTGCACCTTTTTCGGTTCAGCCCCATCGGTCACCATACGCCACCGGGAGAAATCGAAATCGCGGTCGATGTTTTCCATAACTTTTGGGGGAAACACCTGGTGTGTGGGAGTACAGGCGCTCGCCGCCGGCAATGATAAGGCGAGAAGACCGGCAACAACTTTCACATTCACCTCCTTACGCATTACATGTACCGCAACTGCCATTGTAAGAAGAACGCATTCTGCGCGAAGGGGTCGTTAGCAGCATTGAGCGCGATGCCTGGTCCCAATCCCGAATGGTGTCGGAACTCATAGTTAAACTGGATTTTAGACTGCATTTTCGGCGGGAAATTTTCAAAATAATAGGTTAGCCCGGCGATATGCCTCGTGTAAAGATCGTTCGACAGTCTGGTATTAGGATCGAATTCCTCATACATATAGACCGGCTCAAAGTTTTCGAGCGGCCCTTCTGTAAAGAGGTACTTTGCCAGCACGTACCATGTGCGTCGCTGCACCCCTGGCGCACCGGAGCCGCCGCAAGTATCAAGACAGGCGCCATTTGCTGCCGTCCCTACCGTGGTCGCATTCGAGCCGTCATGTCCTTGCCAGTATTCTCCATAAACCATGAACCCGGGCAAGAACTTCGGGTTGTAGCGAAAATCTACGCCATAGCGGTCAAAGTGGCCTTTACCACGACCATTAATGAGCGTGCCGGCGTTATTCGAAGTCCCCTGAATCATGTTGAAGCTAATAAACGAGACATCGTCTCCGAACAGCCTGATGCGGGTATACACCGCCTTAGGTTGATTGGCTCCCCCGATTCCCGACGTGGTGCTGCCGATCCCATTCGCTAGAAAGTTATTGTTATTCATGATACCGACCACATACTCGAGTCGGTTCAGCACCTTCCCTCGAACGTCGACGAATAAATCACGTTCCTGAAGAAATTCGATGGCGCCGCCGGTGCCGTTCCTATTCTGCCCTGGTCCACCACCGCCTCCCACCGCAGTCAAATAGGGAGAATTGATGATGTCCCGGAGACCTCCGGACGTCTCAGTGAAGATGCCGAATGGCATACGGAAAGTCCCCATCCTGATGATGTTGAGATTGGGCGCCCATGCTTGGACTGGACGCACATCGATATAGGCTTCGCGAAAGATAGTTGCGACGCTCGGAGTTGATGCACCGGACAAGGGGGTGTTGTTCGAGAAACCGGAACTTTGGAACTCCATCAGCATGTGCCAGCGGGGAAGATAGTCACTGAGCTTTCCCCAGAAAATCAGCTCTGCCCGACGGATAGAGAAACTGTCTTGGCTTTGTCCTTCCGGAACATGTGCATTGACGTGCCCATACCGAAATTGCAACGAGTTCAGACCGAAATTGACCTTGTCACGCAGCATCGGAAGCAGTTCCGTTTGACTCTTCCAGTCCTCTAAGTTGTCCAACCGTCGTGTTTGGTCCGCAGCTTTGTATTCCTGCTCTGCACGAATCCGGAGCCACTCATCCTTGGTAATCGTACCTTTTTGGAGGAGAAGATCTTCCAGGGATATCCCGCCCGGTGTGGCCTGGCCAGTCGACGGTTGTTCTTGGTTTCCAGGTCCTGATTCGACCTGTTGGGCAACTACTGTCGGAAGCGGTGATGGACTTCGGTGGGTTGAAGATTCCTGGGCTAATGCAATGGATGCTGCACTACACGCGACAACGAGCATCATATGGACAGTGTATGCCGCACCGTACCGTCCTCTCATACAAATTCCTCCCGAGTGGAAATCCTGTCTGGCCGTTCAAACTCGAACTTAAATCGTTCTTGATAGACGCGTTAGGGATTCATCGGCGGTATTCGTCCGGTGGGCACGCCGAAGGCAATGGTCCTGTTCTCTGCCTGGTTGGCAGGTAAAGGAAACAAACCTGCCTTCAGTATGGTCTCTTCCCCTTCCCGACTCATGATGAAGGTTAAGAATTCCTGGACTGCCTCAGGCAAAGACGTCTTGGGCGACTTGTCGAAGTACAGATACAACCCATGTCGCAATGGATAGGTCTGATCAATGACCGTCTCTCGAGATGGTGATACAAACGGCATCCCTTCCTTCTCCGCAATTGGGACGGCTCGTACATTCGACGCATGCAAGCCCAGTCCGCTGTAGCCTATTCCCAT
Organism: Nitrospira sp.; assembly: GCA_030123625.1. Taxonomy (NCBI): domain Bacteria; kingdom Pseudomonadati; phylum Nitrospirota; class Nitrospiria; order Nitrospirales; family Nitrospiraceae; genus Nitrospira; species Nitrospira sp. The sequence continues at coordinate 1,585,253 of CP126121.1, forward strand.
TGGGTCACGATCGATATTGAAGACAACTGACGCCGCTCCATGATGTTCCTGCACGCTCGATTTGAATTCACCGCCGCTAAGCCCGTGTTCTTGAAAAGTGGCCCGAGCTTCTGATCGTCTATCACGGCCATGGAGCTGAATAGGCGCCTCCCTCCAGTTGTCTGCCAACCCAAGTTCTCCCCACTGGGAAATGGCTGTCTTGAATCCTCGTTTCCGCGTGGATGAGAACACGGCATCGACTTGGTCCAGAGTCAGACCAGGCAGCGGGTTCTCCTTGTGCACATACAGCGCGACGGCATCGACGGCCACAGGGACGGTAGTCGGTTCATAGTCATGTTGAGCGACGAATTCTTTCACTTCGGCGTCAGAGAGCTGATGCGTTGTAGCCAGGAGTTGGAAGCTGGATCCCCGATCGTCTATCATCATGATCTTGCCGGTCTTGCTGAGCGGAGGCTGCAGAAACTCGGAAACCGCTTTCGGGCCTCCTTTTTTCAAATCGATGTTCACCTTCGGCTGAAACCTCTGGAAATCAGCACTGAGGCGGGTGAGCAATGGATACAGCGCTTCTGAACTTTGAACTTTGAACGCACCTGCGACCTGCTTCTTCGAGCTATAATGGGCCAATTCTGAATTCGTACCTCCAACGGTGAATGGATCGCTCAGCTCAGCCGACGATGGCTCAGCAAAGCAGACAAGATAAAGAGCGGACTGCACAACAAATCCAAGCGCGATCGTTTTCCCAGATGGTCGTATCATGGGGTTCCTCCCTGGTTAAGGTAACCATTGCTGTCGGCTCCGTTGTAATCGCGCAGGATTGCGAGAGGGTAACCGCAGTATTACAGGAGTGTTAACTTTTCCTTAGTCGCTGATGAGACAAGAACGAGAGAGTGCCGCCACGTCTCACAAAATCCATAGCACTGGCCACACTCGGTCCTCATTAATGGGAAGAGTGGATCAGGAAATGCCTACAGCCCCTACAAACGATGAGAATAATAGAGCTGAGCCTCCACTCTGGTCGATCGGCGTTGCCGTCATCATCATTCTGCTGGCTCCGCTGGTTCTGTATTCCTGGGCGCCAACCGGACCTATACGGGAGGGGGATACTGTGTTCTCAGAGGGGCAACAGCACGTTCAAATTCGTCATACAGCGGCAGGCCGAGAGGCTAAAGACAATACTTGTTTACTTGATCCGAACAGTCCTCTCATAGTCGTTCGCCTGCTCAACATCGACACAGACGGCTCTATCATTGCACATGTCCAGGGCAACCCAGCCGGCGAATGGCCTTTTTGCCCCGTGCATGCCGAGGTACTGCTGAAAACACATCAAGTATTCCAGAAGCCGGCGATCTTTGGGACGGTACGAGAGATTTTGGTGGGATTGTTCAGCCGATGAGTGGGCACGGCTTAAATTTTTAGACGATAAGCAAACTGCTTTCTAAACTTGGCGACTTTTGGACCCACCACAACCTGACAGTAACCTTGGAAGGGATTTCGAACAAAATATTCCTGATGATAGGGCTCCGCCTCATACCATTGCCCAGCCGGGACGACTTGGGTGACGATCGGAGCACTGTACAGCTTCTCTTCAGTTAGGGTTTTGATCAAGGCCTCGGCTGTGCGGAGCTGTGTTGCGTCACAGAAGAAAATCGCCGAACGGTATTGGGTTCCCTTATCGTTTCCTTGCCGATTGGGTGTCGTTGGATCGTGAACGGCAAAAAAGATCTCAAGCAGCTCTTTATAGGTGATCAGCCGAGAATCAAAGGTGATCCGCACGGCTTCGGCATGGCCGGTCTGTCCCCCACACACAGCTTCGTACGTAGGGTGATCGAGGTTGCCACCGATGTACCCAGACTCGACGGACTCCACACCTTTGACCTGATCATACACAGCCTCAAGGCACCAAAAACAGCCGCCTGCAAGAATAGCGACTTCCTTCTCAGGTAAGGTCGCTCGTAGTTCGTCGTCCATTGCGTGATGGGCCAAGCGAATTGTAGGACTCTTTCAGCAGACGAAGACTGGCTACTCCTCTTCTTCTTCCTCAATATCCTCAATCCCTTCGTAACTCATTTCTGGGAATGAGGCCGACGCTTTTTCACAGGCGGTTTCGACCATCTCTTCAGCATCTTCGGCTGAATCGGCATCGACCAAAAACTTCACGGTAATTGCATACCTCTGTTCCACTCCCGACTCCTTTCTCTCTCCTCATGCCGAGATTTTAGATTCAGGCATCGACTATTCCGTACTTTCTGACAGTTACGATAGCCATGTCAACCGTGTTCAGGATAGCATCTGTGGAAATCGCTTAGGCACACAGATGGAACGCAAGGTCGACGCGATCCCGCCGAGCGACTCTTCAAGAAATGCTTACGAGGGTGGAAGTGTGTGTGCTGTAGACCAGGGGAATCTACTCGTCCTGTTCAAGTTCAGAGAGTACCGTCTTGAGCTTCGCAAACTCTTCTGGAGTGATACGCGAAAACGCCACTCCAAAACTCTTGTCATCAATCCAACGCACAGTGGCTTCGTCGATCCGCAACGGCCAACTAAGGCCTGGAATGTGGAGACGGCATTCGAACTTCGCACCTTGCTCCACTTTCATGCCGCTTTCGATTTTACAACCGCCGGCAGATACATCCAAGGTTCGCCCCTGTCCTTCCTGCCTCTGACCCGAAAAGGTGCTGCGAAATTGCGCCGTGAATCTAGGTTGGACACGTCGGTCCTGTGGCCGAGGCTTTGACGGAGTGTGATCGACGGTTTCTGTTTTGAAGAAAGAAGCGAGCTTTTTCAATGTAGATTCTTCCTCACAAGTTTACGATCTGAAAGACGCGATAGATCTTTCGGGGTCAGGAAGGATCCTGTGCTTCACGCGGATGACGTCCGACCATGAAATCCCTTATTTCTTGTTCGTCAGAAGCATGTGGCCGCGGCGATTCTGTTGATAGCAGGCTTCATCCCGATCAAAGCAAAAGGGACGCTCTTTGCCATATGACACGATCGTTAGCTGCTTAGGGTTTACTCCGACTTCCGTAAGGTAGTTCCGAGCAGCTTTGGCGCGTTTGTCGCCTAACACCATGTTGTAGTCGGCGGTGCCTCGCTCGTCACAATGCCCTTCAATTTTCAACAGAGCGCCTGGATGATCCTTCAGATAAACGGCGTCTTGATTGAGTGTTTCCGTGCCGGCATCCGACAGGGTCCACTGATCATAACCAAAGAAAACATCCTGTAAACCCGCCTCTACTGCAGCCGTTTCTTCTTTTGTCAGTTCGGCACGCTGACGTACGCTGAACCCTGACGGCTTCAGCGCCGTCGAATATCCGCTTTGCGTAAGTCGTTCCTCTGGCGCATTACGCGAGAAACCGCTCAATTCACCATTTGAGCCTCCTCTCGACATATTGGGAAGCTTCGAACTTTCGCTCCCGGCTTTCCCTTCACCGTCGGATTGGAGCCACTTCGTGTTACAACCTTGGTTCGACAACAAGGCTAATCCCATCACCGCCACAGCTCCGGACTTCATAATGAGTCGATGCATGCTCCTTCTCCTCCATATGACGTTCCAGCGACTCAATTAATTCATAGAATGCACGATAGTCTGCGATGCTCGCCGGTTCCCTTTCCAAACAAATATAGCACCGCTATTGAAAAGGGATGCTTTAGCAAGAGGGTAGCTGATGAAGGACAGAATGGCTAATAAATTCAAATATTGTTCGAACGACCGGCCGGGAAGGAGGATTCTTGGACTAGATAGAAAAACTAGGAACGAGAAAACACCAAGAGGAGAGGTCAAGCAAGCAACACTGCCGGCTCAAACGGACCAGACCTTGCTCAACGATACCCTTTTCGGTCAGACCAACGGACCGGTTGCAGCACTGTGCCTAAGCCAGCCAACGCACAGATGAACAACAGCATGGCTAGGGCGATAATCAGAAAAAATGCTGCCCTCACGTCGTGCAAAACGGGGATCATGGTACCTCCCTCTTCTTGCTCGATTCATTGACTGCGCCATCCACATTCACAGACCCACGGACTCATTGGATCCGTCTTCTCAAGTGGTCTTCCACAACAGGGACATTGTCTCGTCCAGGCAAACCGCTTCTTCTGTTCAAAGTATACCGCTCCAATCGGCGGATATTTTCTATATCGGCACAACCACTGCACGGCATAACCTCTTTCACGCATAGGGTTACAGTAAATAATATTCCACCACTGATCTATCCAGCTTTAGCGGAATGGTTGATGGAATCCGCAAAATCTTAACCCAGTGGAAATATGTGGAGATAGCGGCACTTGTCTCCTGAACTCGCAGGAATTGAAACTATACCCACGTGATTCGAACACCGGCATCGCAACATGTGGGGAGACTACACAGGCAGATGAACGAAAATCAAGGCAGGAATTGTTCAATGCTGCAACTATACCGCGTACTAAAACAGCGGCTTCTTTCCGCCAGCTTTGATGATGGCGTGGTTAAAGGCTTTCGAAAGGCTGTCTAAGGTTGCCATGTCACAGACGGGGATATACGCCTCCCCCTTTTTTTCTCCCGGTTTGTCTTTTGGGGCGCGATCCTCATACACAAGCTCCTCAAGATTTGTGACGGCCACTTTGCCGGTTTTGAGTTCGTGCATGGTTTTGCCAGGTATTGCGAGAGACGCTAGCCATTCCGTTACACAGGCGCCGCGCGCACAGCGTAGCCGGACTCCAAAAATATTCTCACCTTCTCGCTCCGGGCTCACGTGAGGAGACAAGGCGCTCAAGTCAAACTCCTGAATCATTTCTGCCGGCGATTGGAGTGCGAATATTCCGCTCAACTTCCTCCGTTCATTCAGACGTGTGATAATTTTGAGGGATGACGGAGGCATAATAATCACGTCAACCTTCGCCATTCTATCCATGTGCCAGCGGGATCCGTCCTTAGCCACCATAAGTTGCAAACCACTGTGCATCGTTGCACATGCGTCCCACGTGTCTTTGATGAAGGCCACCGTCTCTTCCAGTGACGGTCCGTCATTGCCAGGCGTGTCGTTTGATGTTGCCCATGCGTTCGACAGACTCGTCATGAGGATAAGGAGGCACATGACCAGCCTCCCCGCTTGCCACTTCGTCATCATGTTGCCCACATTTGGTGTGCGGCGATATCCCTTCGATCGTGATAGCCGTCGGCTTGCCCGACCATTACTCCCTGGTGGTAATTGCAGCGATAGATTGACTCGACAAGTAAGATACCTCCTGCGGGGATAGGATCTTCTTCACATGAAGATCCAGTAGCTTCATTGAACTTGGTGCACCTAGCAGGAATGAGCCTGCAACCTACGGGTTCGAAGTCACCCCCTGACGGAAAGACGGCTTCAGGGATGCGGATATCGTTTGGCATAGCGATCCTCACAGCGTTCTTCCTTGTCCACATCAGCAAGGGCTTCCTGCCCATACATTAGGGTCTGTTAACACTAAGGGTCATTTCATGCGATACTGTGTATATGGAAATCACCGACGCCCAGTATCGCCAAATCGTGCCGTGGTTGCCGAGGCAACGAGGCAACGTGACACTCGACAATCTGCATGTGCTCAACGCCATCCTGTACGTTGCCGAGCAGGGGTGCAAGTGGCGCGGTCTCCCCAAGCGATTCGGCAACTGGCACACCATCTATACCCGCATGAGTCGTTGGTCGAAAAGCGGGGTGCTGGATCGCGTCTTTGCACAGTTACAGCACGCACAGATCATCCGCGTGAAAATCGAAGCCGTCAGCTTGGACAGTACCATCGTCAAGGTCCATCCAGATGGCACGGGGGCGTTAAAAAAAACGGCTCGCAAGCCATTGGTCAGTCCCGCGGCGGATGGACGACCAAGATTCATATGGTTGCCGCGGATGCTCGAACGGCCATAACGTTTGCTCTGTCCCCCGGCCAAGCCCACGATGCACCCGAGGGGCGACAGCTGCTGCAACGCGTCGGTCGCATACCGCGTCCGATACATCTGTTGATGGATCGAGCGTATGAAGGCGATGAGACGCGGCACCTGGCCGTGGAGTTAGGGTATGTACCGGTGGTGCCGCCCAAGTCCAATCGACTCGCGCCATGGGAATACGACCGAGTTCTGTATAAACGACGCAATGAGATCGAACGGCTGTTCCGTCGGCTCAAGGGATTTCGGCGCATCTTCACACGGTTTGAAAAACTCGATGTCATGTTTGTCGCGTTCATCAATTTCGCTCTGATCGTCGATGGCTTGCGTTAGTGTTAACAGGACCTAGTGAAATGGCTACATCCGTGTCGGTATGCGGGAGAAAACTGTGACTTGATATCAGATCGAACGAAGGTGAATGCCCTTGTAAATGGGAGAGATAGGAAATGACACGGAGAATTTCCTCATCGTTGAGTTTAGCGACTTCCTGGATTGGGATCATTCCCGTTGCTGAAATGCCATACTTGATGATCAGATAGAATTGACGCAGGGACTTATCATTCGGTGTGCGGAGATCGGTTGGGGGTGGGGTTACCCTCGCGAGCTGTGAATGGGATACACGATTGATGTTCCCATTTTCATGTTTGCTTGCTCGTTCCTGTTTCTGTCGACCGAACTCATCCGCATGATGAGCCACACATCCGACTAAGAGAATGCTCAATACGGTCATGAATACCGGATCCCGTAATTTATTGAAGAAGAGCATCGTTTCTCCTACGGGAAACGAGAGTTTCCTCACTATCCCACCACCATTTGAATGGTCCGGAAAATAAAAGACCAGACCGTGAAGGAGAATGGCACCATAGGGATGGATAGCAAACGACACAGGCCCCGGTCTACTGGGTCTACTGTTTGGAGGACAGGCTATTGTAAGACTCTGAGTAGGTGAGGCACAAGAAGCTTGTGTGGCCTCGTGGCCGCTTTCATAGACATCGCTACCCGCTTGAGTCGCTTACTACTCATACGGACGGGCATTTAATCACTGGTGGAAATCGAGAGGCAGTAGATCGGCTCGATGAACCGGGAACTCTGTGCTGGGACGGAGTGGGATCTGCGCCCCGCACAACCAACGATGCCGAACGAGACAGGTATATCTGCTAACTCCTTGAATCTCTGGTGCGCCCGGCAGGAATTGAACCTGCGACCTACGGGTTCGAAGCCCGGCGCTCTATCCAACTGAGCTACGGGCGCAGCGGGAATACATGAACCATGTTAGGACGAGACTTGTCAAGGTTGAGAGGTATCGAGCAGCTACAATCGTGCCTGAATTTCATCGGCAACTTGCGTGACAGGCTTTCCATCAGTCTCAATAACATAGTCGGCAGCCGCTTGATACTTCGGTGTGCGTTCATGAAGGACATCTTGAATCTCATCCACGAATGACTTGACTCCCGTAAGAGAAGGACGTTGTGAATCCTGACCGATACGCTGGGTAATCGTACTCACTGAGGCGATCAGCCAGAACAACCTTCCTGTTTCTTTTAATACCTCGACATTTCGTGATCGAAGGATGGCTCCCCCACCCGTATCGACGACCAATCCTGTCCGACCGGCCAGTTCTTGACAGACTCTTGTTTCGAGATCACGGAAATATTCCCACCCATTGGTTTCAACGATCTCGGGAATGCTTTGCCCGACCAATTTCACGATCTCCGCGTCGGTCGACACAAGGACACGTCCAAGTCGAGCCGCCACTATCTTCCCGACAGTGCTCTTTCCCGTCCCACGATAGCCGATAAGTACCACATTCATTGGAAGTGAGATTCCAAGACCATTCGCATCACATCAACCGGAGCAGACTGATTCGTCCAGAGCTCAAATTGAGTGATGGCCTGGTTGAGAAACATCTCCAACCCTGGAATCGTCCTACACCCCGCACGCTTCGCATCTTTCAGCAATCTGGTTTCGAGTGGATTGTAGACGATATCCATGACAGAAAGATCTGCGTGTAGGAGCGAGGCGGGGACACAGCTGGTATCAGCTTTCGGAGCCATACCGACCGGGGTGCAATGAATCAACACCTGCGCGTCGGGAAGAACCCGACGAAGAGTGGATTCATCAAGATGAAGCTCGTCAACCTTCAACGCTGCGTGAGAACGAATATCCTGAGCCAACCCGACTCGTTCGGAGTCGTCAATTCCCAGCAATGTCAATTTTTCCACACCGGATTCAACCGCCAGTGCGAAGGCGATCGCTCTCGCGGCACCTCCAGAACCGAGAACGACAATGCGTCGGCCCTTGAGCTCCACTCCCCCTTCCCTCAACGCCCTTAGAGCTCCTGTGGCGTCCGTGTTGTACCCAGTGAGCTCGCCCTTTTCAGCAACGATCGTGTTGATCGCGCCGATCCGTTGAGCCGTCATCTCCACATGATCGAGAAACGGTATGGCAGCCACCTTGTGAGGAATCGTCACGCTCGCTCCACGGAAGTTTCCGAGTGCGCGAAGCCCTTTGATGGCATCGCCGATCGTCTCTACTTGCCAGGCGAGATAGACAAAGTTGAGCCCCAATTCGCGGAATGCAGCATTGTGGATGGCAGGCGACAATGAATGGCCAACCGGATTGCCGATCACTCCGCAAAACTGTGTTCGTGCATTAATGTCCATTCTTCTCTTCCACCTAGAACGGAGATTGTTACTGCTCGTCTGAAGCAACCTATCCTTTATAAACGGTCATGCCTCCGTCAATCGGAAAGGTCGCCCCAGTAACCCAGGCCGATTCATCAGAGGCCAGATACAAAACCATATTCGCCACTTCTTCCGGCGCTCCCGGACGACGAATCGCATATTGGGCAAGAATGGGTTGAAGCATGTCTGGATCGGCCATCAGGGGAGCTGCCATAGGCGTATCGATTAGGCCAGGATTCACCACATTGCATCGGATCCCTTCCTTCGCATATTCGACCGCCAGCGCACGCGTCAAGGCGTCGAGTGCACCTTTGGATGCCGTATAGGCGGCTGAGCCGGAGAGACCTACTAAACTGGCGATTGACGAAATATTGATGATCGAGCCTCGTCCTTGCCGCAGCATGTGGGGGATGACGGCTCGTGTTATGCGGAACACTCCGGTCACGTTGACGTCGAACATATGCGCCCAGATTGCATCATCGGTTTCGTGGAGCCGTTTTCCAAATTCACCAATTCCCGCATTGTTGACCAGAACGTCGATCCGCCCAAAACCATCGAGGGTTCGACGGACAACATCCTGCACATGGGTTTCATCCGTCACTGAACCAGCAATTCCGAGCACCTTCCCTTTGTTGAGTCGGATGGCACTGGCTACACGATCCAATTCCTGTTGCCGACGTCCCGTGATGACAACCGATGCTCCCTCCTCGACAAAACGTTTCGCGATCGCTTCGCCGATCCCGGCATTGCCTCCCGTCACCACAGTGACCTTGCCCTCTAATCTATTCATACGTTCCGTCCCTCTTCTGCTTCATCCTGTGTGTCTTCTTCGGCGGAAGTTCCTATGTCAGGCATGGGTCCAAGGAGCCCCGGTTCGACCTTACGAGCCACCGTGATAAACCCGGAGTGAGCCACCATGCGATGATCAGGCCGCACGCTCCTCCCGTGCACGGACCACGTTCTCAGCAATGTCTCAAACGTTTCAATCATTCCAAACTCGGCGCTGCGTTCAAGCGCCTCAACCGTTCGCATGACTTGAGGCACTGTGGGAACAAAACTCAGGTAGATCCCGCCGGATCGAAGGGCTTTCATTGCATGCGGTACGACCTGCCATGGCTCCGGCAGATCGAGTACGACGCGATCGAAAGGCATCTGATCGTCCAGTAAATCGATACCCTCATAGGCATTTTTCTTGACGCACATCAAATTAATCGGATTCAGAGAACGAGCAATGTTCGTCTTTGCCGTCTGCGCAAAATCTTCCCGGATTTCGTACGTCACCACCAAGCCGTCGGGCCCCACTGCGCGTAATAGGGCCATGGTTAAGGCTCCTGAACCGGTTCCGGCCTCAAACACTCGAGCACCCGGGTAAATATCAGCCCACATGGGTATGATCGCGAGATCCTTGGGATACAGGACCTGCGCCCCTCGGGGCATTTTGATCACATACTCTCCGAAAGTAGGTCGGAGCGCCATCATCCTCTTGCCGCCGGACAGTGTGACGATGGACCCATCGAGACACCCGATCAGCGCATCGTGCGCGATTTTCTGCCCACTGAACTGGTACGTCTCCCCCGCTTTCAGCGTGAGAGCATACTGTCGCCGTTTTTGATCGACAAGATGGATGCGTTCACCATTGCAAAAGCGAGACATGCCGCGCATTCTAGGAGGTTCCTTTCATTGTTTGCAACCAATCGCCATTCCTTGACAGGGTAACCGGTGGGCCGTAAGATTCTCCATCATTCAACATCTTACGATGCTTAGAGGTGGTAGAAAAACGAGAAGTGTACTTAGTCCTGTTTTCGCCGCGGCGATTGTAGGACCGGGGTTAGCGCTCGGCTTGATTCTCCCAACCTATCCCGCCCACGCCGAAGGAATCGTCGTTGCCAATTATGAGGGGGTCATCAATCCCGTCGCAGCGGAGTATCTCCATGACGCTCTCATGTTTGCGCAGTCATCAGGCGCTCAGGCTCTCATCTTCAAGCTCGACACTCCTGGAGGACTGGATACATCAATGCGGCTCATGATCAAAGATATTACCGGCTCCCCCATCCCGGTGATCGTGTTCGTCGCTCCCTCGGGAGGCCGTGCTGCCTCTGCAGGAGTGTTCATCACGATGGCTGCCCATGTTGCCGCCATGGCGCCGGGTACCAACATAGGAGCAGCACATCCAGTCGCGATGGGCGGTGAGATGGATAACACGATGAAAGAGAAAGTGGAGAACGACGCGGTGGCTTACATCAAAAGCATCGCCGAACAGCATGGGCGCAATGTGTCATGGGCCGAAGATGCCGTTCGAAAGAGCATTTCCTCGACCGAGCAGGAAGCTTTGAAACTGAAAGTCATCGATATGATCGCCGAAGACATCCCCACACTGTTGAAACGTCTGCAAGGGAAAAAGATTGCCGTTCCTAATGGAACAATCACGTTCTCAAGCGAGACCGCAACTCTCCATGAATTCCCGATGGGAACTCGTCTAGAATTACTCAAAATCTTGAGCGATCCCAACATCGCCTATCTGCTGATGTCCATCGGAACCATTGGAATTATGGCTGAACTCTACAGCCCCGGCGCCATCCTGCCCGGTATCATCGGCGCGATCAGCTTGATCTTGGCTTTCTATTCGCTTCAGTCGCTTCCCGTGAACTATGCAGGCGCATCTCTTGTGATATTGGGTGCGGTTTTCCTCTTGCTCGAAATTTCCGTCACCAGCTATGGATTGCTCGCACTTGGCGGATTGGTTGCGATGACGTTGGGCGGTCTGTTGCTCATCAAGAGTGATGCACCCTTTCTGCAAGTATCGCTATCCTTTTTACTGCCGACTGTCATGACGATCGGCGGCTTGATCGGAATCATTGCGTGGACGGCCGTCAAGAGCACTCGTCGCAGACCAATCACTGGGGTGGAAGGGATGATCGGTTCAATCGGAATCGCCAAGACCGACGTCAACCCCCGCGGTCAGATTACGGTCCAGGGAGAGATCTGGGAGGCGGTCAGCCAAACTCCGATTCGGCAGGGAGAGGCTGCGGAGGTGATGTCGGTCGAGGGACTGACCGTGAAGGTGGCCCCCGCTCACAGATAAACGTTCCAAGACAAGGAGCCATTTATGTCATTGCTCATGCCGTTAGTCTTCCTAATCCTCGTGCTCTATGCCAGTTTTAAGCGCGTTATGGAATACGAACGGCTGGTGGTGTTTGTGCTGGGCAAGTTTCAGACCGTGAAAGGACCCGGCATTCGGCTGGTAATCCCGGTCCTTCAGCAGATGGTGCGCGTCAACCTCCAAACTGTGACTATGGAAGTCCCGTCCCAAGATGTCATCACGCGGGACAATATTTCCGTAAAAGTGAACGCCGTTATCTTTCTTAGGGTGGTTGACCCTCAACGGGCCGTGCTGGCAGTCCAGGATTATCTGTATTCCACGTCGCAAGTAGCCCAAACCACCCTGCGCAGCGTGCTTGGCCAGAGCCAGCTCGACGACCTGTTATCAAAGCGCGATGACATCAATGCCGAACTGCAGCGGATTATCGATCAACAAACTGAGCCATGGGGAGTCAAAGTTACTGCCGTCGAAGTGAAGAACGTCGATATCCCTCAAGATATGCAACGCGCGATCGCCCGACAAGCTGAGGCCGAGCGGGAACGACGGGCCAAAATTATTCATGCTGAGGGCGAATTTCAAGCGGCGCAGAAACTCGCTGAAGCCGCCAATGTCATTAGCCAGAACCCCGCCGCTCTTCAATTGCGGTATCTTCAGACGCTTGTCGAAATTGCGGCTGAGAAGAACTCTACGACCATCTTCCCGATTCCGATCGATACTATTGCCCCATTCATGAAGGGACTGTTACCAAAGTAATGGGGCATTTCAGCCAGATCGCTGATGCCGATCCGGCATAGATGCCGCATAAGTGAGACAGTTCTTTCTTTCATTTCTCATTAGGCCGGTCTAATCTTCCTGATTTTTCGGATTGATCACACCTGTTGTTTCTCATCTTCAATCCAGCATCCATTTTGCTTCGTATAAGCACTACGAGGAACGGTTCGTTTGAATCTTTTCCACCGAATACGGCTCTAATGCGAATAGACGAACGTTTCAACCAGACTAAAGGTGACACAATGAAAGAAGGACTGCGAGTCTCGGACGAGATGGAGATACAGAAAACATTCGTTGCCGACGTCGATGCCGATGATGCCAAGGCGAGCGGCATGCTGGGAGTAATCAGCCGTGAGGTGGAAGAGTCCGGAGCGGATGAGAAGACCCAGCCGGTCATGCGTACAAGCCGCGGCGCCAGCCCGTTTCTCTTAGAATCCTTATACTTCCGATCGTTCGGCGATCGGGGGCTTTTGACCCGGGAAGAAGAAACGACGATCGCCAAGCGGGTGGACCATGGAACACGGCGCATTCGTGTTGCTCTGCGCCAAGCCATAAGAGCCTTGTTCAAATCTAAACGGACCCCTGCTCTTGCCGACAGCGTTAAAGTACTCCAGATGGTCAGACGGTTGAGCGGGCTTTCGGCTACGGCGTTGGACAATGCCGAAAGTGCCTTAAGCACCGCCCTTAATCCGTCGGACCCAGACTTAAAACTTACTCCAGCTACAGCAAAGGTACTGAAGGCGTTGCTCGATGAAATCCGTGCCGCTAGGGTTATCCTGGAGCAAGGCAAAGATGAACTCGTACGGTGTAATCTTCGTTTAGTGGTGGATGTTGCCAAACATTACACAGGGCGAGGATTGAGCTTGCTCGATCTCGTACAAGAAGGGAACATCGGTCTGATGAAAGCGGCCGAGCGGTATCAGTATCGAAAAGGATTCAAATTCAGCACCTATGCGACGTGGTGGATTCGGCAGGGCATTACTCGGGCGCTTGCGGATCAATCAAGAACGATCCGCATACCGGTCCACCAAACCGAAGCCTCGCATCGAATCCTGCGTGTGATGCGGAGACTTGGACAACAGTTTGGACGTCCCGCCCGCTTGGAAGAGATTGCCCATGTGCTGCGTATGAGACCTGAGCGGCTGCGCGAGACTGTGCTGGCCTTTCAGGAGCCAGTGGCCCTGGAAACTCCGATCGGTGATGGAGATACGCAGTTCGGGGATATGATTCCGGACCAGCAGGCAGTTCCGCCAGACGCTCATGTCCACCGAAGTGAACTGACGGAACAACTGGACCGTATCTTAAGCATCCTCACACCTCGTGAGCAAACCGTCATCAGACTCCGCTTCGGCATCGGCTACGATGAAGCCAGCACTTTGGAGCAAGTCGGCCAAAGCTTGTCCGTGACACGAGAGCGTATCCGCCAAATTGAGGCAAAAGCGCTTAAGAAGCTGAAGACTCCTCAGATCAAGGAGCTCTTCGCAGCCATCAAGTAACCTCTTCGATTCACGGGTTGCGAAAGAGTTTCGACATTTCGCAACCCGACTTTCCTCTCCATAGTGAGTTATGCAACAATATTCCAACCATGCTGAACCTGTTCTTTCTCTTCACAACCGTAATCCTGGGAACTGACTTCGAATGGATGTTTTATCATCCTCATAGATGGTATCAGTCCCCCTTCATCGCGTTATCCTTATGATCGATGTGAACACCTTGATATCTCCGCATTTGAGGTCTCCTTACACTCATGTGGGTGCGGTCCGCATCTTTTCAGAACCGGTCCCCTATCTCATCGCGTGGGAAATACAGTCTCGCTTGCATGAGGAGCGTCTCCTCGGTCTCCAACCGGATACTGTTCTGATTCTTGAACATTCTCCCGTCTATACGCTTGGACGTAGGAGTAGGCCGTCGCATTGGGGAGGCAGTGAATCAGCGTTGTGCACTGATGGGACGGAACTGCACCACGTCAATCGTGGAGGATCCGTCACTTTTCATGGTCCCGGACAGATTGTCGTCTATCCAGTGATCAAGCTTGATCGGCATGCGTCGGGGCCCAGGCAATTGGTCTGGTTACTAGAAGAAGTGATTATTCAGGTACTCGAACTCTGGAACATTACCGGCTCTCGTGTCGTTGGCAAACCTGGTGTGTGGATCATGACTCCGGAACCATGGAAAATCGCTTTTTTGGGCATACGAATTGAGCACGGCGTGACATTGCATGGGTTCGCTCTGAATGTTGATTTGGATCTGGCGCCGTTCCAACGGATCCAGCCCTGCGGATTTCCTGATTGCCGTGTGACCTCCATGTCTGCCATACGTCAAACAGCTGTCCCAATTGATATCGTCAAGCAGGAACTCGCTCGGACCTTTGCGGCGGTGTTTGCCTTCAACTGGTCGACTGTTACATGACACGCCGACGTAAAAACCGGCTGGTGTTGGCGTAGAGAAGTCCTATGCAAGAGCTTGATACACCGACCTTTCGCCTGGCCGTCGCTCAGTTCGATCAGGCAGCGGAAGCGATGGGACTTGATCCAAATCTCCGCGAACGTCTGAAACTTCCACAGCGGTCTCTCGTCGTCAGCCTTCCGGTTCGGATGGACGACGGACACGTGGAGGTTTTTACGGGTTACCGCGTACAACATGATTCATCACGGGGTCCGTCCAAGGGGGGCGTGCGTTACCATCCCGACGTGAATCTCGGTGAGGTGGCCGCTCTTGCAATGTGGATGACATGGAAATGCGCGTTGGCCGGCTTACCGTATGGCGGAGCGAAAGGCGGAGTCACCGTTGTGCCGAAGCAATTGTCACCCGCCGAGTTACAGCGGCTGACACGGCGATACGCCGCGGAGATTTTCCCCTTGATCGGTCCCGACAAGGATGTACCGGCCCCAGATGTAGGGACCGACGCTCAGGTCATGGCATGGATCATGGATACTTATAGTCAGCAAGTCGGCTATGCCGTTCCTGGAGTGGTAACCGGCAAGCCTCTTTCGATCGGAGGAAGCCTGGGCCGTGAAGAAGCGACAGGACGCGGAGTTGTTTACGTAACGCAAGAGGTACTTCATCACCTCAAGTTGCCGATTGAAAATGCCACGGTGGCGATTCAAGGATTCGGAAATGTTGGTTCACACACCGCCCACATCATGCAGCAACAAGGTGCACGCGTCATTGCCGTCAGCGATGTACACGGTGGAATTTATAATCCCAAAGGGTTGAATGTCATGGAGTTGCTTCGTCGTGACCCTAGCCAACGGTTGCATGACACCAAGCTCGGGGATGCGATCACAAACGAGGAACTCCTGGGATTAGAGTGTACCGTTCTCGTACCGGCCGCCCTCTCGGAACAGATCACAAGCAAAAACGCGAATTCTTTAAGGTGTCGAATTTTATCTGAAGGAGCGAACGGTCCGACGACTTTGGAGGCCGACTGCATCCTTGCAGATAAAGACATCTTCGTCATCCCGGATATTCTCGCTAACTCCGGCGGCGTCATTGTCTCTTACTTTGAATGGGTGCAGGACCTGCAGCGATTTTTCTGGAGCGCCTCAGACATCCGAAATCGGCTGCAAGGCATTATCACGTCCGCTTTTCAGCGAACACTTCATTTTTCGATCGAGCGCCGAGTGTCGATGCGCATGGCAGCCCTCATGAGTGGAATTGATCAAGTTGCCCAAGCACATCTCCAGCGTGGATTGTATCCCTAATCTTGCGATTCCTCTTGGTTTGATACTTGCTCCCTACGATCACATTCACGACGGTGCCGGCTTGTCACATGGCGGGGAGGAAAGGAGCACTTCATGGATCGAAGCATGATTGCAACAACGTGGGAACAGCATTGTGCCGATGGGTGGCCTCAGTTTTCGAGCCCACATCAGGGACAATTGATGACGATCGACACGGTCATTAGCGGCTGTGTAGTCTATTTTCTCGATAGTTCCGAGGGTCTCGACGGCCAACGGGTTGCCATCGTGAAAGACTGCTTGGGAGATCTCGATGAGTTGACGAAAACGTTGGACACAGAGCCTCAGGCCTACTTCTACCGGCTTCGTGAACTCGGGGCGATGTTGCTGGGCGATGAGCTTCAGTCATGATGCAAGAACACCGGTCAACTACACCAGTCGTATGTCAGCAGCCGCTCCCGCATCCCGTTCCTTGCACGTCTAGTAGCTCTTGGCTACAATGTGTCCTATGTTGGCTATGATTCCACCGATTCATCTATTGTGATCAGCCACAACCCTTACGAAAGAAACGCTAAATATCATGACGAAATCGCCTATGATACGGATGGCAATTATTCTACTGGCGAGCATTCTGGAAACGGATGGCTCGACTCATGCCGAGCCGTATGAATTAAGCAAGAGTGAGGTCACAGAGCCAAAGGCCATTTCGAGCGCGGAAATTTCACTGTTCGGCGTCAAACTCGGTGACTCGGAATCCAAAGCCGTTGAAACGCTCCTAAATGAGAAGATTTCCGGAGTCAAGGCTGAGCAGGAAGCGGCTTTCATCTTTCTGCTCGATCAACGAAAACCAACCGGTCCAATGGCCGGGGTACGTATTCAGGATGGTAAGGTCGACCTTCTTTTCATTAACAACCGGTTCGCGTATAAGACCAGAGGTATCTTTCGTAACGTGCTCAATAGCGAGAGTCCAGAGGACATCCGAAAGTTATTAGGCCAAGAGGAGTATGGTGATGAAAACGTCATGGGCGCCGTCATGGCTTACGACAGACAAGGTTTCCAGGTGAATTACCTTGGAAAGGACATCAACATCGAGTTTGCCGCCCCACGGTAGCCCTCGCCAAGACCAAGGTGTCAGCAATCAGAAGTTGTACTCACAAACAAATTCTGTTCGTCAATGGCCAGGAAACCGCTTCTTTTAAAACGTGATGATTTCTCAGAGTTGAGACGGACTGGGGAAATCTGGCGAGCATCGCCGGTGAATAATCGTCGACGGTTCTCATCCTCACACGGCGAAACAGAATACCGTGCAGGCCGCATGTCGCACCGGTACCCTACTGCTTAGCTCATAGAGCGTAGAAATGCCAAGAATGAGAGACGGAGGTTGCTATTGGACAGTATTCGTGAGACGGAACCCGTAATCGATCAAACTTTTCGCGGTATTCCACCGGCGGTTAGAGTTCAAGATCACGATGAGGAGATCGCTATCATTTTGAGAGACTTTAGCGATCAGGCATCGGCCGGCTTTGGAGGTGAATCCGGTCTTCACCCCTACCACGCCAGGGATGCGCCCAAGTAACCGATTCGTGTTATGCAGGACATAGGCGCGATATCCACTGACAGGTGTGATAATCTCCCGTTCCTCCTTGACGAGTCCTCGGAACACCGCGTTTCGCATCGCCACCTCGCTAAGTTTCCCGAGATCTTCAGCAGTTGAATAATGGTCGGGACCGTCAAAACCACACCCGTTACTGAAGTGTGTGTCCAATAATCCCAGTGCTCGAGCTTTGGCATTCATCAACGTCACAAATTGCTCTTCGTCGCCTCCGACATGTTCAACAGCCGCCAGGCAGGCGTCATTGGCTGACACCATCATCATCGCCTTGAGTAAATCGCCAAGACGAAACACTTCCCCGGCCTTCAGTCGCAGGTGAGTTTTGGGAGCTTTTGCCGCATTCCTGCTCACTGTTGCCAGATCATCCAGCCGGCCTTTCTCTAGAATGATCAGTGCCGACATAATCTTGGTTAGACTGGCCGGCGACAGACGTTTCTCCACCTCATGCTCAAAGAGGATGCGGCCTGATCGCAATTCCTTCAGGAGAATACTGTGTGCCGGAATGCGCTTCCAGGGGAAGGGTTGCGGAGCATAACTGACGGTATGAAGGACCTGATTCTTGAAATGAGCTTCGCTTGCAGATGCCGGAATGGTCGAGAAACCGATCAACGGGAGAAAGAAAGCCTCAATGAGAGCAACGCGACAGAGGATTCGGCCCCAACTCTGCAAACGAGAAGCTGGCCGGATGTGGTCCTTCTGTGCCAAAAACGACCGCCTCTCTTAGAAAATGAACGATTCCCGCACTTTATCACCTTTCCGCCCACTATCAAGAACTTTATGAAAAAACCGGAGGAGGTCGGCCAAATCAATCCAGAACCCGCAATTGAGGCAACGAGCGTATATCCTCCTATTCATGAGGGTATAGTGACGTTCCACCATCATAAACCCTCTGCACTTGAGGCACTGCATACATGTCCCGCTCTCTACTATCGAAGGCGATTCATAATTAACGCGACACACCCGGCCAGTAATCCCCCCCCGATGAGCGTCGTGCCAAAATACACGAACACATTCGTGCCTCCACTGGGTTGAGTTCCTTCCCACAAATCTCGAACCCCGCCCTGCACCATCAGAACGGAAAGGGTCATCAAGGCCCCAATCATGAACCACCATGCAAAGGATCGAAGCGCCATCGTAGTCTTTGGAAATTTAAGGCTGTTTTTACCCAGCGGCCACTCTAGCGAAGGCTCTGTAGGCTGTCAAGAATAGTCAGTGATCGCTCCCGTCCTACTCTCTTGCCTCCGATTTCCCAATTGGTTTGAGTCCACGATGGAGAAAGATCGAGACGCTCCCACTTCCATTGTCGGCAATGGCCAGTCCAGGTTCTTCTAGCCCCGAGGTAGTGACCCGAAAAGACGAAAGAGCAAAGGGACCGGACTTCGTACGGTAATTTCTCGGGGGGTAATGAAAAGTGCCATCGCCTTTCCCGAATAAAATCGACAGGTCATTCGACTGGATATTCACAATCGCGACATCCTCCAACCGATCACCATTGAAATCCCGCGCCAACCCAAAATTGGGGCCAGCATCAGCCCCGGAATCCTTGCCGGGTCGGAATGTCGCGTTGCCGTTGCCGAGGAATATCGTGAAACTATCCTGCTCTCCATTGATGACCAGTAGATCCCTGTGATGATCGTTATTGAAGTCGGCAAAGCTCACGCCAAGAGGTCGGTGACCCGTCGAATAATCTTTCGGGTCACGAAAAGAACCGTCACCGTTGCCTAGCCAAATGGAGACTGCATTCGACATAGGTCCTCCATTCGTCACCACCAAATCCAATTTCCCATCGGCGTTGAGATCGGACAGGGCAACGGATGTGGGAGTATCGCCATGCTCGTACTGGGCTCCGTGTCGAAATTCGCCGGTTCCGTTCCCGAGAAAGACTTTAACCTTGTCGTTCCGGAGGGCTACAACAAGATCCGTATGATGATCGCCGTTGATATCGTCGGCGGCCAATGCAATCGGTGCACGATGCACCGGATACCGAGGTCCTTCTTCAAATTTTCCATCCCCACGTCCGAGCAAAACCATGACTTCGTCGCCACCCGAACATGCCAAGGCGACATCGGCGTGCCGGTCTTGATTGAAGTTGCCCATCACGAGAGAACGCGGCTCCTGACAGACATGCAGCTGAACCTGATCTCTGAATGTACCGTCCCCATTTCCAAACAGAATCGAAAGGGTATTACTCGCAATATTGGTGGTGACGAGATCGGTGAATGAGTCATGATTAAGGTCTTCGGTGATAATAGTAGTCGGATTCTTGCCGACCTTGTAACTGGCAAAATAATAAAACGGATCAGGCGGGTTATAGGGGTCGCTCTTGGAACAGGCCCACAGGCCATGACCGATGAAAATCGACAGGCATAGCAGGGAGAGAAGCCGCCTAGCCGCGTGCGATTTCCACTTGATGTTCCACACAGTCTCCGACACGTCAATCCCGCTGATTCAAGTGAGCCTATGACGGTGAAATGAGAAAACTTAGTATACAGAGAGGGTCTTCCCCTCGCAATCTGCCCCAGATTTCATCTGCCTTTGAATTTCGCCTTCCGCTTACGTTATGATGCAGCGTTGTTCTTTAGGAGGAAAGCCATGAGCAAAGTTGTGAATGTTGATATCACGATGTATGGAATAGCCGAAGTTCTTATGTGGTGCCTTGATCGGAACAAGGGACGTGTCTCGGGCGTCGATACGCCTGGTTTCAAAAAAATGCAGGAATTATTGGCGGAGAAGCCCAAATCAGCGGACTATTTTACGCTTGATCAGTTCTGGAAGAAAAAAGTGACGTTGCCCTTGACCGAGGATGAAGTCGCGACGATCGATCGTTGCCTGTACGACATTCCCAATTTTGACAACGAACCGCTTCCTCAGATCCGGCACAAGTTTTGGCCCCAGCAGGCGGAAGCCCACTGAAGAGACGCTCCGATCCAGTCGGTTGAATTTTTACGAGAACACGTTGGAATTGTCGGGCGAGAAGCCTCGGACTGTCAGAGTGTCCCTTCGCCTTTGAGATACCTGCGAAAACGATCCATGAGCTCGGCTCCCAGGGTTCCGCCTTCGGGTTTCTTCATCGATGGATCGGCAAAATGTCCACGGATTTCCTGGAGACGCTTTTCCGCCTGATCGTTACCCTGCAGGCGCTTGGTTTTCTGGAGGGCGGTATCAAAAGCATCGAATGTCAATTCATGGTAACCGAATGAACGGATACGTTTGACGGCTTTCATCATCGCCTGATTCCGGAACGTCGTCAAATGATCGGAATCAACCTCCTTCAATCCCAACTTGCGGGCTCTCCGTTCAGCGGCCTTTCTGATTCCACTCCGCACGAAGTCGGGAGATGTTTGAAGACGCTTCCATGCCTCGTCGGTCCAGGTGATTCGTTCCTGAGGTGTTTCCCACAGGTCCTGCAGAACCGATGCATCGATGCGGATCAGCTTATTGGCTCTGGCGAGATCTTCCGTATCTCGCTTCAACATATCGGTCACGAATTCCAGTGCGATGGGCGGCGATTGCTTTAACTTGTCTTGAAGCAGCGCCAATGCGTCTTCGGTCCATTCCAGCGGAGGTCCGCTCTCCTCGTGGAGGTCACCAAGCGCTTCCACTTTTTCAAACAACTCGACGTTCACTTCGAGATGCCCCCGTTCCTTTGCGATTTCCTCCGCAATCTGCTTGATCATCGCCCGCATAAATTCGGGCACCGTATCCAACCGTTCTTTGGCGGCGGCGGTCCATGGAAGACGGCCATTGGCCATCTCTTCGACAGCAGATGCCATGCCGGCTTCACCGCCCATGCGTCCCATCATCTGCCCCTTAAACTGCTCGAGAATCTCTTCGGTAATTTCCTCGTACCCCAATTCACGTGCTTTCTTTTCAGCCAAACGACGGACCATGCCACGCAGAAATATCGGTGCGCGCTCCATTCGTTTGATCGCACCGTCGGTCCAGTGGATTTCCGTTGTATTCATCTGCGAAGAATCTGGTGCCGCCATCGGTTCCTTTTTAACGAGCCGCTCGTTATTGATTGAGCAATTCCTTCAGTTCTTTGCCGGCTTTGAAAAAGGGAACCCGCTTGGCCGGGACCGCAACCGTTTCTCCGGTCTTTGGGTTTCTCCCTTCCTTCATCCGGCGAGCCCGAAGCCGAAAACTGCCGAAGCCTCGGATCTCGGTTTTGTCGCCTTTTTTCAGCGAATCCCTGACACAATCAAAAATGGTGTTGACGACCACTTCTGCCTGTCGCTTCGTCAAGGTGGTGACTTGCTCAGAAACTTTTTCGATGATCTGGGCCTTGGTCATATCCGCTCTCCCTTCGTCGCGAGAACCGCCACACCTTCATTGACATAGCTAGAAGGCCATAAGATATTTCAAACTCACACCCGGTTGTATATCCAACTTCGGAAACATCAGACGGAGTTTCGAGTCCAGAATTTCGCGAAGGGAAAAGCGGCGCCGCGGTTCGACGACCTTTGGTTCTCCTTCAATTCCTACCACCTCCGCGGCCAATTGAATAGCATCTTCCAAATCACCAAGCTCGTCGACCAACTTTGCTTCCTTGGCCTGGCGTCCGGTAAAAATTCGACCGTCGGCCAACGCCTGGGCAGCCCGAAGTTCGAGCGAACGGCCTTCCGCCACTGCTTCGATGAACTGCTTATGGACATCATCCATCACGGCTTGCAACAAACTCCTTTCATCCGCACTCATCTTCCGGATTGGAGATCCCACATCCTTATACTTCCCGCTCTTAATGATGACCCCTTCCACACCGATTTTCTGAAGTAATCCTTCCACATTGGCCGTTTCCATGATGACTCCGATGCTCCCGGTCAGAGTCCCGGGATTAGCTACGATCCGATCCGTTGCAGCAGCGATATAATACCCTCCTGATGCGGCAACACTCCCCATCGAGGCGATAACCGCCTTGTTGTTCTTGCTTCTGATCCGCTTGACGGCATCGTAAATCTCTTGCGACGGCACGACACCACCCCCGGGACTATCAATTCTGATGACGATGGCTTTGACAGAAGGATTCTCGCTGAATCGCTTCAGCTCTCCAATGGTCGTCTGAGAATCCAAAATGACTCCTTCGACTCGAATCAGAGCGATTCGATCCTCGCTTGACAGATCAAGATCGGGGAAAAAGAGATTGATCAGAATCAAGCCCCCCAGCCCCATCGCGAAAAGCCAAAATATTTTCCGCAACGGATGGCGTGTACGCGGGTGTTCCTTCTGTGTCACTTCATCCGCCATTGCTCGTATCCCGTACTCTTTCTTAATCGAGTCGGCTTAGCTTTGATCTTCCGACTGAGTCCGTTTCCGGCTCTGTTTAGCGGCCCGCCCCAGACTCTGGTCCAGCACACCTTGTGCCGAATGATAGTCATCCACCTGCTTGCGCTCCCAGTCCAATTGATGGTCGCGAAGGCTAAGGGCTATTTTGCGTTCCTCTCGATCGACTTTGATTATCTTCGCCGTGACGTCGTCCTGCAACTTAAACTTTTCTTCCAGCTTCACGGAGGGCTCAAGACCGGATTCGCTGACATGGATTAAGCCTTCCACTCCACCCTCCAATTCGATGAAGATTCCAAAATCTGCGACTTTCGATACCTTGCCGGTTATCGAATCACCGACGTGATACCGCGCAGGGATCGTTTCGTCCCAGGGATCGCGAGCCAACTGTTTGTACCCCAATGAGAGCCGTTCTTTCTCTTTGTCGATGCGCAACACGACAGCTTCCACTTTTTGCCCTTTTTTGAACAGCTCAGAGGGATGCTTGATATGCTTCGTCCAGGACATGTCCGAGATATGGATGAGTCCGTCGATCCCTTCTTCAAGCCCGACAAACGCACCAAAATCAGTCAGACTCTTCACCTTTCCTTCAATACGGGTCCCGATCGGATATTTCCCCTCGATCATGTCCCAGGGGTTCGGCGCCGTCTGCTTCATGCCCAATGAGATCTTGCGGTTCGCGGGATCGACGTTGAGCACCGCTGCTTCTACTTGGTCCCCGACCGCTACGACCCGCGATGGATGTCGGACTTCATGCGTCCACGACATTTCCGAAACGTGTACCAATCCCTCAACTCCCGGCTCAAGTTCCACAAACGCTCCATAATCGGTCAGACTGACCACACGCCCACGGACCCTGGTCCCGATGGGATACTTGCCCGCGACATTCGTCCAGGGATCGGCACTCTTCTGCTTGAGTCCCAGAGAAATACGACCCGTTTCACGATCATATTTCAACACCGTAACTTCAACCTTGTCTCCCACTGTAAACAGTTCCGATGGGTGTCCAACTCGACCCCAGGACATGTCGGTAATGTGCAGCAATCCATCGATACCGCCGAGATCGATGAACGATCCGTAATCGGTGATGTTCTTGACGGTACCCTGAATGAGCTGACCCTCTTTGAGGTTGGCCAGTGTCGTTTGCCGTTTTTTATCCCGCGTTTCTTCCAACAGCACACGGCGTGACACAACCACATTGCCCCGCCTGTGGTTGATCTTGATGATCTTGAGAGGAAACGTCTTCCCAACAAGCCCATCCAAATCACGAACCGGATGAAGGTCAATCTGCGAGCCGGGCAAGAACGCTTTGACGCCGATATCGACCATCATGCCGCCCTTGATGCGTGAGACAATCTTGCCTTCGATACTCTTCTCTTCTTTGTAGAGTTTTTCGAGTTCTTCCCAAATCTTCATTTTATCCGCTTTTTCCTTGGAAAGAACGAGGTTGCCGTCTGCGTCTTCGCATTCTTCGATATACACTTGGAGCCGATCACCGATCTTGAGGTTGTGAAGTTCCTCGGACGAGAACTGATCGCTCGGAATCATGCCCTCTGATTTGTAACCGATATCAACGATGACCTTGTCCTTCGTCAGAGCCACCACACGACCTTCTGTAATCGTCCCCTCTTCCAGGTTACGAAAGGTTTCTTCGTACAATGCCGCCAATGCATTGCGGTCTAACTGAGCGTCACTGCTGTTGGATACCGTACCCATATGAACATCCTACTCTTCCGACTTTCGTCGGGTGCTGATGGTGAAATCGTCGGGCTCACTCAGCATTGTGAGCATCGACGGTTGGCCTGTTCGGTGTTTCGGCGGCCAGATCAACCCTCCCATTCGGAACAGGGACTTGACCTAAGGCTGCAATGTGCTCGATCACCGTACGGCTGACCTGTTGATAGAACTGTTTCGTTTCTGCCTTCTCTTTTTGTTCCCCCGTTTCGAACTGAATAGGAGCCCCGAAGCGTACCGTGACCTGACGCAACCGAGGCCAACGAGCTCCCGGAGGAAGTACGTCGAAGGTTCCCTTCAGATAGGCTGGGACGACCGGACATCCCGTCTGCGACACAATCACTCCAATACCCGCCTTTGGAGGCCGAAGGTGACCATCATGGCTGCGTCCGCCTTCGGGAAATATGACCACCACATGACCAGCTCGAATCAGATTGATCGCCTTCCCAAACGCCTCTCGGTCGAGGCGCCCCAGCCTGACCGGTATCCAACCCAATGCCTGTAAAATTCCGTTCAATACTGGGATCGGAAATAAGTCATTCCGTCCCAAGTACCAGGCCCTTCTGCGCATCCCGCAGCCGAGTAGCGGAATGTCGAGGTAGCTGGCATGGTTTGCGGCAATGAGCAGGCCCCCGCTCCGGGGAATCTTCCCTTGAACACGATATCGAAAGCAAATCCAGGCGACGACTCGTGCCAGGGCCCACAAGAATCCGTAGAGAATCCCGCTCACAACCCGGTCGACACAGCCGCAATCATCTGCTCCACCACTTGGTCAGGGCTGAGAGCAGAAGTATCGATGAGTCGTGCGTCACCCGCCGGAACCAATGGATCAACGGGACGGGTCCGATCCCGCCGATCTCGATCCGATAAATCCCGAGACGTCGTTTCCACCGTCCCATCACGACCCGCGGCGACCAACTCACGGTGGCGTCGTGCAACTCGTACGTCTGCGTCCGCCTCCAAAAAGAATTTGAACGGTGCTGCGGGAAAGACCTTGGTGCCCATGTCTCGTCCCTCGGCCACGACCGAGCCTCTCTGGCCGATTTGACGTTGGATCGGCAGCAGCCATTCGCGGACTGCCGGGATAGCGGACACGACGGAGGCCGCTGCAGTCACTTCTGGCGTACGAAGTTCTCCGCTGACATCGATGCCATCGACCAGGACCTGCATCGCACCATGGCGAAACTGCATGTGAATCGAGGTAATCGGCAATAATGTCATCACTTGCTCATGATCCGTCGGACGTATTCTTGATTGCAAGGTTTTCCATGCGATGGCTCGGTACAGTGCCCCTGTATCAAGGTAAAGATAACCAAGACGAGCGGCCAATAGTTTTGCCACTGTACTCTTGCCGACCCCGGCTGGTCCATCAATCGCAATAATCACTCGATCCCCTCAGTTCGAACCGTCTCACCAGACACATCGCTCTCATGCCAACAGATCGACGAGTGTCTTCTCAAAGTTTGGAAACGATGTATCCACGCAGCTCGCGTCAGTAATCGTCATACTTTGTTCCGCCGTAAGCCCCCCGATGGCAAGAGACATGGCCACACGATGATCTCCATGGCTTTCGGCCTTGCCTGCAGCTTTCAGTCGGCCGTTCTCTCCCCCTCGGCCTAATCCGCGGATGATCATCCCGTCAGGCCGTTCCTCGATGAGAGCGCCCATCGACGTCAACTCGCGACTCATGGTGGCAATACGATCACTCTCTTTGACCCGAAGTTCATCTGCTCCGGAAATCACGGTGTCACCGTCTGCCACAGCCGCAGCCACGCACAACACGGGAAATTCGTCGATCGTTTTTGGAATGAGGTCATGACCTATCGTCACACCCTTCAGTGCAGCTGACTTCACACGAAGATCTCCCACCGGTTCGCCGGCCGCTTCCCGCAGACCCAGAACCTGAATGTCGGCTCCCATTTTTCTCATGACTTCAATGAGACCCGTTCTGGTCGGGTTCATGCCGACATTGTAAATGGTGATATCGGATCCTTGTACAATCGTCGCCGCAACGACGAAAAACGCGGCGGCCGAGAAATCACCGGGAATAGTCAGGTGAATGCCCGGCCAGCCAACCGAAGGTCGCCCTTGTAAAACCAGGGCCCCGTCTTCTTTCGTGAGAGGGATTCCAAAGAACTGAAACAACCGCTCGGTATGGTCTCGTGACAGACTCGGCTCCTTATAACGCGTCACCCCTTGAGCAAAGAGGCCGGCAAGCAGCAGCGCCGACTTAATCTGCGCGCTGGCGACGGGCGACGTATACTCGATACCATGCAGAGCAGCCCCTGTAATCGCCAAAGGAGCCAATTCTCCACCCCTGCGGCCTCCGATGACCGCTCCCATTTCGCGCAGCGGCTTGACGACCCGTCCCATCGGGCGGCGTCTGATGGATGCGTCGCCCGTGAGAACCGAAAAAAAATCTTGCCCGGCCAAGAGGCCTATAAGAAGACGGATGCCGGTTCCGGAATTACCGCAATCGATCGGAGCGCTTGGTTCGGATAATCCCCAAAACCCTTTCCCGCAGACAGTTAATTCAGTGAGAGTCTGGGTAATGGGAATTCCCAGCCCCTGAAAGGCCCTCATCGTATTCAGGCAATCCTCTCCTTGGCAGTAGCCCGCTATCGTGCTCGTTCCTTCTGCCAGTGCGGTGAGGATGAGAGCCCGATGGGTGAGGGACTTGTCACCTGGAACTGTGGTCGTTCCCCTGAGTGGCCGTCCCGGAGTAATTGTCAATGACGTCATGAGTCGCTCGGAGAGGAATTATTCAGTTTTTCACGCTCGCCCTTTGCCCGCTCGAGCAACTTTTCGATTCCGGCTGCATCTCCAGCCTTGATCAGTTGCTTCAATTCTTCCAGAGCCCCTGCATATCTATCGATATAGGACACCACATTATCCCGATTCCACAAGAAAATGTCTCGCCACATTTCCGGAGAGCTCGCGGCGATCCTGGTCGTATCCCGTAATCCCCCTCCGGAGTGTCCGGTCAGATCCAAGGAGGGCACCTGCTGATCGCGAAGATCAGCCAAGGCATTCATAAGCACAAACGCGACCACATGGGGCAGATGACTGACTGCTCCCAGGATTTGGTCGTGGATGTGCGGATCCATCGTTAAGACAATCGAACCGGCCTCTTCCCACAGTTGCTTAACCCGATCAAATGCCGTAGGATCTGTTCGTTTCGTCGGCGTCAGAATACAGCGTGCACCCTTGAACAATTGATCAGACCCGGCCGCGACTCCCGTCTTTTCTTTCCCCGCGATGGGATGAGCCCCCACAAAGTGCACGCCTGCCGGCATCGTCGCTTCCGACCGTTCGACCAAGGGTCCTTTCACACTGCCTACATCACTGACAATCGCGCCGGGAACCAGACAATGGGCCCATTCGTGGAGGTGCCGCTCATAGGTATCGACAGGCGTCGCAAGGACCACCAAATCCGCCCCTCGCACACCCTCTTGAGGATCGGCCACGTATCGATCGATCGCACCCAAAGCAACCGCCGTCTTGAGGTTCTCGACACGACGGCCGACGCCGACCACCTGATCAGCCAAGGCCTTTCGCCGAAGAATCATGCCGAGAGATCCGCCGATCAGCCCCACCCCAATAATCGCCGCTTGCCTGAAATGAACCGCCATCGTGCCTCTACAGTTCTCGCCCAACGGCCTTCGCAATATTCCTAAGGTCGCTCATCAACGCTTTGAACTTCGAGGGCTTAATGGACTCTTCGCCGTCACACAGCGCACATTCGGGGTTCGAATGGACTTCGATGAGCAGACCGTCGGCGCCGGCTGCGACTGCGGCTTTCGACATCGGGGCAACAAGATCCCACTTCCCCGTAGCATGGCTGGGGTCGACAATGACCGGCAGATGCGAAAGCTCTTTCAACGTGGGAATGGCCGCAAGATCCAGCGTATTGCGATATTGCGTTTCGAACGTTCGAATGCCCCGTTCGCACAGCATCACGTTCTGGTTCCCGCGTGACATGATGTACTCGGCGGATAGGAGAAACTCTTTGATGGTCGCCGACAAGCCTCGCTTTAAGAGCACCGGTTTATCATAGGCGCCGACCTCTTTGAGGAGCTCGAAGTTCTGCATGTTCCGAGCACCGATCTGAATGATGTCCGCCTTCTCGAGAAAGAGTTCGATATCCCTGGTGTCCAAGATCTCACTGACGACGGGTAACCCCGTTTGCTTTTTTGCTTCGACTAAGTAGTCCAGCCCTTCACGACCCAACCCTTGAAAGGAATACGGCGACGTTCTCGGCTTATAGGCCCCACCACGAAGAATCGAAGCTCCAGAAGCCTTCACCTCGTGTGCGATCCCCACGGTGAGCTCAAGCCGTTCGACAGCGCAGGGTCCTGCCATGATAGCCAACTTTTTGGCACCGATTTTTGCGCCACCGACGTCAATGATGGTGGCTTCCTTCTTAAACTCACGACTGACCAGTTTCCAAGGTGCAAGGATCGGCAGGACACTTTCCACACCAGGTAGCGCCGTCAAAGGCTGATTGTGCAAGATTCGGTCGTCTCCGATGACACCGATAATTGTGCGCTCCTGACCGGTGGATATCTGGGATTTCAAGCCAAGATCCCTCAACCGATCGATAATATGGTCCACTTCACTTTCCGACGCTTCCGGCTTCAACACGATGATCATAATTCCCTCGCTATTTCTTTCCTTTCTCCATGCAAAACTTTCTCGAGTGCTTGGAGGAAGGCCGCATTTTCGTCGGGCCGACCGATGGTGACACGGAGCATGGTGCCGCCGATATGCCGTACAATAATCCCCTCTCGCAGCAATGCTTCGAACACCAGTCGCCCGTCCCGTTTCGCATCAAAATAGAGAAAATTCGTCTCGGTCGGGATGGAAGGCACGCTCAGCGCGCGCAGCCCCTGCTCCATCTGCTCCATCCCAGCTACGTTGACCGCCCGACTCTTGGCCACATGCTCGTCATCTCCCAATGCCGCCAACGCTGCTTTTTGCGCAAGACTGTTGGCATTGAACGGAGGCCGAACTCTATTTAAGTAGTCGATGATCTCCACCGTGCTGATGCCGTACCCGATTCGCAATCCGGCTAGGCCATAAATCTTGGAGAACGTCCGCAAGACGATCGCGTTCCGGCCCTGTTTCACGTAGGCCATGGCATCGGGAAATCGAGGACTTCGGACATACTCAAAATACGCTTCGTCAAATACGATGATGACATCTTCAGGCACCGTGGCCATAAGTCGATCGACCGCTTCTGCCGATACGATGGTTCCTGTCGGATTATTTGGATTGCAGAGAAAGAGTAATCGTGTTCGAGGTGTTACGGCACGTACCATTGACTCAAGGTCGTGTGTCCAGTTGATGAGCGGTACGACCACCGGCTTGCCGTGGACAGCGGTGACCTCCATTTTATAGATCACGAACGTATGGTCGGCCATGATGGCCTCATCACCAGGAGTCAAGAACGCCTTGGCCAACAATCCAAGGATCTCATCTGATCCATTTCCCAGAATGACTTGTCCCTCCGCCACTTTCCAACGATCAGCAATCGCCTGCCTGAGCTGATACGCACCTCCGTCGGGGTATCGATGCAGCATATCTTGTGCGCCGCTCAGCGCTGCCAACGCTTTCGGTGAAGGTCCAAGCGGATTCTCGTTGGAAGCAAGCTTTATGACCCGGGTGAGGCCAAGCTCTCGTTGGAGCTCATCAATCGGTTTACCAGGAACGTAAGGACTGAGTGATAGGATATCTGGGTGAACCTGTAGCGCCATGGTCAGCTATGAATTGGGTAGGAGCCCAAAATCTTCATGAAGAGGCAACGCCCTTTTACTTCTTCCACCGCCCTATTGACCCGCTCCTCATTGATATGGCCCTCGACATCCACAAAAAAGATATATTCCCAAGCCTTTCGTTGGGAAGGGCGAGATTCGATCTTGGTCATATTGATCCCGTGAGAGGCAAAGGGGCGGAGAAGATCATAAAGCGCACCGACTTTATCCTTGACCGACAACATTAACGACGTTTTATCTTTCCCTGTTCGCTCTGACGGCTTCTGTGACAGAATCAAGAAACGGGTAAAATTGTTGAGATTATCTTCGATGCGGGCTTTGATCACCTTCAACCCGTACAGTTGGCCGGCCAATTCCGATGCAATGGCCGCCGAGGCTGGTTCATCGGTGCACAGCTCGGCGGCCCGAGCAGTGCTGGCTACCTCAACTGGTGGGACATGCGGGAGATTGGTCTCTAACCAGTTCCGGCATTGCGCAAGGGCATGAGGATGGGAGTAGATCTTCTTCACGTCCTCTATAAGGCCTGTTTTCGACAGTAGATGATGCGAGACCTCTTGAAGAACCTCTCCGTAGATCAGTAAGTTGGAATCGATAAACATGTCGAGAGTGTAATTGACGACACCCTCCGTGGTGTTTTCAATCGGTACCACCCCGAAATTGGCCCGGCTTCGCTCAACTTCGCTGAATACCTCTTTGATACTGTGAACCGGCACATACTGGACGGATGAACCGAATTTCTGCATGCAGGCCATGTGGGTAAAGGTTGCCCGCGGCCCCAGATACGCTACCTTCTGGGGAGCCTCGAGGGACAAGGAGGCCGACATGATTTCTCGATAGACCGATCGAACGGCCTCGTGGGGGAAAGGGCCCGTGTTGAGTTTCGTGAGCCGTTCGATGATCTCAGCCTCTCGCCCCGCGGTATGGAGGTTGGCATCAGCATTCTTTTCTTTTTTGAGTTTTCCGATTTCGATAACGCTTTTGGAGCGTTCATTAAGCAGTCGGATAATTTGGTCATCGATCCTATCGATTTCCTTACGATATTCCGGCATATCTTTGGGCATACTGAGTCTTGCCTCGGGCAACTGATTGCGGGAGGGCGTCCTCATCCCAGTAGGGGATCATAAAGACAAGTGATGGATTTTACAGGAACGATTGAATCTATTGCAAGGATAGCGCTTGGGCAGCAGGAGTTTTGAAGGGTGGAACATACGGCCTTACATCAGTAAAGGAGAAGGCCGTTTAAAGTGCTCGTACGCCAACCGAGTCACTTGCCGACCACGACCGGTACGATCCAAGAAACCGGCTTGGATCAGGTAGGGCTCATATACATCCTCGATTGTGCCCTTGTCTTCCTGGACCGCGGCGGCCAAGGACTCCACCCCGACGGGCCCACCATTGAACTTCTCGATAATGGTGATGAGAATTTTCCGATCCATATCGTCGAAACCTGCCTCATCGATCCCCACCCAGGCTAATCCCGCTTTGGCCACCTGTTCGGTGATATGCCCATCAGCCTTGATTTGTGCATAGTCCCTGATCCTTCTAATCAGCCGGTTTACTATCCGCGGTGTTCCACGCGCTCGGCGTGAGATTTCCTCCGCCCCCGTCCGATCGATCCCAATACCTAAGACCCCGGCCGAGCGAGTCACAATCGCCTCCAATTCGGACGGCCCATAGAACTCCAGCCGATAGACTAAGCCGAATCGGTCCCGCAAGGGGGATGTCAGAGAACCGGCCCTCGTCGTCGCTCCCACAAGCGTGAAAGGAGGCAAATCAAGCTTGACGGTTTTCGTGGCAGGTCCCTGTCCAATCACGAGATCCAGCTGGAAGTCCTCCATCGCCGGATAGAGCGCTTCTTCAACAGACGCGGGCAGGCGATGAATCTCATCAATAAAGAGTACGTCATGTTCCTGAAGATTGGTCAAAATCGCCGCCAGATCGCCGGCATGTGTTAAAACCAGCCCCGAGGTCGACCGTAATGCCGCACCCATCTCCCTCGCGATAATGTGAGCGATGGTCGTCTTTCCGAGACCAGGCGGTCCATAGAAGATGGCATGGTCGAGTGCCTCTTTCCGCTGCTTGGCCGCTTCGATACAAATTCGAAGCGATTCCTTCATTTTGTCTTGGCCGACGTACTCATCGAGCGTCTGCGGTCGAAGAACATTCTCTTGACTACGCTCTTCGTCCGTGGCGCGATTGGTTATGAACCGTTCCATCATAGTGCGATGCCGTCTACTTGCCCTCCGGCATCTGTTGATATTTCGGGGGAGGCGGCAACGTTCCTTGGCCAGGCAGGGCCGTTCTGCCGCAATCAGGAGGACATCTTTTATATCCCTGGGTCGAGTCAGGGAAATTCTGCTCCATTTTCCTCAATTGGCATTGCGTCAGCCGGCCACCATCTTTGCTCCCGCACCGAGCAGGGACTGAGGAACTTCCGATCTCGGCATAGCCGTCGGGACAGGAACCGCACACGCCCAGCATGTTGGCACCCAGCGGCACACATTGCACCAGAGTCGAGTCGCCGTCTTTGCAGATTTCCGAGGACTGGGTGACGCCGGTCGTCGCATACCCATCCGGGCACATTCCGCAGGTCATTCTGATACTCTTCGGCTCTGTGGCCTCTTGGGCGATACTCCAAGATGGGAACATGACCACGAGAACGGCCCCCATAGAAATGGACAAGAGCATCTTGTCGATATTCATGTCGAGCGGCATAGGCTTACCCCTTGGCTAGCTCCTTCAGCCCTTTACGGATGAGCTCTTTCAGCGCCAGCGGCCCAGTCACAGTTTTTGTCACCCGCTTCAAAGCTTCCTTGGCATCCTGAGCGCGATATCCCAAGTTTACCAGAGCGGAGAGTGCATCCTCGTAAGGGCCATCCATCTCAGGCGCGTCAACGGCAGTGGCGTGGGGACGCATACCATGGATCTTGTCCACCTTGTCTTTCAGTTCAAGCGCAATACGTCCCGCCGATTTCTTCCCGATCCCGGGAACGGTGGCAAGCTTTTCCACATCCGCAGACTGAATCGCCTGAACGATCTCCGTGACCGATAGACTCGACAGTACACTGAGGGCGAGCTTCGGACCGATGCCCGACACGCTGGTCAGGAGCAAAAACGACTCCTTCTCGCTTTGCGAGAGAAAACCGAAGAGCTGAATGGCATCTTTACGGAGATGCGTATGAATATTCAGTGCAGCCGCTTCGTCAACATTCGGCAGGGCGTAATAGGTGCTGAGTGGAATATGAACTTCGTACCCCACTCCCTGCACATCGAGCGTGAGGTGGGTGGGTGCTTTGAATGCCAACCGCCCCGTGAGAAAGGCGATCATGTCGTTTCGTTATCCGAGGGCAAGAACCATTGGTCGTGAGCGAATGGCTATCCCGCCGCAGTCGCGGCGACTTTCTCCATCACCTCATCCGGAATATCGAAGTTTGCGTGGACCTTCTGGACGTCATCATGCTCGTCCAAGACCTCCATTAACCTTAGCATTTGTTCGGCAGACTTCTCTTCCAGCCTGATGGTATTCTGCGGGAGATACGTAATTTCCGCAAGTGTCGTCTCGATCTTGGCATCAGCGAGCGTCTTTTTCACGGCTTCAAACTCATGAGGCCCGGTGATGATCTCGATGGATTTCTCACCGGTTTTGACATCCTCGGCTCCGGCGTCCAAGGCCAATGAAAGGAGCGTGTCCTCATCGACCTTCCCCGGCTCAATCGTCAACAGACCCTTCTTCTGAAATTGCCACGCCACGGCACCCGCCTCGGCCATATTGCCATGATTTTTCGTGAACAAGCTTCGAATCTCGGCCACGGTTCGATTCCGATTATCGCTCGTGATCTCCAGGAGCAATGCCGTCCCTCCTGGGCCATAGCCTTCCAACGAAAATTCCTCATAGGTCACACCTGGTAGTTCTCCAGTTCCACGCTGGATGGCTTTCTTCATCGTATCGCCGGGCATATTGGCTTCCTTGGCCTTGGCAATGGCGAGCCGCAACCGCGGATTTCCATCCGGATCCCCTCCGGATCGTGCCGCGATGGTGAGCTCTCTGATGATTCGTGTAAAAATCTTCCCGCGTTTGGCATCTTGCGCCGACTTATGGCGCTTAATCGTCGCCCAATGACTATGTCCACCCATGGTTCCTCCTCTACCCCGGCCCGAATTCCGTGAGCTGGATTAGAGATCTGGTAAAGCTGCAATGGCTCTGAAGTTCTAGACGTAGCATAGGCTTCAGAAAGGTGTCAAACTCCATCCTGGTCCCATCACACTCTCTATCTCTATTCGGAATAGACGAGAAGAAGAAGCCCAAAGAGGATCACGGAGCCCGCCCATGCCACTTCCGCCCATTTCACAAACTGCCGTGACGCACCAGGCATCCATGATGCCATCGCCTTTGATAAGGAGGCACCGACTCCCACAGTTCCCAATAAGACATGCTGGAGCTCGATCCTCTCGTTGGCGGCGTGATTCCCGTGTGAATGGACAAACAACAGCAGGCCTCCGATCAGAGTGAAGAACACCAATGGCGCCGCCCACGCAGGGTGTCGAACTCTGTCGATTCGGCGGAGCGTCTCACATACGGCTATAGCCACCGATAGAACGCTGTAGATTTTGTGCTCAAGGATTTCCCGGTCATGACCGAAAAACGTTTCGACTAAGCCGAGTGAACCGATCGGCCAGGCATCGTGGTCGCTCCAAACCAGCAGATAAACCCCGGTGATACTGAGAGCACCCGGCAGAATGAGACGCATCCAGAAAGGCAGCGGAAGCCGTAGCGCATAGCCTAACTCAGCAAGTCCGAAGAGTACATTGCAAAGACCGGCGAAGTGATGATTGAACTCGGAGTAGGCAATCCCTTCGGCGGATCCTTCCCAATCTCCCCCGACGTGTTCACTTTGGTGATTATTTGTCACACCTGCTTCGCCCAATACAGCTTGATGGCCTGAGGGTGATTGTGCATGGGCTTCTGAGATCAAGGTAAGCGGAACAATGCCGAACAGGAGTGCGAATGCCAGATAAGACCACCGCTTTGCGCAGAAGCTGCTCTGCTCGTAGGAGCGCAGATAATCCATTAAAGGACGCGTTCCATACATCTACTCGAAATACAAGAGAAGCTGAATCCCCATGACAATCACGAATCCCGCCCAAGCGACTTCCCACCTCTTCGCAAGATGATACGACGCGCCGGATGTCCACGAGATCATTGCGTTCGATATCGCAGCCCCCACACCGAGGCTTCCGAGAAGCGCATGGTGCAGCTCGATCGTGTGATTTGCCGGGTGATTCCCATGGGAGTGGAAGAAGAGCAGCAATGCGCCGACTAGGCCGAGAAAAACCAATGGCGCCGCCCACGCCGGGTGTTGAGCCCAACCGATTCGGCGAAGCGTCTCACTCACCGCAGCTGTCGTGCCAAACACACCATAGAATTTATGCTGAAGGATTTCTTGGTCCTGCCCAAAGAATGTTTGGACAAAGCTGAGTGAACCGATCGGCCAGGCCTCATGATCACTCCAAATCAGCAAATAGGCCCCGATGACACCGAGCGCACTCGGAAGAACAAGACGAGTCCAGAAAGGCAGCAGCTGGTATCGCAACGCATGCCCTAACTCAGCCAGGCCAAACAGCAGTACGAATAGTCCGGCAAAGCGATGATTGAACTCAGAATAGGCGACTCCTTGAGCGGATCCTTCCCATTCCCATTCTCTATCGGTATGTTCGCCGTGCGGATTGTTTGTTGTATCAGGGGCGATGGAGATTGGATGAGGCTCGGAAGATAGTTGGGCGAGCACATCCGACCCCCAGGGAGGCTGCATGACCATCAGCACCAGAACAGACAGCAGAGAAGCCCACCGCTTCATGCGCTAGAACCCGTCGAACGAATGAGCACAAACAGTCGGAAGGCCCATCCAGGCGACCGGATGGGCCTTCCGTTTTCCGATAGAAATACGTTGCGCTTACATGAACTTCATGAACTTGTCCTTGGCCTCGTCCATCACCTGCGCAGTGATGGTGGACACTCCGCGTTCCTTCGCCAAGCGTTCAACTTCTTTTCGAGCCATGGGACGGATGAAATCCGGAATATTTTCGAGCCGTTGTTCAGCCTCGCGTGACCACGTCATGCCGTCGGGCGAATCATTCTTCGAATCGTCCATCACTTGCAACGTGATGGTCTTAAACCCATGCTTACGTGCATAGGTTTCGACGCTTGCTTGAACCATCGGCTTCACAAAGGCTGGCAGGCGGTCGAGTTTTTCCTTGGCATCGGCGGTCCAGGTGAATTCCGAAGAACTTGTGCTCGTACCATTTCCCGGTTTGCCGCCGGCCGTCAGTCCCATCTCAGCCACCATCGCCGAGAAGGGACAACCACTCGTCTTTTCCTCAGCCTTAGCGGGCGAGGCAGTTGTAGGCGAGACAGACGGCGTATTCTGAGTCGGTTTATTCACCGCAGCGACTGTTTGGCCGTCTCCCGCTAACGCACTCAATCCTTCCATAGAGGCCGCCGGTTCTGCCCGAGCTCCGAGCTTCAAGCCCAAAGCATTCATCATGTTCGTTTCGCCGGCGTTCGTCACCATCGAGAACTTCGCGCTGCAGGACGGGCAGGCGAAAAAGACTCCGAGAGATCCCTCCTCCGGTTTCTCCACTTTCTCGAGACTCATATAAGTTTCGCAGTTGAGGCATACAAATTTCATAAAGACTCCTCTGCCATCGGCCCAGGTGGTTGTTACATCGCTTCGGGCCCGTCACCCTTACGAAAACCTACGCTATCACAAGGATTTTCGAGGAGTCAAACCGCTAAAAGAGGCAACACAGGTCATTTCAGGTCCTCTGTCATACACCGAGCTCGGACATCTTGTTTCCCCATGCAGACCGGGAACCAACCAATTTCTTAATCTTGTTGAATTGACGCCCACCACTGCAAAATGTAGCCTGTGCACATTTTCTCAGAGGTGGCTCTGGTTGGTTGGACAGTTTCTGCCCGTTCATAAGTGGCGCCTGGCGTTCAGGCCTGCGCAGCGACAGGCTGTGTGGGCCGGTTTTCTCAGTACACGCGATCGTGCGTGCGTCCGCCAAACAGAGGTAGGCGAGACGTTTTCTCTTAAAGAGGTTAACCATGAAATATCGAATCGCCTTGTACAAATCAGAAGAAGGCTATGCCGTTTCTGTTCCCGGCCTCCCCGGCTGTTGGTCGCAAGGCGCGACCGAAGAAGCTATTCAGAATATCCAGGACGCCATCCGTGAATACTTGGCCGCCGTCGACGACGAAATTAAGGGACAAGACGTGCGAAAGATAGAAGTCGCGGTGTAGCATTGCCTAAAATACCATAATTAATCACCTTGATGCCAAGCGCGCCCTCGAAAAAGCTGGCTTTCGGGTCGTCCGTCAGAGCAAGCACATTGTGATGAGCAATGGCCAGCGAATCGTCACTATCTCTCGGCACAATCCTGTCAACGCCATTACAATGGGCGGCATCGTTCGTGATGCTGGACTGACCGTTGATGAGTTCAAAGCCTTGCTATAAGGGATCACCGGTTCAGAGAGAAGCGGCCGTGGTGCAGAAGACGCCGGTCTGATCCCTGGCTAAATCGAATATTGGAAGATCGGCTTGGCCCCGATGGCTTGAGCCAGGACGCCCCGGCGTTTCAATTCGTCGAGGATGCGTGCCGTGGCGGCCTCAAAATCGGTAGGTCCCGTGAGAATGACATCGGTATTTGGTGGCAGTTCTTCTTCGGACTTACTCATATGGACGGCGATGACAGGCACGGGGTGCACGAGGGTCCTAATCGCCTGCGAGGCTTCGCGATAGGCAAGGCCAAAGGGATTGGTTGTGGAGACGACGATGAGTCCGGTGTCGGTAAGGAGTCGCGCCACTTCGCCGTAGCGCCGGGCCATTTCCGCCGTCTGTCCACGCTCTTCTTCACTGAGATCGGCGTCCAGCCCACGGCGCAGATTCTCGCCGTCCAATAAGTAGGCATGGCGCCCATCCGCCACGAGGCGGCCTTCGAGCTTTCTGGCCAAGAACGATTTGCCGGCGTGCCGTCCCCCAGTAATCAGAACGACTGCCGCCCGATGGCCGTACTGTTGCGCGCGGTCCTCGACCGTAACTTCACCCTTCACCCATGCAAAGTCTCGTCGCCTCGCCTCTTCACGGAGGAACTCCTGGTCGTCATGGACTAGTTCAGTGATGATCCCGCCGCCTGCGATGTCGTATTCATCCACCAGAACGAAGCGGCCGGTTGTCTCGAACGATGCTGAGAGATCAAATGCGACCGGGATTTTCGTGCGCAGGGTCAGCTCGGCCACTTGGTTCTTGCCGATGGTATGGCTGCCTTGCTGCTGCGCGAGGTCCATTGTGTCGATGATCCGATGGATGGTTGCAACCTCACAGTCCACTTCTTTGGTCGCCACGCGCAAGAGATACTTGCGCCCTTTTTCCAACGGTCTCTTGCCAAGCCAAAACAAGTTGGCTCGAAAAGCCGTGGAGACAAGGGGCAAATGTTCCTGATGCGAGGCGATTTCGCCGCGCTCCACAAAGATCTGCTCATCAAGCGTGACACCGATCGATTGCCCCGCCTGCCCTTCGGTCGGGTGCGGCTCGATATTGAAAGCCTCCACCGTGCGGATGTTGGCCCGCTTGTTGGATGGCGAAAAGACGAGGTGGTCGCCCACTTTGAGACGCCCTGCGGTAATGCGCCCGGTGATGATTCGGCGCGCATCGAACTTATAGACGTCCTGCACGGGCAGTCGAAGTGGCTGCTCCGACCGTGCTGTTTCTTTGGTGAATGCACCGAGTGTTTCCAGGACGGTGGGGCCGCTGTACCACGACATCTGTTCGCTGCGATTGGCGATGTTGTCGCCCAGCTTGGCGCTTACCGGAATAAACTGCGACGGCACGGCTTTGAACTGCCCCAGAAATTCTCGGTACTCTTTTTCGATCCCGTCGAACACATCCTGTCGGTAACCGACCAAATCCATCTTGTTGACGACTACCGCAAACTGCCGAACACCCAGGAGCGATAAGAGGTAGCCGTGCTTCTTCGACTGCTCCTTCACTCCTTCCAACGCGTCGATGAGCAGCAATGCCGCCTCGGCACGCGCGGCGCCGGAAATCATGTTCTTCAGAAACTCCTTATGCCCCGGAGCATCGATGATGATGTATTGCCGGCCCTTCCACATGAAAAAGGTGCGAGCCGTATCGATCGTAATCCCCTGCTCCTGCTCTTCGAGAAAGGCATCGAAGAGAAAAGCATATTCGAATTCCTTTCCCTGCTGTTTGCAGATCGCCCGCACTTTTTCCAACTTGCCGTCTGGCAGTGAGCCGGTGTCGGCATAGAGCCGTCCCAATAAGGTGGACTTGCCGTGATCCACATGGCCGACGATGACGATGTTCATCGTCTCGTAAGGCTTATCGATTGAAGGTTGCATCAGCGTGCTCATACGGTTAATGGGGAATGGATTATGGTAAATGGGAAGGAATGGTTTATGGTGAACGGCGAATTTTGTGGCCTACATCGAGGGAAGTTCGTGCCCTACATCCATCAACCATGAACCATTATCCATCTCTTTTACATATATCCATCTTTTCGCAGCAACTCCATCCCTCGCCCTTCGTCTTGCGCTCGTCCCGACCGCTCGGCTACCGTCGTATGCCGCAGTTCCTCGATGATGTCATCGACGCTTTTGGCGGTGGATTTGATCGGCGAGGTACAGGGTGCGCAACCCAAGCTGCGATAGCGTGTGCCATCTCCCTTGTCGAGATACAAATCGATGAAGGGAATATTCTCAAGCTTGATGTACTCCCAAATATTGATCTCGGTCCAATCCAGC
This sequence comes from Nitrospira sp., assembly GCA_030123625.1. Lineage (NCBI taxonomy): Bacteria > Pseudomonadati > Nitrospirota > Nitrospiria > Nitrospirales > Nitrospiraceae > Nitrospira > Nitrospira sp. Next base: position 1,625,604 of record CP126121.1, read on the forward strand.
AGCGGATGAATGCGGATGTGAGTGCCGGGCGGAAAGGTTGTCTTGTATTGGTCCCAGAGTTCCGGCGGTTGATCTCGAAAATCCCAATCTCCATGTTTATCCCGTGGAGAGAAATAGCGTTCCTTGGCTCTCGTTCCCTCTTCATCCGCACGAACGCCGAGAATGACGCCGGTGTAACCTTTGTTCTCCAACAGTTGCTTGAGACCGTTCGTCTTCAGCGCCGTGCAACAGACTACCCGGCCCATCGTGTGATTCATCCCTGCCGCCAAGGCTTCTTTGTTCTGGCCCACCACTAGATTCAACCGCCATTCCCGTGCAAGACGGTCCCGGTACTCGATCATCGCCGGGATTTTATAGCTGGTATCGACATGGAGTAATGGAAACGGCACATGCCCAAAAAAGGCCTTGCGCGCCAACCACAGCAGTACCGTTGAATCCTTGCCCATGGACCAGAGCATGGCGAGATTGTCGAAGTGTTTATACGCTTCGCGAAGGATGTAGACGCTTTGATCTTCCAATTGCCGAAGGTGTTTCATAGGCTTGTTCCTTAGGTCCTACGCTGCGACCGGCTGTCGCACCAATTCCTCGAGCTTGCGCCCTGCGGCTCCTCCATCAAGCGCCGCGCGTACCGCCGGAAAGCAGGCCGACAGAGACACACCCTTGCCTGCCGCATAGAGCAACATGGCCGCATTCATCAGCACCCAGTCCCGAGGTCCGCCCTGAACCTGGTTTCGAAGAATTCGCCGGATCAAATCGGCCTCCCTTTCCCGCTGATCGGGAGGAAATCCGGCCATCTCGCGCGAAGAGGCGAACGCCAATCCAAAGTCTTTCGCGGCCACACCGAGCGGGGTAATGCGCTCGTCTCTCAATTCCAAGACCCTTGTCACCATCGAAACGGACAATTCCGGATCACCTTCAACTCCACGGATCACCAATGCTCGCCGACACCCAAGGATTCGCAAGGCTTCGGCTGTTTTTTCAAAATGCGGCGGATGGGTCAACCCCACGACTTGCACCGTCGCCCGAGCCGGATTCAGAAGCCTGGCAATCGGATGGAATACATTTCTGACCCCGAGCTCTTGACGCATCTCCAAAAATCGATAGAGGGGCGGATGGTACAGTCCGATATCCAGATAGGCAAAGCCCTTCCTATTCACTTCTTCGGAGACCAGCTTGGGATCGGCATCAACTGGAATGCCCAGGGCTTTCAGCACTCCGGCACTCCCCGGCCGTCCAGGAATCCCGTCATAGCCGTGCATCAAAACAGCAGCGCCGGCTGCAACTGCAACAATGGACGCGGCAATAGTCGCATGAAACGTGTCCTGCTTTCCGGCATAGGTCGGGACATCCACCAAGGCCAAGTCCCGCGAGACAGTGAGTGGAAGCACGTATTGCCGAGCCGCGGCCGTGAGTGCCGCCAACTCGGTAACCGATTCCATCTTGAATCGCATGGCAATGAGAAAAGCTCCTACTTGCGCCGGTGTGGCTTCACCTTCAATCAACGCTTTCATCGCCTGCTTGCATTCATCCCATGTAAGATCCTTGGAAGCTTTCGGGCCCTTGGCGATCTTGGCGAGGAGATTTTGAATCGGCATGTTACGACTTGTGTAGTCCGCACTCGGTCTTGGCAAAATTCTTCCAGCGACCTGCCCGCGGATCATCGCCTGGTACCACTGGAGCGGTGCAATAGGTGCAGCCGATGCTGGGATAATTCTGATCGTGCAGGGGATTGTACGGAACTTCGTAGACCTTGATGTAGGTCCACACGTCGGTCGATGTCCACCGGGCCAGAGGATTAATCTTGATCAATTCAAACTTCTGGTCCCACTCAATCAACCCGGCATTGGCACGGGATGGGGCCTGATCACGCCTGATTCCGGTAATCCATGCGTCGTATCCTCGTAGAACGCGCGTCAAGGGTTCGACTTTCCGCAGCTGGCAGCATTGGTCCGGATTTCGGACCCACAGCGCCTCGCCGTACGATTCTGCTTGGACCTCCGGTGCGAGCAATGGCTTCACCTGGATGATCTGCGTCGACTGAAGATTGTATCGTTCAATCACTCGATCCCGCGTGGCATAGGTTTCAGGAAACAAAAAATCGGTATCGAGATAGAACAACGGCACCGAGGGATTGATCCGATACACCATATCGACGAGGACCACGTCTTCCGCTCCGAAGCTGCAGGCCACAACAACTTTTGGGCCGTATCGCTCGATAGCAGCCGCCAGCACATCTTGTGGCTGCTTCGTCTCGAACGAAGCGCTCCAGGCTTGAAGTTCTGCAACCAGTTCGGAACGGCCGTTCACGGTCATGGCAAATCCGATCCCTTTATCCTTCGACTTTTTCGACCAGAATCCGATAATGCGACGCTTCCAGCTCCAAGGCCTCTTGGATCAGCACCCTGTGTCCGTCATTCTTCAGACTCATCGGCACGTTCTTGATCGGTTCACCCGCGTCGAGCCACACTTCCAACCGTTCACCGGCATCCATCATTTCCAGTTTCAACTTCGTCTTCACATAGTTCATTGGGCATGCCACGCCACGCAAGTCGTAAACAGGCGCACCCGTCGGAACAGGAGTAACTGGTTCGGTTTCAACCGGTGCAGGCGCGACCGGAGACTTTTCTTCTTTCATAGCCGACAGCTTGAGGTCCTTCCCCATCTGATCCGTCGCCGTTCGGCAGGCATCGACAAATCCCTTAGCAAAGACCATCTTCTCCCGGGCCGATTCAGCCGACGTCTCCTTTGGCCCCAGATCGCTGACTTTCTTGCTGAGGTCTCGATAGACGGATGGCACAATACCTTTCTGCGCAATCCTGCTGTCGAACTCGATGAATGTTTCGGCGTCTGTCGATGGTTCCAGCCCTTCGGTCACCAACAGAGCCTTGGCCGCGGCCAGTACGGCTCGATAGGACTTGTTCACCGATACGGAATATTGATGCTTCTCAACGAGCAGCTTCGCTTGGTAGAGCTCTTGATCGGCCTCCAGGATGCCGTTTTCGATCATCTCCAGCGCACCGCCTGCACATTCGCCGGGGCCTAGATCCTCGAGGATAAATTCTTCCTCACCCTCCCAATCATAATAGAACGTGGGATCCTCTTCATAAGACGGCACGATGGTGTACGGGATCAACTCGTCTTTCAGCTTGCTCTTCCCAACGCGCGCGATGAATGCCGGCAAATTCTCGTTCGCTTGGCGGTCACGACGGTACACATCGATCAAATGAGCGAGCGCCGCCGGTACGGCTTTCGCCGGCAACTTCACGGTCATCTGGCCGATCTTGGCCGTGCCGTTCACCGAACCACCGAGGTGCAATTCATAGTGCGGGGCGATGTGGTCACCCAGGCGTTTTCCGACTCCATGCAACCCGATTGTTGAAATGTGATGCTGTGCACAGGAATTATGACAGCCGCTGATCTTCACGCTTACATCCTGGAGATCTTCCGGAACACGGCCTGCTGGAAACACTTCGGCCAACGCACGTGCGAGGCCTTTGGATGATGTGATCCCAAGCCCGCATGTATCCGTGCCGGGGCAGGCAATAATGTCTTCAACCAGCTCGGCACCGGGATCCGCCAATCCGTGGGACGCCAGGTCCTCGTAGAAATGCGGAATCTGATCGGCAGGAATCCATCGGATGACCAGATTTTGATTGATCGTGGTGCGAAGATTGCCGTTCGAATAGCGCTCGGCCAGGTCAGCGACAAACAGCATCTGTTCAGCTGTAATATCCCCCATAAACAGCTTGATCGCGGCCGTGACGTATCCATCTTGCTTCTGTTTCACAACGTTGGTCCGTTTCCACATCTCGAACGGCGTCTCGTGGCCAATCGCATGGGCTCCGTTGCCGTTGCCATTCCCGTTTCCATTTGCCGCCCCGTTTCTCGTCGGCATGATGAGCCGGGGGGGAGCATCCTGATGCTGAAGCAGGGACAAAGGCCCATTCTTGGGAAGTGTGTGTCCCATCGCGACGTAGGCTGCTTCCCAGCGCCGTTTGAATTCGTCAAATCCCAGTTTGTCGATCACGAACTTCATCCTGGCCTTGTTTCGATTTTTTCGATTGCCGAGGGTATCGAAGACTTTAATCACGGCCTCAATACTGGGAATCAGCTCCTCCATCGGTGTAAATTCACGAAGAAGTTGCGCGATCCGCGGAGCGGCCCCCAACCCACCACCTGCCACCATTCGGAAGCCGATTTCTCCGTCGGCTCGTTTGACGGCCAACAGACCGATATCGTGGATGGGAGTCAGAGCACAGTCATGTTTGCAGCCGGAGAACGCAATTTTGAACTTTCGCGGCAGACTTTGATTCAAGGGGTTCCGCAACAAGTGATACGCGACCGTCTTCGCATACGGAGTCACATCGAACACTTCTCCTTGACACACGCCCGCTAAATGACACGCCGTCACATTTCGTACAGTGTTGGCACAGGCTTCCCTGGTGGTCAGACCGACTTCGGCTAGTCCTCGCATGATGCCCGGCACGTCCTTGAGCTCCACAAAGTGCATCTGAATATCTTGCCTCGTCGTGACGTGGCCGACTCCGGTCGCATAGTGGTCGGCGAGCTCCGCCACACGTCGTAGCTGATTTGCGGTGATGCCGCCGAACGGAATCTTGATACGGACCATCTGCACACCGGACTGACGCTGCCCGTATATGCCGTATTGCAGGCGGAACGGCTTGAAGAGATCGGTGGAGATCTCTCCGGCCAATGTTCGCAGGGCTTCGATTTCGAAGGTTTCTATTTCTTCTAGAATGGTCGGCGGAATCGGATTCGTGACAATTTTTGGGATGGGGAGGGATTCAACTGGGTTCATATACCGATCTCCTTGCCTCCTCAGGAGAGGAGCCTTCTAAGTCAAATGTGGTACATTGGGTTGCGCTGAGCGTCGATCGTCCGTAGACGCATCGCCAAATGTTCGACGGTCACGTTTTCGAGGACTTTCCGTTCCGCCTGCTGAACCTGCTCCCAGACATCATTTAACAGCAGTTCCGGTTTGTTCGCGTGACGATCATGTGTCCGTTGACCGACAGATGATCGATGCAGGACCGGCCCTTCCAACGCCTCGAATATATCGGCGATCGACATTGCCGCTGGTTCATGCGTGAGGAGATACCCCCCTTGGGCACCCCTTTGGCTTTCTACTAACCCGGCCTTTTTCATTGCATGGAGAACCTGTTCGAGAAAACGTATCGGAATCCCATGACGTCTCGCGATGGCTCGAGCTTGGATCGGAATTTCGTGTGCATGTATTGCAAGATCAACAGCTACCATAATTCCGTACGTGGCCCGTTTGGACACTTTCATTCTTTATTATTCCGGTAGGAATTTAGACACATATACATTCTTCTCACGTGGGCTGTCAAGGTACGGAAGAACTTCGTGGATTGAGTTCGTATACCAAAATAGCTTCGTAGTAAAATCCGACGCCGTAATCCGACGAAAACCATTATCTTTACTATCTATTTCATGCCTGCAAAGCCATACGGAAAACAGATCTGAAGGCCGGCACCTCTATAAATCCAATTGACATCGTTTACGCCCTAGGCAATAATCCGCCCTCTTCTTCAGGTGGTGCCTTCATGTCTGTGCCGTCGTCTTCATTTACCATTCTGTTACTCACGAACGATACGGCTGTACAAGCCCTGGTGAAGCAGATATTCAAAGACGCCTTCGTTACGATCGCTCGGGACGCTTTGGCCTTTCAGAAAGAGTTGTCAAAACATCGGTTTGACGCCGTCGTGATGGAGCCGCAGGGCGGACAGGAGCAGATAAATGCGCTCAATGACCACATCGACCTCTCCCGCACTCTTTGTATCAAGGGATCTAAGGCCGTCTTAAAAAAGACCCTGAAAACAATCCAACTGATGAACCAGCCAGGCAACCTTCAGCAAAACAAAACCCGCGACGCCTCCCTGGAGAGTTATTTAGAGGTGAAAATGGGGGAATTCGTGAAGGGAATGAGAAACGGGTCGGCAAAAAACCTTCATCCGATCTTGATCTCCGCCGTGGAGCGCCCTCTCATCACTTCCGCCCTGCGGGAAACAGGAGGCAATCAAATACAAGCGGCTGAACTTCTCGGGCTCAACCGAAATACGTTGCGAAAAAAAATCGTTAATCTCCACATTCCGTTGAAACAAACGAAAGTGAGAGCAAGCCATCGTGCCTGAACAGGACTTCCATGGGTGTGCTGCTGGGCTTACTTCCCCTACCATCTCTCAAAACTCATGAAGGAGGGACATCATGACAAAGGAAGAGCTGATCGCAAAGATGGCCGCTTCAGCAGGAATTACGAAGGTTGCGGCCGGAACCGCCCTTCAAGCATTCACCGGCGCTGTGACTTCCTCATTGAAAAAAGGACAACGCGTCTCTCTCGTCAATTTCGGCACCTTCACGATTTCAAAGCGAAAAGCACGAATGGGAAGGAATCCACGGACAGGAGAATCACTCCGAATACCAGCAGCGAAGGTTCCGAAGTTTTCAGCCGGAAAAGAGCTTCGCTCTGCCGTGAGGTGATGGTTCGCGCACTGAAGCGTGCCTGACCTAGAGATTAAAGAGAAGGTCGCATCTTTCAAGTAGCTGAAGGAATGCGACTTTCTCTTTCGTTTTCTTGACAGTGTCAACGAGGCTATATTAGCATGCCTCCTTTCTCGATAGGCGCGTAGCTCAGGGGGAGAGCGCTACCTTGACACGGTAGAGGTCGACGGTTCAAGACCGTCCGCGCCTACCATTAAGCTGAGGCACTGGTTTGCCTCTCAGAGGCTCGGTGCCTTTGTTGTTTTTTGTACTGTGGATCCAACTTCGTAAGCCATGAAGATATCGATTAAAGGCGGTCCAAGCAGTGACATTCAGACCGGGGAGACGGTAGGTGACGCTCTATCTGAACTAGGAGTTGCAAGCCAAGATATTCTGGCAGCCAAAGTAGATGGAACGGTTGTTGATCTGTCGCGTCCTCTCTCAGGAAGTTCGGTAGTCGAACCACTGCGGTTCGACAGCGCAGAGGGCCGCGAGGTATATCGCCACAGCAGTACCCATATCATGGCTCAGGCAGTAAAAGAACTCTTCCCGTCTGCACAATTGGCCATCGGCCCAGCCCTGGAAGATAGTTTTTATTACGACTTTGCCTTCGAACGTTCCTTTACACCCGAAGACCTAGAGCGAATTGAAGAACGCGCCGCAGAAATCATCAAGCGTAATCTCACCATCACAAGGCGGGAGTTTTCAAAAGGAGACGCGATCGATTTTTTTCGGGCCCGTGGCGAGCGCTACAAGGTCGAGCTGATTCAAGGTTTCCCTGACGGAGAGCCGATCACCGCCTACGCGCAAGGCGACTTCGTTGATCTCTGTCGAGGCCCCCACGTCCCGACTACCGGCTCCATTGGGGCCATAAAATTGCTCACCACGGCCGGAGCCTATTGGCGTGGCGATGAACGTAATCCGATGTTACAACGGATCTACGGGACCTCCTTTCCCACACGAACGGAAGTGGATGCCTACCTGGCCCGGCTGGAGGAAATTAAGCGGCGCGATCACAGAAAAGTCGGAAAAGAGCTGGATTTGATCAGCATTCAGGATGAGATCGGTCCCGGGCTGGTACTCTGGCACCCGAAAGGAGCGGCCGTCCGCCTGTTGATTGAAAATTTCTGGCGAGAACAGCATATTCGGGATGGGTACCAGCTGGTCTATTCGCCCCATACTGCACGCCTTGATCTTTGGAAGACCAGTGGGCACCTTGATTACTACCGTGAAAACATGTTCCCGTCGATGAAGCTGGAAGGCAGTGAGTACCAGCTGAAACCGATGAATTGTCCTTACCACATTATGATTTATCAATCTCACCTGCGGAGCTATCGAGATCTTCCCATTCGCTATGGGGAACTCGGAACGGTCTACCGCTATGAACGAACCGGCGTTCTGCACGGGCTCATGCGGGTGCGAGGATTTACGCAGGATGATGCTCATCTCTTCTGTCGCCCGGATCAAATGGAACACGAAGTCAGCCGGGTGCTGGACTTTACTTTTTTCGTGTTGCGGACATTTGGTTTCCATCAATTTGAAGTATTCTTGTCCACCAGGCCCAAAGAGTCCGTGGGCGGTGACGAACATTGGGCTTTGGCCACCAGCGCATTGGAAGCGGCGCTGAAGAGCCGCAACATCTCCTTTCATCTCGATCCGGGAGGAGGCGCATTTTACGGCCCCAAGATCGACATCAAGATCAAAGACGCGTTGGGCCGTTCGTGGCAATGTTCCACTGTCCAGGTGGATTTCAACAATCCGGAACGGTTTGAATTAAGTTACATCGGGGAGGACGGGAAAGCCCATCGACCGATCATGATCCATCGAGCCCTGATGGGATCCATCGAGCGCTTTTTCGGCATTCTGATCGAGCATTACGGGGGCGCATTCCCGACTTGGCTGGCTCCGGTGCAGGCGGTGGTCATGAACATCACCGATCACCAGCAAGACTACGCCGCGGCTGTCGTCGCGCAATTGAAGGCAGCCGGCTTCCGTGCCGAAGCGGACCTTCGGAATGAAAAGATCGGGCTCAAGATCCGTGAAGCGGAAAAAGCGAAGATCCCCTTTATGTTGGTGGCCGGGAATCGCGAAATGCAAAATGGAACTCTCTCGGTACGAGGCCGAAGCGGATCAAATGTAGGAACCATGACAGTAGCTGAGGTAGTGGGTCTCCTTGGAACTGAGGTCCAACATACCCAGCGTGAATTTTAACCCACACATTAAAGAAGAGGTGGCCTATCGTTCCCAAACTACGCGTGAATCGTGAGATTCGTGTCCGAGAAGTTCGCGTCATTGGTCCGGAGGGAGAACAACTCGGCATCCTTCCGACGCCGGATGCTTTTCGTCAGGCTCAAGAAAGCGGCTATGATTTGGTGGAAGTCGCTCCCAACTCCGTCCCCCCTGTCTGTAGGATTATGGACTTTGGGAAGTATAAATATGAGCTGAGCAAAAAAGATCATCAAAGCCGGCGCCACCAAAAGTCCACCCAAGTGAAGGAAATCAAGTTGCGTCCTCGGACGGATAAGCATGACCTTGAGATTAAAGTGCGACAGATGAAAGCGTTTTTGGAAGAGGGTAATAAGACCAAGGTGACTCTCACATATCGTGGGCGAGAAATGGCTAATCAAGAGATGGGGCGTGCTGTGATGAATTCCGTCATTGAACAGTTGGCCCAAACCGGCACCATCGAGTATGCCCCTCGTATGGAAGGACGCAGTTTGATCATGATCGTAGCTCCGAAACATTAACGCGCAGCACGGTGATTGCTGAACCAAAGGAACCTCCTCATGAAAATGAAGACCCATAAAGGGACGAGTAAGCGTTTTACAAAGACCGGGAGTGGGAAAATCGTTCGCCGCAAGGCAGGCAAACGGCATCTGCTGACCCACAAGCGGCATGACCATAAGCGCCGCTTGAGCGGAACCACGGTCGTCGATCCGACCGTCGCTTCGTCGTTGAGCCGACTGCTTCCGTACGAATAACACGATCATTGCCATGGAGAAGAACATCAGGACCCTATAAGGAGTAATGAATTATGCCTCGCGCAAAGGGTGGGCCAAAAACTCGGCAGCGGAGAAAGAAACGGATCAAGCTGGCGTCAGGTCAGTACGGCGGGAAAAGTCGCCTTTTTCGTTCGGCGACCGAAAGTGTCGATAAGGGCCTGACTTACGCATACACGGGTCGTAAGAACCGAAAGCGGGACTTCCGTCAACTGTGGATCGCTCGCATCAGCGCGGCCGTTCGAGCACAGGGAATGAGCTATGGACGGTTTATTAACGCGCTCAAGAAAGCGGATGTCTTATTGGATCGAAAAGTCCTCTCGGACATGGCGATTAAAGACGCCGCAGGGTTTCAGCAACTCATCGGACTTGCTAAGCAACAGTTGACCCCCACTACGGCCTAGCATCAAGCCCAAATAGAACGCCCAACGGAGGGGAAACGGCGCTTTGTCGTTTCCCTCCGTTGTCTCATAACGAAGAAGACACTCCCTTTCCAAGCGTCGCCAACTGTGAGAGGTTCACGTCAAACGCGACGACCGGCATGGCGATCTGCCAACGTTCGAGGACTTCCGGATGAACTTCGCCGATGACACCGACCGACTTGCCCGAGACGAGAATTCGGCCTGCGCGGCCTTCGAGGAAAGAGGGATGCTGCACCGGCTCCAGACCGTACTCCTTCCCAAGATAGTAAAACAGCACGTCGAGACAAGAATGGATTTCTGAGAAATGGGTGGTGGCATGAGCGATCAAGGCTCCTAAGGCGGTTTCCGTTCGAGACCCTAATTCGTGAGTTCCGTCTGGAATTGCCACATCGCCCGCTTCGAAGAGACGATGGGGGTAGAACGCCCGGCTAGAGGCGGCTTCGATGCGCAGCAAGGAGGGCAGCATCCATTGTCGGAGACAAGAGAAGCTCAACGACATGACGTTGTCCACTTCAACCATACGTCCCCATTCTGTTCCTTCCAGACGCATACGATGGGAATAATGATCCGGTGAACCGAGAATGTTCGAAATGATTTCCTGAAAGCCGAGCCCGACCATCAATTCCCGGGATCGGTCGGACATCTGTTCAATGACGGATAGTCCTCCCACTGTGAACTGCGCCGGCATGACGGGTGTAAATTCTGCGTAGCCACGGCTTATCGCCACATCTTCGACTACATCCATCGTATGCATCAGATCATGCCGGTATGGAGGGAGTTTTGCTTTAACCGATCCTTTTGCGACCGACACGCCGTACCCATAGGCCTCAAGCGCTTGCTTCACGACCGCCTCACCGAGCCCCTGACCTAGCGCTTGTTCAATCGCTTTGATCTGAATCGTTTTGGGCTTCCCGAAATCCTGAGGTGTTTGAACCTGTCTGCCCAGCATCGTGTCCGTCGGATAGTGTATTTCCACCGGATCAATAGTTGCGCCACGATCGGCCAAATTCGCCGCGAAGATGTTCAGCGAAAGTATCACCATCGACAGGTCTGTCCCGGTCACTTCGACGAAGAGTTCCTCATCACCCACCCGTACTTCTCCGATTTCCCGGCTATTGATAATGGGGGGAAACGACAACGGCTGGTCCTTCGCATCCCGGAGGATAGGGAGCAGGCTGTGGACGGCCAGAATAGGCCCGTACTCCAATCCTTTGGGATGAACCATGAGAATCTCCGACAGTGTCATTGCCGTTTCCATACCCAATGGAGTAAACCGCACGTCATCAGGTTTCACGAGTTCATAGGTTACTGGAAAGATAATATTCCGCAGCTGATAAATTCCGATGGAAACGGTTTTACGCTTACGCCCAAAAATATCGGCCAACTTCTCCTGCGTTTGAATCAGTTGCGCCAACCCTTTCTCGGTCACCCGATACCCCTTGGCCGTACAGGCGGCCACATACGGGCGAACCTGCTCCATACCGGATTTCACGATCAGATGATGCGGCGACTTCGGTTTTTCCGCGAAGAAGGAATAGGGCTCCAGCCGGCCTTGTTGCTTGATGCGAATTTGCCTGGCAATCCCTTCGCAACACCAGAGGTCCGGCCGGTTGCTATCTTGGAGTTCGATGCGTAACTCTCCGGTTTCAGGGTTGTGCCCCTTCAGCTCTCCTTTCACCAGCATGAGCCACTCCTCCAACTGAGCCGCCGTGATGCCACGGTCGGCACCGCGATCACTCGTAAGAAGCGACTCTAAATCATCTTGGAAAATAGTGATCGTAGGCATGAGCGCAGTTAGAACAGTCCTCTGGTCGTGCGGATCAATTCCAGGTTGTCGGTGAAGAGTTCGCGTATGTCATGGATGCCCAATGCCACCATCGCCATACGATCGAGCCCCAACCCCCAGGCAATGACGGGCACCGTGACACCGAGCGGCAACGTCACTTCGGGACGAAAGAGACCCGCGCCGCCGAGTTCCATCCATCCCAAGCGTGAATGTCGCACATGCAACTCGACTGATGGTTCGGTAAACGGAAAATAGGCCGGCAAGAACTTTACTTCCTTAGCTTGTGCCACTTCCCGGGCAAACAAATTCAAGAGCCCCAACAGCATCCTGAAGTTGATGTCTTCTCCCAGCACAATTCCCTCCACCTGGAAGAAATCCGTCGCGTGGGTCGCATCGACTTGGTCATAGCGAAAACACCGGGCGATCGAGAAATATTTCCCTGGAATATCCGGCGAGGCGGCAAGCGTTCGAGCCGAAACCGCCGTGCCCTGGCTCCGCAATACCAACCGCTTGGCCCGGTGAATATCGAAGGAATAGCCCCAACCTGTGGAACCGGTCTCCGCACCGTTCTCATGCACCTTGCCGACACGCGACAGGAACGGCTCGGCCGCGGCGGTAGTATGACTGGGTTCCTTGACGAAATAGACATCATGAATGTCCCGGGCCGGATGGAATTGCGGCATGAACAAGGCATCCATGTTCCAGAACTCCGTTTCAACCAGCACCCCCCGCATCTCTTGGAACCCCATGCTCACAAGTTTGGCTTTGACCGTATCGAGAAATTCGCGGTAGGGATGTTTTTTCCCGGTCCCGATACGAGGCGGCCGCAGACTGATCGTATACTTTCTAAATCGCTTCTGACGCCAACTCCCATCCTTCAACAAGTCGGGAGTCAACTGCGAGACTTCTTCAGCCACCCCTTGCTTGAGCAGCTGTTCCGCCGCACCACGACCATCCGTGGACAATATGAATGAGCGGGTCACCCGCTCGTCTACCCGAAAGGGCTCTTCGGCATTGCCACGTTTCACGGCAAAATCTTCAATGACCTGCCGATGAGTTTCCGTGAAGCTTCTCAATTCTTTCGGCGACTCATGGATCTGCTGCAGAAGGTTTCGGAGTATCTCGGCAGTCGGGCTAGGACGTCCTGTGGTCTCGATACACCCCCCCTGAATAATCAGGACTACCCCTTCTTTCTTGAGTCGCCCGACGGCTTTGCTGACATCGGAAGAATCCAGCCCCCCTTGCGCCTGAAGATCGGGAATGGTGAGTCGCTTCCCTGTGCTGGTCGCCTCCCGTGCGGCGGCCAAGACTCGCTCGAGAGGCGAAGCGGTCTGGTAATACTCCTCGCCGATTTTCGTCAGCGAGACTATTGAGGTGACGGTTTCCGTCTGCACCGTGATGAGAGACTTGGCCAATAACCACTCGACGGCCATGCTCAGTTGGGAAGGGTCTAATTCGGCGGCTGCGGCCAACCGCTCGCTGTCCAAAGCGATTCCAGGCGGACGCGCGCCCAATGTCGTGAGAACCTTGATTTCGAGAGGATGAAGGCTGTCGATGACTGCGGCGATGTCCACCCTCAATAGCCTATCGATTGACTGCTGCGCGGGGCGCCTGTTGGACGACCGTCTCTGCGGCTGCTCGCATGGCTGCGATCGTGGCCGTATAGTCGTGTTGGGAAAAAATAGCGGACCCCGACACGAGAGCCGTCGCACCGGCAGCCACGATCTCCCGTGCATTATCCACTTTCACACCGCCGTCTACTTCAAGCAGTGCCCGGCTGTTGATCTTGTCCAATAGGATTCGGGCTTCGGCGATTTTCTTGAGCACTGATGGAATAAATGTCTGTCCGCCGAATCCCGGATTTACAGACATGATCAATAACAGATCGACATCCCCCAAAATTTCCTGAAGCAACGAAAGAGGAGTGGCAGGGTTTAAGGTCACGCCGGCCTTGACTCCTCGTTCCTTAATCGATTGGACCGTTCGGTGAAGATGTGGACAGGCTTCAACATGAACAGTGAGATAATCGGCTCCCGCTTCGGCAAATTCCAGGATAAAGGCATCAGCATTGGTAATCATTAAATGAACGTCAAGCGGCAGTCTAGTGACTTTTTTTAGGCTTTCGACGATGGGCGGTCCAACCGTCAGGTTCGGCACAAAATGACCATCCATTACATCGACATGCAACAGATCGGCACCCGCTCGCTCCACGGCGGAAACCTCGTCTGCCAATCGCGCAAAATCAGCGGACAGAATCGAAGGTGCAATATAAATCGAATGACCCATTACCCTTCCTTCTTACGAAGGCGGGCGGCATAAAACCCATCCATTCCGCATTCGTTGCCCATAGTGGAGAGGGCGCCGCAGATGGTTACAAAAGGAAGAGCGGTGGGGGGAAGCCACGGCGCCACAGATTCACGCACCCATCCAGGATAGGCTTCGCAAAAACGGTATACGACCCCTTCCGTCTCTTCCGTTTCTGTCGAACACGTACTATAGACCAGCACCCCACCGGCTCGCAAGCAGGAGGCCGCCGAGGTAAGGATTTCGACTTGGAGTTTCTGGTGTCTTTCAAACGTCGAACTATCCTTCCGCCATTTTGCTTCAGGATGTCGGCGCAGCACACCCATGCCGCTGCAAGGGGCATCCACGAGTATACGATCGAACAGCGGCAATCCGTCACGAAGATTCGAGCCGCGAGCAATCATTCCGGACCATTCGGATGGTTTCCTCACATCGCCGACGATCGGGACAACGCTCTGAATCCCGAGCCTCCGGCAATTTTCTTGTAGCAAGTTTAACCGTGAGGCTCTCCGATCGACAGCATAGATCGTTCCACGATCACCCATGAGCGCAGCGAGGTGACTTGTCTTTCCCCCCGGAGCAGCACAGGCATCCAAAATGACCTCCGAGGGTTGAGGATCAAGGATCGGGGGAATGAGTTGAGCCGCCTCGTCTTCCACATAGAAATCGCCCGTCTGGAATCCCGGCAACGACGTGACATCCTGGCCTTTTTCCAGCACGACTCCTACCGGACTGAGAGTGGCAGGACGAACAGCAATCCCTCCTTCCCGCAAACGCTGCAGAAGCTCTTCCCTGGTCAATCGATTGGAGTTCACTCGAAGTGTGATGTGCGGGACCGTGCTGCCGGCTCGACAAGCCGATTCTGCTTGATCAAGCCCCATTCGATCAAGCCACCGTTCCGTCAGCCATGCGGGGATTCCATACCGGACGGACAGAGATTGAACCGGGTGTACGGCTGGATCTGGGAAAGGCCGCGCCGGTACACGAATGAGGTTGCGCAGGACTCCGTTCACCAATCCACTCCAATCGCGTCTCAGTTGTTTGGCATAGGATTTGGCTAGCCGGACGGTCTCATTCACCGCCGCTGAAGCGGGAATGCGATCTAGAAACAACAGCTGGTAGGACCCAAGCCGCAGCAGCATTTGCACCACAGCAGGCAATCTGTGAAGAGGCTTGGAGAGTACCGCATCCAGTCTCCAGTCGATCGTCTCTTGCCGCCGTAAGACTCCGTATACCAGCTCCATCACCAACGAACGATCATGTCGCTGTGACATCGATGGAGATTGTTGTTCGATCAACTCATCAAGTGCATCGTCGGTTCGTCGACCGGAGAGAAGGAGAAGGATAGAGAGAGCAACCGCTCGCGATGACGGTCCAGGCGCCTCGCGGTCCACATTTCGATCGTGGGTTTTCATCTGAGTGGGAAGTGAAACCTGCAGCGAGGAAACGTATTATGCGATCGATGAACCCAGTTGCCTACCGACCGGGATTCGATGTCCAGCCAGGAACTGTTCAGCCGACATGCGTTTCGAGTTGGCAGTTTGAATTTCACGGATGCCGAGAAGACCATCGCCGGTCGACACCATGATCGTCTGCTTGTTCACCGCGACGATCGTGCCGGGTTTATCGGTTGCCCCAGCCTCATTCGAGACGGCCTTCCAGATGTTCCAACGCTCCTCACCGAAAAATGTAAAGGCCCCCGGCCAAGGAGAAAGTCCACGCACTCGATTGGCAAGCGACGTGGCACTCATCGTCCAGTCGATCAAACCGTCTTCTTTCTTTAGAATTGGCGCCAAGGTCGCCTGCCCATCGTCTTGCTTCTTCGGCGCCAACGTCCCGGCCTTCAATTGCGCGAGCGTGTCGAGAAGCAGGCGGCCGCCCAGCTCTGCCAGACGAGGCGCCAATGTCCCGGCCGTATCCTCAGCCAAGATCTCCAACTTCTCTTGAAGCAACATTGCCCCCGTATCCATTCCTTCATCCATGAGCATCGTGGTAATGCCCGTTTCGGTCTCGCCATTGATAATGGCCCACTGGACCGGAGCTGCGCCGCGATATTTCGGCAACAGTGACCCATGTACATTCACGCAACCCATAGGGGGGAGTCGAAGAATCGGTGTATGTAGAATGCGTCCGTAGGCTGCAACGGCAATCAGATCCGGCTGCCAGGCAGAAAGGGCCTGCAGGAATTCTGGTGTGCGGATCTTCAGTGGCTGTAGGATAGGAATACCGGCTCGCTCAGCGACAAGCTTTACCGGTGGGGAGACAAGCCGTTGTCCGCGCCCCTTCGGTCGATCCGGTTGTGTCACGACCCCCACCACTTGATCATCAGAACGGAGGAGTGCATTGAGCGAAGGAACGGCGAATTCCGGTGTACCCATGAAGACAACGCGCATGTTTTCGCTTTAGCATTGTGACGTCAGGAATGCAATCGCGCTCATCCTCAACTTGACTTGTCATTCAGCCCTTTGTTAGCATTCCGCCGCGGGGTGGAGCAGCCTGGTAGCTCGTTGGGCTCATAACCCAAAGGTCAGAGGTTCAAATCCTCTCCCCGCAACCAACCTTTACTTCTCTTTCAACCATTTATCACCGATTCTCTTCCGAGTTCCATGGGTGCGGAATGAGCCAATTGTGCTAAAACTGTGCTAATTCCATCTGGAACACGATCGAAAATCTCAATACCAGCGCGCAAACTCTCCGGATGATGGTGTGCATATCGCATCACCATAGAGATTGTTTTCCACCGTCCCAGCTTTTGCATGGTGTAGATGTCGCAGCCAGCTTGCACCAGTCGAGTGGCAAAGGTGTGGCGCAGATCATGAAACTGAAACCGTTTCACGTCTGCTTTTTGCATTGCGGGATAAAAGACACGCAGGAGATCCGGCGCGAAGCTCCTTGGGGCTCGGCAGACCTTTGTAAAACCGCTGGATCTCCCCACGTTGCTTCACGCGGTGCAGTATGAATTGCAGCACTAGCGGCATTTCGAATCAGGTGATGCGTGACATACCCGCCACATGCTCCCGCCCTTTCTCCCAAAGGCCTATTGCAAATCATGTCTCCCGCCTCCTAAATTTGGGCTCTCTTGAAGATCCCTATGGCGTTTGTCTTGCGTCCTGACCGCTGCTTTCCTGTCGTCATTCCGGCGCTCAATGGAGAATATATCGAAAAGGCTATGGGCTGATTCGACTCCTGTCCCCGCCGTGGGTGTGGCGGAAAGGTGCGAGATAGTTCCTCGCTATCTGGAGGTCCTATGCGATACATGGTGGTGATAATTCTTCTTGTCAGTGGACTGGTAGTAGGAACTGCCGAAGCGACTGGGTACTCGAACGTGAGACCCTGCGGGAGCTATCTGGAGTGTTGTGGTCGTTGAAGCGCTTGGCCCAGACGGGAAGAGGAGTGGATTGTCCGTGGAGAGCATTCGCACTGCCATAGAGCGCATTCTTCGGGCGAGCGGAATACAGGTGCTCATAGATGGAGAAGGTCGCACTGCCTTGCGGCAGCCATTTTAGAGATCAATGCCACACCTGTGAAATCTGAGAAGGAGTCCGTGTATGGGGTCAACATCACTGACGTGGTCATCCAACAGGCCTTCTTGAGAAATGGATCAGAGCTGACAACACTCCAATAACCTGGGGCAAGTCACATACGGCAGTGGTGAGCGCCAAATCAGTGAAGGCTCACGTTATGGGCTCATAGAATCCATCGCCAGAGAGTTCGCGAACGACTTTCTGTCGGTGAATCCACAGTAGAGCAATTGTTTATCCGTTAACCTATGGGAGGTCGTGTCGCTTCTTCACAATTCCAAATGAAATTTGATCACGACGAAATTCATGCTGCGTCTCCCCCGGTTGAAAGCGCCGTGCCAAAGGATCGAGGATGATGATCGCTAGCACCATGATACCTGCGTCGAAACATGACCTCGTGTGTTCTCCGATGCAGATCACTCCCTCTGGGGCGCCATGCAGCAGTTCGACGGTCTCGGAAGCGGGAGAGAAGTACGGGATTGCTGTTGCGAAGTTGGCGGTCAGACAACGAAGGACGCATCGCTCTTGGATAATGTAGGATAGGGTCTTGTTGACTGTCACACCCTTATCCTACTCTTGAGACTGACGAACGTATGTTAGGGAAAACCCCGGTAGTGGATCATAATACGAGGCAAGGAGGACCTGCCGAAGATGCTGCACATGGAAGATTCATCGGAGTTTCCATTTCTCGCGGTTGCCTTTTCAAATTCATTTTGAATGCCCCGGGGCATTCCGGGGAGTGAGGCGTCAATCTCCTACCCCTACGTAGCCTTCTCACCCCGATTCCGTAGCTCTTCATCCGTTCAACTTCTGGATTAGACTAGTCGCGTGAGACCAGGCCCCATTTATGCTCACCGTATCCGGCCGGCTGGTCTGCCGACTCTATCAAAGCTCCGTCGGCCTCTCACAAGAAACCTCATTAGCCTTCGGTTCCCGTTTGTCCCTGGCTTGTAAGCCACAGGCTTGGTCACTGCGTACGCGCGCGGGGTGAATCTTCCATCAACCGTACCGTTAGTATCAAGAAGAACAGCGCAAGTTTTTATATTTTTGTTTCGGGCAGCATTTCTCCAAGGTACGTTTGCGCTTGGAGCCCTCAAGGTGAACGCAATCCAACTGACTATGAAAGGGACTCGCAATTATGGCGGAAACACCAAAATTCTGTTGTCAATGCAGTGGTCGGTTGTCCTCGATAGCACTCAGAACCGAAACTGAGATTGAGTTCTGCAAGGTGAGTCACTACCAGTTTTGGACGATTGCAGACCAGGGCAGGATTCCTCTTCTTCAAGAAGGAGAGTGCGATAACTGCGGACGCGAGGAGATTCTCGTCTATTACCGAATACGAGAATGTCAGCGAGCAACCTTGTGGGATTAGCCCCTCAGATTCTCCCGGTCGTGAGAGCTGGTCAGTAGCAATCGATATTTTTTATGGTAGATTCAAGTTTTTAATTTCTATCCTCGCGCTCTTCCCCTCCTTGGTTCATCCTGCGCGATGAATTGATCCCGGCGCAGCAAGGTCGTTGGGCTAAGCCTAATGCCAGCTTAAAGCCCTACACTTATCTGTCCTGTGTGTTCGAGTCAGAGAAATAAACAGTAGCCATTCCGCTCACTGGGAGGAGCTGTTCATGCGTATCGCGACAACCAATCGACCGACGTTTGTCGAGCGTTGGGTCCGCATTCCAGACGGGACGAAAGTGCGGCATCGGACGGAAGCCTATGAAGGCGTCATTGACGGATTAACCGAGATCGTGTCCGGCCCCGATCGGAACCCTGATAACAGAACACAGTATCGCATAAAGGTGGGTGACGGAATGCGATTGCTCGTCGCAGAGGATCACCTCAATATTCTCCTGGACAAAGAGTACCTGGTTCAAGTGGGGCGTGAATCGGAACTGTATCGACAGAATGTTACCGACCGACTGCGGGCAGTCTTCACGGAGGACCGATTCGTGACCAGTGGCCCAACAGAGCGAGCTTCTCCGCGCAAGAAACGGTCATCGAAAGGCTGACCGGGCGGTGCAGGTGTGGGATCAAACTTTGTGGATTGGAGAAACGTGATGTATTCCCCCTGGGGAACGAAGCGCTCGCACAGATCAAAGCCACGCATTCCTAAACCGAAGGTCCACTGGGATGTGCTGGGACTCCAAGACCCGGCCGAGACCTCATCCACACCATCAATCGATGATATTCGTCGCCAAATCATCTCTGCCTCAGGCGCTGGCCTAAGTCCTGAGACACTCGCTCGCGCGCAGACCAAAGGCGCGTCCCGTCACTCAGGTCCCCAGGCAGCGGTACCCACTCGAAAGCGCGGGACCTCCATAGTGGTCATGGCGTCACGATCCGTATCGGAAGGAGGACATTATCGCAGGACCAGGAAAAACCACCAACGGCAAACGCGATCGCGAACGCGCCCGGCAACAGATGCAGCGAGAGAGGAGGCGCGACGCGCCCAACGCCTATCGAACAAACGGACGCGGGGGCCTGAGGTCAGAAGGAGAAGACCCTGATCTTGCTGGGTACGTTGGGGGTGTAATCCCAACATGATAATGTCCGGTTTGGCCAAAGTAGAAATGTCCTCTTCGTGGATAGACTGGCCGCTCTCACAAGGAGGGCGGGGATGGTCGCATCAGCACAATCATGGGCACAGCCGGACTTGTTGTCTTACACTTTGTCAGTCGGCGGTCAACGGAGATAATTGCAAAGATCGCTGTGTCTCCTCTGCGCGGCACCTTCATCAGCGTCTGAATCGTAAATAGTGCATTCCCTCTGGGCAATTGTTTATGATCACATAGTCGCGTCACTTCTCTGCTCTTCCGTCACATGCTTAACCAGCCATTCAACAGGGTGCGATCCAATCACTCATCCTGTCGCTGTTGGGCCGACTTCTTATTTATTTGTTCGGCAAATCTCGACGGTTACTTCGACTTGACCATCCTTCGGACTCACCATCAACAACATTCCCTTATGCTCCGCAACTCTCTTAAACCGTATGGCATACCCCTCCTCGTATTGACGTTTCTCGATCGTTGTCTCGCCGCTTTTGCGATCATATGAACTTTCGAGGACAAATCCCTCCACGGTCTGCGTGCCATTCGCCCGCGCGTTGCTCGTGACAAGCCAGGAACGATTCTCTGGGTCAAGCATCCTGCGCGCGGTCTCCAGGCCGGCGCATAGTCTCACGCCTTTCGACACCACGACATATTCCCCTTTATCCACAAATTGAGCAAAGCCGGACAAGGGAAATCCAAGAACGATTGCAAGAACGAGAAGGTATCTAGACACGTGAGCCTCCTTCGCTAGATCGTGGAACCATTGCGCCAGACCGCCTAAATTCAAGGAACTGAATACACCCGCGCTGCAAATATGTCCGCTCGTGCATAGAAGGACCAATGTATTTACGCTGCATATCCAAGTCGAGCATGAATCCCGAGAAAATCTCCTTTCGCTTCTGCAAATCTTTCCGCATAGCATGGTTATCGGTGTGACCGATTTCTGTCCCGAGGTCCGAGATTGCTCCCTTAGCCGCCCATAACAATACTTCGTGCTCCTGTGCTTCCAGCATCAGATGCATAGGCTCTTCCTCCATCTCCACCCCGTCGCGCGCTACCATCCCATGAGCGGCAAAGCCTGAGAGATCCCCTGCTTTTTCAGCCCTTGACAAGAAAACTTCAGCATGATCACAGCACCTCGATATGCGTTAATTGGTGAATAGGAGAATCACGAGCAGGGCAATGACCCACGCCATCGCATAGGCGAGCAAGAAGAGTTCCGCGGTCTTCTCACGCCAAACATCACGCCATAAGCTCATAACTACCTACCGGTGTGAATGCCGCCTTATGCACTGAACAAACCGCCGCACCCACACGTGCCCTTGGCGCTCGGGTTCTACATGACAAACCCTGAACCCTGTATGTGCTCCACATAATCCCTTCCGTCCCGATCAGCAATGGAGCGCTCTGCGAATCCATGATGATTTTGACGGCACCCTGTTCAACGATCGTATCATCTTCTTGCATCGAGGACTCCAGTGACATCCCGTACTGAAATCCATGACATCCCCCATCTTTGACAAATACTCGAAGCCCAACCGTCTCCTTGTCCTCTTGCATCAGCTCGCGGATCTTCTCTGTAGCTTGCTGCTGATTGTAATCACGTTAGTTCCTCCCCTATTCGCACATGTTGTGCCGGGCACTATCTCTCCACTTCATGCCTGTCAACCACTTGACCGCAATAGACTTCCACTACGCATGACCTTTCCCAGACCTACCCATAGGCGATCCGGGAAGGCGTGCACGATTCCGTATCGGTTCGCTCCGCCTCGCTTGGTTAGCCTCGATCCCTGGGTCCGTCGTCGCACCACAGAGGAGGCAACGCCAACCAGATACGGGAATTGTCATATGCATGTCTCTCATTTCAATGGCAATCAACAATCCTTGGCAACGTAAACAGCGCATGAGGCCCTCCTCTCAACGTCCTATTCCCATCAGACATCATGGAAGAACCGAAACGTTTAAAACCCAAGCCGCCACTCACATCGTTACAAAGCCTAACCCGTCCGGGGTTTCCATCATGCTGACCGCCTTGTCACTCAGGACACTGTCCAAGAATGACCATCGGATTGGTAGCCTCTGTCTGCTTGTTGCGACCGCACTATTCACCATTACTCCTTCTGTCTTGTTCGATAACTGTCCTCCCCCAGGTGTAAATTCCAGCCATTGACGAACATCTCTCTGGGTTATGGACGTTCGTCCGCCCGCGCCAGCGAGTCTAATTAACCTGTCAAGACCGTGTATCCCTCTCCTCCTCTGAGATCGAGGCCCAGATCGTGATGCCCCACAAAAGCGCTACCATCGTCAACAAACTATAGATTTGATATATCTTAATCACCTCGCATTTGATCAATTCGAGTTTGATCGTTTAGTTTGTTCATTCATCACAGCATCACATCATGGGCTGATCTCACCCGACAACCATTTCAAAATTTCGGTGCCGACCGGATCGCTTTCCTCGTCTCCTCCTCACCAATACAGCTGTGTTTGGCCAACATGTGTTGCCCGACACTGGCCAACTCCGGAATTCTGGCCATACATGCCTTGAGTGTATCTTCGGCTGCTCCTGCGGCCTTTTCAGCCACGTCCCCCTTTGGAACAGCCCGCTCTTCTATTGGTGGGATGATCATGGCTCCTTCCACGTGCGGATCTGCTGCTTGAGCGACTGGGGGTTGCGCATTTCGAGAGGGCCGCGAAGAGCAGCACCATCCAAAATTCGGCTGTCCCTTTAGTAGTAGTGGTTATCATCGTGATTCCTCCTCATATCATGATCGGTACCCATTTTCGGGTACTCAGGCGCCGGGGGAGTGGCACCAACTTCACTACCTCATATGCATCGCTGGACTAGCTGATAGTCGTACGTCGAAGAACGGACAGAGAGACTGAGGAATCAGACGCGCGGGAATGGGGAGAAAAATGCGCGAGAGATAGGACAGTCGACGCAAACTTAATACGTCATAGGTTCACCCTGATCGCATTCGCCTCAAGAGTCAAGCGCTATTAATGATAGGTATGGACAATCGAGGCTGTTGAGCGTACAGCCACAGGTCTACCATTCAATCCACATCATGTCGCCGGGTCCGGAGGGCCCACCGCCGACGCTTTGTGAGAAGGCGGTGATCCTTGGGAGTGTTTCCATTTTCTTTTCAGAATTCCGTCCAATGGTTTGTTCAGAATCCGCTCGCGACTGCCACCTTACTGTACATGACGGCTGTCATTAGCATCCTGGTCTATACCTATTTCGAGCTTCGACATCAGTAATCGTCTGGCGATCTGATGATCGCGTGTGGAATTAAGAGAGGGTGAGCTTGAGTCAACGTGTGGTGTATGTCGGTGGCCTCCCAGACAGCACGTCTGATTGCGGACTCCGGGATCTCTTCGAAACCTATGGCACTGTAGCCCGGGCCAATGTTGTCCAATACAAACATAGTGGGAAATCTGCCGGCTATGGATTTGTCGAATTCATGTCGGGCGAGCAAGCCTTGCGCGCAGTTTCAGCCCTGGAAGGCACACTTTTTCAGGGCAACTGTTTGCGACTCTTCGTCATGCTCTCTGTCTCCACTCAGGCCTAAGGTCTACCGAACCAGAACCGAAAGGAAGCCCATTTATGGGTCGCAGCAACTTAGATCGACTTTTGACCTTTCCCGATGGATCACATCTTGTGATCAGCACGCAACATTCAGTTGAAGGAGAGTTTTCCTGCGTCTTGTACAGCGCAATCGTCGGGAACGATGACCGCATCGCGTTTAAGGTTGTCTCGCATGATATTGCAGCCTCGAGCTGTATGAAGGCGCAAGAGTCCGCCTATGAGTATGCCCTCCGGTGCTATTCTCGTGCGGGAGTCGTCCTAAAAAAACCGCCGTACTTAATCTGGCATGGGCCGCGCTCGTCAGAGATGCTGTGAGTTAAACCTCGTATATAAGTAGCAGCTCCTTCCGCGTTCGCCGAATGACTACGGATTTACACCGCTGAGGGATTTTCCTGATACCCTATGTAACTTCCCGACCAATGACAGTAGCGGCGGCAGGCCCATATCACCACTTAATCTTTACGAAGCTCACCGTACCGTTTTTGGAGGACAGCGTCGAATGTGCCTAGATCCCCTTTGATCTCAATGAGGTCCTCGCCGCTGATACCCGCCCACTTTGCCTTGAGCTGTTCCGAGAATTGTCCGAACTGCTCCTGATTCATACGGAGTCCTTAGTAAGATGTAAGGTCTCCGCTCCTCTGTGCAAAGACACGTGACGCCTTGGCAGAGAGGCCCTAACAGAGACTCAGGCGTAGAAGCGACGAAGACTGAAGGATCAGATGCGCAAAGACGATATGAAAGGAACGGCGCGAGAGAAGGAAAGTCAGCGAGCTCAATACGTCCAGATTCACTTTGACCCTATTCATTACCGGAGTCAAGCGATGTTAAGAGAAAAAAGGAATTTGGCGCCTCCTCTCTAAGAGTGCCTATCGAACGTGCCTGTCATCGCGATCCATATTATAGCGCTTGACTCTCATGCCCATTGCGCGCAGGGTGCTCCTATTGAGTGTGAAGCTTCGGTGACTGTCTCATCTTTTACGCTTCCTGCTTCTTCTCAGCGTGGCCGATTCCTCAGTCCCCGCCTTCCTAAGAGTCATCTCTGCGCAAGGAGAAGGATGTAGGGAGGAGGCTGATCGATCCAAGAATAAATGGTTGCAGTTCATAGGCGAACTACATAACTAGTCAGGACAATTAGCCAACACTGGCATGCATGAACTCGGAGGAAACTGTCATAAATATGGCAAGCGTCAAAAACGATATGGAGATAAAGTAAGAATTGCCATACGGATTGGCTGACGAAGATCAGCACGCAATTGCCGACATCGCAGCCGTGAACAAGCAACTGTCTACTGACGTCCCGGCAGAAGGAATACGCACGGTGGGGTGGATTAGGGACAAATACCCTGACCTTACACAATTTGGCAGGTGAGATGCTCATGGCTCTGGAATTACTGACCACTCACACTCCCGGCGTGCCGTGGTCAATGATAGTGGTGAGTTCACTGGATTCATCAGCAAGGTTGATGTCCTTCTGGCATTGAAAGCTAGCGAGGATCTTTCCAAGCCGACCACCAAAGATTTCATGGTTTCTCAGCACATTTCCGTCACGGTCGAGACCACGATCGAAGAAGCGGTGAAGATAATGGAGGGAATGCGCCTGCATAATGTTTCTGTGCGGAAGGATGGCAAAGTAGCCTATCCCTTGATGCGGCACGATTGGTATTGGGACTTCGGGCGAGTATTGAGAACAGTCATGCCTGGAAAGTTGCTGCGATGAGTTCCCGTTACAAGATCGTGAATTGTGGATGAATCCAGAAGCAACCGGCGAATTAGTTATAACGGCGGTCATCGGGATGATATATTTCTTCCCGACGATAATGGCCTATCAGCGTGACCATGTGCAGAGGTCGTCCATTCTCGCTCTCAATCTGTTTCTTGGATGGACCGTGATCGGCTGGGTCGGTGCGCTGGTCTGGACAATGTACAAACCGGCGAAGACCTGACGTGTGACGTCGCTGACCGACATCCGTGATCTGCTACTGGATGAGGGGCCTTGCACGGATGATGTCCGAACTAGGATTTACGCAGGATTTACTTTGCTGTAAATTACGAGGTCTTTAATCAACCCACATTCTGCCGTCGAGTCGGGAGGGCCAACCGCCGACACTTTGTGAGAAAGGCGATTCCCTTATGTCGGCATCAATGAGTCCATTCTTTCCGGTACGCAATGAAATCCAGGGGCTCATCAGTTCCTGCGAAACGCTTCTTTCCTCTTCGGTGCTCCTTAAGCATGCACCGCTGTCTCTTCAAGAGCGAAAAATCGTTCTCTATTACTCAGAGCAACTGAAAGCCTACCTCCGCGCATCGGGAATCCACTGAGTGGTGGTGCAGGAAATGCAGGAAGCGTCGAGTGGTCCTCCAATCTATGCTCTTCGTACAGCAGGATGAGTCTAAGAGCGGCTTGCAAACACGCCTACAACAGAGGGAACGGGTGATGGACAACATCGTTCAGGTAAACAAAGATCTTTACCTCAATATCGCAGAGACGGTGAAAATTGAGTCGCACGGGAAGAACTACCGCATCTCCATCCGCAACAGCACGGGACGCTCACCGAGTCTTATTGCCATCCTGAGGCGCCGGGGTACAACAAACTGAAGGTACTCCTCACGAAAACCAAATAAGAGCGTCCCTAGAGCGCAAGGAAGCAACAACGGACACGCTGCCGGCACTCTCGCTAGAGGATTCTCATCTTCCGTCCATCGAATGCCTCCTCCATTCTTCGTAGCTTAGGACAACGGTAGGCGACTGATTATGGGTCACTAAATGATTAGCACTATCCGCACATTCTTAAAACTGGAATCCGCCGGCGGCATTCTGCTGATTGTGGCGGCAGGACTCGCCATGGTGTGCGCCAATACCGACATGAAGCATCTGTACGAGAGCCTGCTCAAGATTCCAGTCGGAGTGCAATTTGGAAGCCTCCAGATTCATAAACCTCTCCTGCTCTGGATCAACGATGGTCTCATGGTGCTATTTTTCTTTCTGGTGGGAATGGAGCTGAAACGGGAAGTCATAGAAGGCGAACTATCTGATGTGGCCAATCTGGGGCTTCCGGCTCTTGGCGCGCTGGGCGGAATGGCGATTCCCGCTGGGATCTATTGGTGGGTCAACTCTGATCAGACAGGAGGCATGCATGGTTGGGCGATTCCCATGGCAACTGATACGGCCTTTTCCCTGGGTATTCTCTCCCTGCTGGGTCAACGGGTTCCCCTTTCCCTCAAGGTGTTTTTGGTATCGCTTGCCATCTTTGATGATATCGGCGCTATTGTGATCATTGCGCTCTTTTATAGCTCCAATCTCTCCCCTGTAATGGTGTGGACTGCTGGCGGCTGCTTGGCGGTTCTCCTGCTCATCAACCGTAGTGGCGTCACGGCTATTCCCCTGTATGCCTTGGTGGGCCTCGTAATGTGGGTCGCGGTGCTAAAGTCTGGCGTGCACGCGACGCTTGCGGGTGTTCTGCTGGCACTATTTATACCCCTCACAGATGCTAAGAACCGGACTCATTCTCCGCTCCGCTTCCTGGAGGATGAACTTCACACGGCTGTGGCCTTTGTCACCTTACCCCTCTTTGCCTTCTTCAATGCCGGGGTCGCCCTGGACGAGGTCACCCTACACAGTCTTACTCACCCGGTGTCCCTTGGCATTACGCTGGGGCTATTCCTCGGCAAGCAGACCGGGGTCTTTCTGTTCTGCATGGCTGGGGTGTTATTGGGGATCGCCCGTCTGCCGCGGGGGGTCACCGCGATCCAGCTTTATGGGGTCGCCGTCCTATGCGGTGTCGGCTTCACCATGAGTCTGTTCATCGGTGCCCTCGCCTTTGAGGAACTGCAGCGGCCAGCGTTGTTCGATGAACGCATTGGGATTCTGCTTGGTTCACTCCTCTCCGCAATTGTAGGGTATCTAGTGCTTTGGCTGACACTCCGAAAAGGCCGGGTACGAGAAGCCAATGACAATGAAGTGCGCGGCATGCCTTAAGCGCGCAGTGCGGCCTGATCTGATTGTAGAAGTTCATATAGCGCCGCCCCTGCTGGATGTAAAAGACGGTCTCATAGGCATGGAGATAGACCTCTTCATATTTGAGATTCCGCCACAACCGCTCGATGAAGACATTGTCGCCCCACCGCCCAGTCCCATCCACACTGATTTGAATCCCGTGGTCATGTAAAAACCCGGTGACTGCCTGGCTGGTGAACTGATTTCAGGGGGGTGTCATAGCGAGAAATCGCCTCCGGCCTCCAGACACAAGGTTTTCGTCACTGATTGTTGATTCGAATACTGTGCTGTCTGAGTCGATCCCCTTTCAATTTTTTGGGTCGATTTCCTGCCGGTGCAAGGAGATCCCTCAAACCCGCCGCGTCTCCAGGATCATGAGTTTCCTCTGAGACACCAGGTGGAACGTGAGTAAGAATAATGTGCCCCTCTTTTGTGGGATGGATACTAATAGTTTTTATACCTTAGAAATCTGATCAGTCGTACATACAGCGGCCAATCCCCAGATTACCTTTGTATCCAATGTAAAAAGTTTTGATGGAGCTAATGGTAATGGAACACGGTATACAACCAACAAGGATCACAGCCCTTCGATGCCTGCTACGGGATACGTGGCTCGTCGATCAATACCGTAACGTCAAGCGCCGGATGATGCGTCGGTCGGAAGGCGAGCTTTTCCTATTGCGAAGATATTCTCGCATTCATGGCAAACCGCTCAATCTGACGAATCCCCAGGCTTTTACAGAGAAGCTGTTCTGGCGCATGATTATGTGGAATCGAGGCGACATACCTCCTCGATTTACGCAGCTGGCGGACAAGTATGCAGTGCGAGCCCATGTGGCGCGCACGGTAGGGGAAAAGCATTTAGTCAAGCTTTTATGGCATGGAGATGACCCGCGTGCGATCCCTTTCGACCGGCTGCCGACCGAGTACGTGATCAAGCCGAGCCATGCCGCTGGACAAGTGATCATTGTCAAAGGACAGGCGGATCAGGACGAGATCATCCGGACTGCCTCAGGCTGGTTGGCCAGCAATTATTATTGGCACGGACGGGAGTCTCAATATTATGGGATTCCACCTCGGATTGTTATTGAGGAGTACTTGACCAATGAAGATGGGAGTCCTCCACTCGATTATAAGTTCTACTGTTTTAACGGCGTGCCCGATCAGATTATCGTACGCAATCATACGCACAATATTCATCCGATCTTCGACACGACATGGACTCTACTCGACCTTGTCGTTTCAAACTGCACCGAACGACCGTGGGTCCCCAAGCCAGCCAATCTTGAAGAAATGCTTGCTCTCGCCGCGAAACTATCAGCTGGATTTGGGTTCGTCCGCATCGATTTATACAATGTCAATGGGCGAGTCTATTTTGGGGAGTTCACCTTTACTCCCGCAGCAGGAATCATAAAATACGTTCCTGAAAGTTGGGATTTGGAGCATGGTAAAAAATGGGATCTGTCGTTGGATGTGAAAGTCAGAACTCTGATCTGAAAGATAAAGTCCTCTCTCATAAAAATTGAGGGCTGTGATTCAACCGAACAGCTATCGCTTTGGGGTATATCTGGAACTAGCACTCTCTTGATTCCAATTTCTTTACCTGGGACACGAGTGTTGATTCTGATGGATAAAGCCACCACTCTGAGGCATGTCAATATTCAGGCCGAACCGCTCCGGCGGGTTGGTCTTGTTTCTTCCGCTTGCAGAAAAACAGGACAATATGATCATCCCTCACATGATCCGCATACCACCGCAGAGTGGTCGCTCATTTAAGATCAAGCAAGGCCAAATATTGCGGGTTATCGACCCTCTTGGTGAGCAGGTATCTGACCTCTTTGCTTTCGATGAGCATGACCATGATTGCCGGCTTTCTTCAGGTCGTTCGTTGGACTATGCGGGCCGAATCTACTTGACAACGGGCGATATTCTGTATGCGAACAACAGCAAGCCCATGTTCACTATTGCTGAGGACACCGTCGGTCTACACGATTTCCTGCTGACGCCCTGCAGTCAGGAGATGTTTGAAATTCTATACAAACACAAAGGTCATCATCCGAGCTGTTTTGAGAATCTCCTTCTCTGCCTGAAGGAACACGGCATCTCAGGAGCCGATATCTCCACCACCTTCAATATATTCATGAACGTTAAAATTGATCCCCAGGGGAAATTGACCGTCGGCGTGCCGATATCAAAGGCCGGTGACCATATCGATCTACGAGCGGAAATGGATATGGTATGTGGACTAACAGCCTGCTCTGCTGAAGGGTCAAACAACGGTCAATTCAAACCGATCGACTTTTTGATTCTGGATTGATGCACTCTTGACTGTTCACTCTTGAGGTTAACAGACCCAAGAGCTGCGCACATTTTCCGCGACCATAGAAGCGATTGAAGAAGGAGGCGGGTCTAGGAATTGGCAGAATAATGTCGATATACCGATAGACACAAAGCAGAAACCGGCCCGGAATTCCCGTCAGGAATTCCGGGCCGTGCTCTCCCCTACGACTTAGTACCCTGCCTTGGCGTTGGGGTTCACCTGGCTGGGGAACGGATCCAGGATGCTCTTCGGCGCGTTGTTCCAGATCACGTCCGCCAGATTCGACATCCGGCTCACGATCTGCGCCGCCACCCCGCCCGCCGCCCCGAACAACCCGCACCACCCCAGCGTCACGAAGCCCCAGTGCAACGGCGCCGAAAACAGCTCATCCACAAACCAGAACGCATGCCCCCACTCGTTCAACCCCACGTTCGGCAGAATGAACATCGGCCCCACCACCGCCGCCACGAGCGCAAACGACGTCGCCTGGTTGTACAGCGGCAACCGCGTCTGCGCATACAGATAGCTCGCCACCCCGCACGTGATGTACAATGGGAACGTCCCGTAGAATGCCACAATATGGCTCGCCGTGAAGCTCGTGTCCCGGATGATCACTTGGTGCCACGCCGCATCCTGCTCCAACGTGTAGCTCCCCGCGTAGTACACGCCCCAGATGTAGCACACCAACCACCCCATCCAGTAAAAGTACCGCTTCAGTTCGAGTTTGGGATCGAGGGCGGCCAAGTTGCGATCTCGTGTTGTCCAGATCCAGCCGATCGTGACCGCAAAGAAGAGGGCATTGGCCACAATGTTAAACCGCCACAGCCCCATCCACACCGAATCAAACTCCGGGGTCATGGAGTCTAACCCGTGCGAGTACCCGAACGCCCGTTGGTACAACACCCAAAACACCCCCATCCCCAGCATCGCCAACCACCCGATCTTCACCGGCTTCGAGTCGTACCACTGCGAAATGTCATACCCTTTATCGCTTGATGCCGCCATAATGAAACCTCCTTGTTAGACTAACCTCCGCATCGAGATGCTTCATGCGCTGCCGGAGACCCGCCGATTTCTCAACCGTTTTGACTTCGAAAACTCATAGCCAATCAAAGCGAGGAGGAGGAGGACGGTCAACGGCCCAATGGCTTTTCTTGTAATTGTTGCATAATCGATTTGCTGTACTCGCAATAGATAAGACGAAGGACTAAACCCTTCCGGAGTAATGATTAACTTATAAAAGCCCTTAGCCAACTTGGCTTCGCCTCTGATCACTCCATCCAAGTGAATCGCCGGTGGCCAGTACGCCACGGTCTCATCTTCTATGGTCTCGCTGACGCCTCTTACGACTCGCACTCCCACCGGCATATTACGCAGGGCCGGATCTACAAGATCAACGACGAGGAACGTGTCGCCCTCGCCGGGAATGTCCGTGCAGTACTGGGCCTTTGCCTCATTCTGCGGTTGATACGCGTTGAAATGAACGAGATTCCCTCCGACCCGTTGGACACAGATATCTTCCTCCATGGTCACATTGCCATGTGCATCGACTACACCTGGTAGAAGGATCATAAACACCGCCACGCCCCCAATGATTCGAGGGAACGGGACCGGCCGTTTGAGTCCGGTCGGACTGAAACCCAACATCAATCTCTCCGTGACCTCAACGACGAGGCTTAGTGCGACCACGATAAGGAACATCGTCTTTAGTCATAAAAAGGCATACTCTCGGAATATGAAGAACACATGATAAATTCATGAAGAATTTTTCATCATCCTCTCGATCCAAGCATAGAGCCGCCACGTATCCCGATTGCTAGATAGAAATCATCGAAGAAGACCGTAGAATAATTTGGTCGATTTCCATCGCATCCAGTACCTCTTTTTCAAACAGTGCTTCCGCCAACGTTTTCAAGGTCACCATATGCTCGGTGAGGATTCGTTTGGTCTTCTCATAGTTATCTGTGACGAAGCGCTTGATTTCTCGGTCGATCTCCCACGCCATTGCATCACTGACATCCCGCTTGCCTCCTAAGGCGCGTCCCAGAAACATCGATTCTTCTTTCTGCCCGAACGTCAGCGGCCCCAGCGTGTCACTCATGCCCCATTCGCAGACCATTTTGCGCGCGAGGTCCGTGGCGCGTTCCAAATCGTTGCCTGCCCCGGTCGTGACGTGCTTGAACACCAGTTCTTCCGCAACCCTTCCACCCAGAAGAATCGCCAACCTGTTGTCCAAAAATTCTCTGGAATAATTGTGGCGGTCGTCAGTCGGCAACTGCATGGTCACACCTAATGCCCGGCCTCTCGGAATAATCGATACTTTATGGACCGGATCGGTGCCCGACAGAAGTTTTGCCATCAAGGCATGCCCCGCCTCGTGATAGGCAGTCACCCGCTTTTCCTCCTCCGTGAGCATCATGCTCCTGCGCTCGGCTCCCATCACGATCTTGTCCTTTGCCGTTTCGAAATCTACGGATCCGACTTCGCTTTTGTTCCGACGGGCAGCCCAGAGCGCGGCTTCATTGACCAAGTTTGCCAAGTCGGCCCCTGAGAAACCGGGAGTCCCTCGGGCAATTTTCTCCAGTTCTACGTCGGCTGCAATCGGCATGTTCTTCGTGTGGACCTTGAGGACCTCCGACCGACCTCGAAGGTCCGGATGATTCACGACCACTTGCCGGTCGAATCGGCCTGGTCTGAGCAGGGCCGGATCCAGCACATCCGGTCGATTGGTCGCTGCGACTAGAATAATGCCCTCCGCCGTATCAAACCCGTCCATTTCGACCAACAATTGGTTGAGCGTTTGCTCCCGTTCATCATTCCCGCCGCCAAGCCCCGCTCCCCTCGACCGTCCGACGGCGTCGATCTCATCAATGAAAATGATACAGGGCGCATGCTTTTTCCCTTGTTCGAACAAATCCCGAACTCGAGAGGCACCGACCCCCACGAACATTTCAACAAAATCCGACCCGCTGATGCTGAAGAAGGGCACACCCGCCTCACCGGCAATGGCCTTGGCCAATAAGGTCTTC
Organism: Nitrospira sp.; assembly: GCA_030123625.1. Lineage (NCBI taxonomy): Bacteria > Pseudomonadati > Nitrospirota > Nitrospiria > Nitrospirales > Nitrospiraceae > Nitrospira > Nitrospira sp. Next base: position 1,658,633 of record CP126121.1, read on the forward strand.
CCGGTGCCAGGGGGGCCCACAACCAGCACCCCTTTCGGAATGCGTCCGCCGAGTTTCTGGAACTTTCGCGGATCCTTCAGAAACTCAACCGTTTCCTGTACTTCCTCTTTCGCTTCATCAATTCCCGCTACATCGGAAAACGTCACTTTTTTCCGGTCATCTGTCTGCATACGGGCCTTGCTTTTCACAACGGAGAAGGCTTGGTTTCCGACCTGCATGCGGCGCATGAAGAATACCAACAGGGCGAGAAAGAGAACGATCGGCCCCCAGGTCACGAGAAATTGTATATACCAGGAGTTTTGATCGGATGGTTTGACTTCGATCTGCACATGCTTCTCTCGCAGCAGCTGGACAAGATCAGGATAATCCGCTGCGTAGGTTCGAAGATGAGAGTTATCCTTCAGCACACCGCTGATACGATGTCCCTTGATGATGACCTTCTCGATGTCGCCTTGATCGAGCTTCGCCATGAAATCACTAAAAATGACCTGTTCCTCTGATGCGCGTGTAGGCATATTCCATAGATTGAGGAGAAATACCATGGACAGGCCTAACACCATCCAAAACAGCAGGTTTTGTGCCTTGATTTTCAAGAGTAGCCTCTCACAATGGGCTCATAGTGCTATATCACCGTGAGACCCTTTTCCAGACTTTGAAGACGTGTGTGACGTTCATGCTTTCCCCCCGATTTTGGCCTTATCGGCATGTGCCAGTGTGGCATAGGCGAACACATCGTGAACTTTGGTCGTGCGCTGCCGGTCATCCGTGAGGTAGAAGTAGGCGGTGCAGAAGAACTTGCCGAACTGCCACCACAGGATGTACATCAACGACGACGCAAACGCGGCGAAGAACGACGAAATCATCGTGCTGTGCCCGCCGAAGGTGCGCAGCGAGCCCACTTCGATCATCCGAATGTACTCCGGCGTCCCGGTCCGCACATACAAGAAGCCCATGTAGTCCGCCCAGGAGAGCAAGGTCCCATCGACGACGAGCGGCGTATGGCTATACGCGAAGATGGCCCAGTTCGTCGGATAGAACAGCGCGGCAAACATCCAGGCGCCGATCACCGCCGTCAGCGTCCAGTTCCGGGTCAACAACAAGACGATGTCCAGGACGATGGCGCTGGGCAGCAACGTGGCCGGCATGACGAAGTTATAGGGATAGTTCGACCACCACCACCACGCGGCGACGATCGTGACCCATTTCCCGGCGAGCAGGGCCAAAATCGTGATCGTGGCGCCAAAGGGTTGCCGATAGTTCACCCAATTGTAGTACTGGAGCGCGGCACAGAAGGTAATGGCCGTAATCGGCGTGACGATCGGCCACCACTGCCGATCCTTCCAGTCCAACCAGAAGTCCCAGTCGCCCGCCAGCAGATCGAAGTGCATGTGGAACGTGCCCACGATGGTGACGAACAAAATCGGAATGAAATAAATGTAATCGATGTGCCGGGACATCGCGACGCCTTCCGGCGGCAGCTTCGAGGCCTTGATAATCTCATCGGTTCTAAACATAACTGACATCCTCCGTCATGTGAGATGAGCCGGCGGGCCAGCATTGCGGACCCGCCGCTTCTTACCGATGTAAACTTAGAGTTCCGGCTTTGTTTGACCTCCAGTCGTATAGTTGGCGATCAATTTATTCAGTACCCTGCCTTGGCGTTGGGGTTCACCTGGCTGGGGAACGGATCCAGGATGCTCTTGGGCGCATTGTTCCAGATCACGTCCGCCAGATTCGACATCCGGCTCACGATCTGCGCCGCCACGCCCCCGGCCGCCCCGAACAACCCGCACCACCCGAGCGTCACAAAGCCCCAGTGCAATGGCGCACTGAACAGCTCATCCACAAACCAAAACGCATGGCCCCACTCGTTCAACCCCACGTTCGGCAGAATAAACATCGGCCCAACAATAGCCGCGACTAAAGCGAACGAGGTCGCTTGGCTATACAGCGGCAACCGCGTCTGCGCATACAGATAGCTCGCCACCCCGCACGTGATGTACAACGGGAACGTCCCGTAGAACGCCACAATGTGGCTCGCCGTGAAGCTCGTGTCCCGGATGATCACTTGGTGCCACGCCGCATCCTGCTCCAAGGTGTAGCTGCCCGCGTAGTACACGCCCCAGATGTAGCACACCAACCACCCCATCCAGTAAAAGTACCGCTTCAGCTCCAGCTTGTGGTCCAGGTTCGCCAGGTTCCGATCCCGCGTCACCCAGATCCACCCGATGGTCACCGCAAAGAACACCGCATTGGCCAGGATGTTAAACCGCCACAGCCCCATCCACACCGAGTCGAATTCCGGGGTCATCGAATCCAACCCGTGCGAGTACCCGAACGCCCGCTGATACAGGACCCAAAACACCCCGATCCCTAACATCGCCAACCAGCCGATCTTCACCGGCTTCGAATCGTACCACTGCGAGATGTCATACCCCTTCTCAACAGTCGCCTGTGATGATGCCATGCTTAGACCTCCTTTTTCGGACAATGCTATTTCCCTAACCCCCTAGCGGCCGCGAACGATGCCTCCTTTCATTGAAAGAACGGCCGACCCATCTAAGATCTAACAAAGCACCGCTTCCTGTGCCATAAGGCACTTGCCTAAAGGACGTAAGGAAATTCCACTGGATGGAACGGCAAGGAAAGTGGAAATGGATCGGTTATTCGGATGAAGAAGTGAGGCCGTGGGCGAGGGCGTATTTGGTCAGTTCAGCCGTCGTATGGAGGCCCAGTTGCTCCATCAACTTCGCCTTATGATATTCGACCGTCTTGGGAGATAAACCAAGCGTTGAAGCGATTTCTTTGAGAGTCAGTCCCTCGGCCACCAGCTGTAAGATCTCCCGCTGGCGCATCGGCAGGCGCCCCTGGCCGCCGGTACCGGGTTCCGTTTCAGAAATTGCGGAGTGAACAAGATCCTTTGCGATCAAAGAAGTGACGTAATAATTGCCATTCCTCACGGCCTTAATTGCCTGAGAGAGCTCAGACCCGGCCGACCGCTTTAAAAGGTAGGCTGAGGCGCCGGCCTTGAATGCTTGATTGACATAGTCCTGATCGGCATGGACCGTGACAAAAATCAATCGAGTCTCGGGAAGAATCTTCCGTAAACGGCGCGCTGCGTCAAGGCCGTTGAGTTTCGGCATCGAGATATCCAACACCACGATGTCGGGTCGCAATCGTTTCGCAGCGTCCAGCAACGACCGACCGTCTTCGACGGAACCTACTACCTGGGTATGTTCTTCCAGCAGCTTTTTAAATCCTTCCAGCACCAATGTATGGTCATCCGCTAAGAGGACGCGCGGCTTGCTCATGCGCGCTCCTGTCTAAACGGCACCCAGGCGCAGATCTGTGTCCCCTCGCCTGGAGTGGATTGTATACTCAGGGTGCCGGCAACCAGGGAAACACGCTCTCTCATGCTCAACAAGCCGAGGCTTCCTCGCTGACCGTCGTGACGATTCATGTCAAATCCTACTCCATCATCGCTCAGCATAAGCTGAAGACCGTCCCGCACCCGCTGAAGCTCAACGCGAACATTCTTCGCCCTGGCATGGCGAGAAATATTCGCCAACCCTTCTTGTGCGACGCGATACAAGGAGGTGACGACATCCTTCGCCACATGTTTGGGTATGTCTTTGCCTATGAACCGGGCCTCGATGCCGGTACGGGTCTGGAAGTCATCGACCAAGCGGCGGAGCGCAATAGATAAACCAAGGTCGTCAAGGATGGATGGATGAAACTGATAGGCCAGGCGGCGAACATTGTCGGAAAGCTCGACGACACGGTTCTGAATAGTGCGCACTGTTCTGACCGTACGGTCGGAAGCATCGGGAAGCTGTTGTTCCAACATTTCGATGTCGATCGACAAGAGCGCCAAGCGTTGATTGATATCGTCATGCAGGTCGCGCGAGATTCGCCGTCGTTCTTCCTCCTGGAGACGAAGAAGCTGCGAGGCAAGCAGGCGAAGATCCCGACGGTTGGCTTCCAGCGATTGTTCGGTATCGATTCGTTTCGACACTTCACTGACGAGCGCATTGTTGACGGCCAGAAGCTCTTCACTACGTGCATGTAAGCGCGCCGCCCAACCTTCATCGAGCCGTTGGAGCTCCTCTTCGCGTTCACGACGTTGTAGAAGATACCAAATGGGCAGTCCGATCAACGCCATGCTGACGACACGAATGACCAACGGTTTCCACGAAAGTTCGTCGTAAGCCTGAGGGGAAAGGGCGGTGACATCTTCCCTTGTCCCGGATATCAAGCTTTCCATCTCGAACGGTGTCGATATTTGTTGAGGGAACAGTGAGAGGAAGGATTTCGCCACTTCTGTGGGTAGATGCAGAATCAGCAATCCGACCATCAATATGGCGATACTGCCGGCAAAAACTCCTGTTCTCACTCGCCATACAGGCATGGACGGACCCTACCTCTCTCGAATTATCCTCCTTCGGGATCGGTCAATCAAGAAGGACGATCATTCTCTCGGTCCGAGAGACCTGCGTGACGTTTTGCCCTGTTGGCCGCTCTCACCGACCCTGTAGCTCCTTGACCTCCATATTCCCATCTACCTGAAGGCCGCGGTAAGCCGTGGAGGGATGTGAGTGAGAACGGACGTGAATTCTTGAACGTTGAGCTTACGCTTGATAGGGAGTGGTCGGTTCTTCATCTAACCAGACATCCCCCTCAGCCTGATTTTCTGTCGCCGTCATTGACTTGAAATCAAACAATCGGGAGTCCATTAAGAGTGCCGGCGCGACATTGGCCACCGCGGCCGCAATGCTGTCGGAGCAACCAGGCGACGCCCGCTCCCACTGCTGCAGAAACGTCTTCACTTTTTTCCGCTTCAAATCCTCTTGAGAGCCGCACAGGTTGCAGGGAATGATCGGAAATCCTCGCAGCTCCGCGTATTGGGCGAGGTCTGTCTCTTTCACGAACGCCAGTGGTCGGATGACGACGTGTCGACCGTCCTTTGAACGAAGCTTGGGAGGGATCGCCTTGAGCTTGCCGGTATAGAAAAGATTCAAGAACAAGGTTTCAATGATGTCATCGCGGTGGTGACCGAGGGCGATTTTCGTGGCGCCCAGCTTCGTCGCAATGCGATAGAGATGCCCTCGTCGTAACCGTGAGCACAATGAACAGGTGGTCTGTCCCTCTGGAATGAGCCGCTTTACGATGGAATAGGTATCACGGGATTCAATATGGAATGGGATGCCGCGACGAGCCAGATACTGAGGGAGTACATGCTCAGGAAAGCCTGGTTGCCGCTGATCAAGATTGACCGCGATCAGATCAAAACGAATCGGGGCTCGTCGTTGCAATACAAGCAGGATATCCAGTAGACCATAACTGTCTTTACCGCCCGACAGGCATACCATCACCTTATCGCCGTCTTCAATGAGCCGGTAGTCGGCGATGGCCTGACCGACCAGCCGGCAAAGGCGCGTCTGTATCTTCTCCGTGGCTTCGTCTAATTTCGGCATTGATGTTGGAGTAAGCGGGATGATCATGGCAAGATTGTAGCGACTCCATTATAGTCCTGTCGACAGGACAGGCAGGAAAAGATACACGAACCGCCTATGGCTCAATCCATCCTCTTCGTATGCACCGGGAACGTCTTCCGCAGTATGGCGGCCGAATATGCGTTACGGGCACAGCTCGGTCGGCAATCTTCCTACCGAGTGGAATCGGCGGGGATCGAGGCCAAGACCAACTCGATCCATCCGGTCATTTCCAAGCGGTTGATCCAAAAAGGAACCGATCCTTCCACACATATCCCACAAAGGCTGACGAAGAAGCTGATCAACCGGAATGACCTCATCATTGCGATGGGGCTTGGCCATCGCGAGTTCATTCACAAACAATTCGGGTTGAACGTTCCGCTCTTCAACGAGGTGTCGTTCGGCGAGAAAACCCCGATTCTCGACCTGCACGAGGCCCTCCCTGATTGGGAGCGTGATATCGATGAAGCGCGGGCATATGTGGAGTGGGTCATCGATCATATTTGGGAGTCCGTACCGGCGCTGATAGCACGACTTCCACATTTTCCGGGAACTCGACGGCCGGTAAAACCATAGCGTCGGTCCAATCTGGAACCGTTTGCACAACTTTCTGCTCACTTGCCTTCGACCTTCTCCGATACGCGTCCCCATCAGACGATATAAAGACTGCATGCTATATTGTTCATGAGCGGCACAACGGGCACATTGCGGGCATTTTAGAGGTTTGCCTTTCATGGACCGCATGGTTTCCGATGTCCTGAAAACACCCGTCATTGGACAGGACGATCCCCAATGGGCTTCCTGGTCGGACGATGCGCTATTGGATCTCCCAATGTGCGACTTGCACGTCGGGCTCAAGGGCGGATTCCTCGAGCAACCCATCGTCGAGCTGACCCAAGAACTGGAGCAACGCGGATTACTGTTTCGCCCACATCTCTGGCTCTCCAACGAATGGTTTACTCCAGATGGGGTTCCTGGCATCGCCGTCCCCTTCTACCTGGCCCATCCTCGCCTGGCAAAACTTGAACAAGCTCAAATGTTGGAAGTGGAAGGTGGGACCATGGAATGGTGCTTACGCATCCTTCGCCACGAAGCAGGCCATGCGATCGAAAATGCCTTCCAAATCCGCCGGCGCAAAACGCGCCAACACATTTTCGGCAAATCTTCTCAACGGTATCCCATGTACTACTCCCCCCGGCCCTATAGCCGAAGTTTCGTCCGCCATCTGGACTTGTGGTACGCACAGAGCCACCCGGATGAAGACTTTGCTGAAACCTTCGCGGTCTGGCTGACTCCGGACTCCCTATGGGAGGAACGATACCGGGGGTGGCCCGTGCTCAAGAAGCTGAAGTATGTCGATGGACTCATGAAAGAGCTCCGATGGGCCTCACCCTCCGTGACGACCCGTGAAGAGATCGATCCACTCCCTCGTTTAAAGAAAACCCTTCGCGAACACTATGAACGCAAGCGGAGACATTATGGCATCGAACGACAGTCGCAGTACGATCCGGACTTAAAACGATTGTTTTCCAGTCTTCCGAGCCATGCGAGCAAGCTGAGTGCAGCAACCTTTCTGAACCGGTTTCGCCGAGAGGTGCGTCGAAAAGTAGCGAGTTGGACCGGCGAATACCAATACACCATCGACCAAGTGCTGGAGGATATGATTCAGCGGTGCCGCGAATTGAATCTTCGGGTTCCCGTCGCGGAAGACCAAGCCAAACTCGATTTCACCATCCTGCTAACCGTTCACACCATGAATTTCTTGCGAAGCGGACGGCATCGGGTGGCTCTATGAAGCGGTTACGAATACTCGTCCTCATGCACGAAGACCTTGTGCCTCCCGATGAAGTGAACGACCACGATTTGAAAACCGTGGAGTGGCGGACGGAGTATGATGTCGTCTCTACGCTGAAGAAACTGGGCCACGAGGTGTACCCGCTGGGGGTCAAGAGTGATCTCGGCGTGATTCACTCGGCCATCGAAACATGGAAACCGGACATCGCCTTTAACCTATTGGAAGAGTTCGACGGCGTAGCCGTCTATGATCAACATGTCGTGTCGTACCTCGAACTCTTGCACCTACCCTACACCGGCTGTAATCCGCGCGGACTGATGTTGGCACGCGACAAAGCGTTAACGAAAAAGGTGTTGTCCTTTCACCGAATGCCCTACCCTGAATTCATCGACGTCCCTCAAGGACGAACGGTGAAGCGGCCAAAATGGCTGACTTTTCCGTTGATCGTCAAATCGATCAACGAAGAAGCCTCGTTGGGCATCTCTCAAGCCTCGATCGTCGGAGACGATGACAAGCTGAGTGAACGCGTGGTGTTTATCCATAATAGTATAGGGAGCGGGGCACTGATCGAGCGGTATATTGAAGGCCGTGAGTTCTATATAGGAGTCATCGGTAACGGACAGTTGCAAACGCTGCCCGTGTGGGAACTCATCATGGACAATCTACCGGACGACGTCAAACGCATCGCAACCGAGCGGGTGAAATGGAGCCGAAAGTACCAGCAAAAGTACGGCATCACCTCACGCGAAGCCGAAAACTTGTCGGAGAGCAAGACCGAAGAAATTCAGAATCTGGCCAAGGGGGTGTATCGCGCACTTGGACTCAGCGGCTATGCCCGGGTCGATATGCGGATGGATGCGGAAGGACATCTCTATGTTCTTGAAGCCAATCCCAACCCTCAAATCGCGGAAGACGAAGACTTCGCCGATTCGGCCAAGAAGGCCGGCTACCATTACGAAGAGTTACTCCAAGAACTCTTGAACGTCGGCCTCCGCCGGCGGCCCGCCAAAGCGGCGTGAGCTGAAACTGACTTCCACACACTGTCGAGAGTCCTAAGCCTTCATCACCATCTCGATGTGGCTCCATCGCTTATTCCATTTGGACGATCGTATGCCTGAAGGTCCTGCACTTCGAACGCGCCTACTCAAATCTAGGGAGAACCCTAGTGGAAGGAATGGGCTGCACATAGGTAATGTGCGCAGCCTTAGAGCCCCATTGATCGTCGCAATTCAAGCCCACATCGGGGATGGCATAAGGAAAGACAAGAGAGTTCAATAAGGAAGCCCCATCGAGAAATGCCCCGGTTCAAGCGAATATGTGCGAATGTGGCTCTCGTGATTGCGAGCTTGATTGTCGGAATAGTGTTTTGCGAGGTTGGGCTACGAATGCTCGGCTTCCAGAGCCCGAGCGAGTTCAAAACCCTTCGTAAAGGTTATGCCCCGCGATTCTATTATGCAAGCGATCCGGTCAATGGTCATGACATCAGCAAAAACGTGTCCACGGGCATCTTTTTCCTTCCCGATTACGTCCGGGCTTACGGTGCTCCATTTACAGTCTCCTCCAACAGCTTGGGGTGTCGCGATCGACCCTTTGATTCACAAGACAACTATGTCTTGCTGCTCGGGGACAGTGTCACCGAAGGATATGTTGCGTTTGAGCAAACTTGGGGAACATTGCTGGAAAATCTCATTGGCATGAGAGTACTGAAATGCGGTGTCTCAGGGTATGGATCACGTCACGAGCGACACAAGTTGGAAGCCGTCACTGCACTTGCCGGACGCCCGCGTTTCGTGATTATCGGGCACGTCTGGAACGACATCCGCGATGATTATCTTTATCCTGGTCGAACGGTAATCGATGGGTATATGCTGGACAAGGTACTGCCTGCCGATCCGCTGCAGGGTGGTCGTCTCGTCCGCTCAGATGAAGCCTTACGAACACGGTTGAAAAATCGTCTGGAGCCTCAGTTTGGTCCCATTGGCCGCGCCAAACTTCTGCTTTCCAACTATTCGATCTTGTATGACCGAGTAGAGAATTCCGAAGCCCTACAGCGTGTGGCATCTTGGCTCGGTTTCGCAGTATTGTCAAATCGGCGAAGCGAGTTGGAGGCCTTTCAAGTGGTGACTGACTTTCCTTGGTTGGAACAGGCCTGGGAGGAGCATCTTGAGAATCTCCGACAGCTGCGGTCGGCAGTAGAAGCATTGGACGCCACCATGCTTGTCGTGATATTTCCAGATCGTCGTCAGCTTTATGATTCCTTACGACCTCTGAACGGCAATTTTCAATGGGAGTATCCCAATCAAAGATTGACTGAGTTCTTACAGCGAGAACGGATCGCATATGTGGATCTATTGCCGGCATTCAGACGATATGTGGACTGCAGCGGCAGATCGATGCCTAGGACTCCGGATGACTTGTTTTGGGTTTTCGATGATCATCCGAATGTGAAGGGAAATCGTTTGGCAGGGCTTCTCATTGGCCGCGAAGTGCTGGAACAGTCATTACTTCGATTCGAGGGCAAGAGCACACGATTGACACATATCAATCAGCTCTTGAGCATGGAAGATCGGTGTCGCTCTATGCCATCTTCACAATGATGATCCTGAGAGAGCTTGACGTTCCACCTCTACTGCCAAGCTCCGAGACAGTACTGGTTGCGACATCGTCTTGAACAGCGTGACTGCGGCTTGCAAGCTCGGCAACTCCGACTCCATGCGGTGAACTGTAGCGCACAAATTTGCGTCATTGAATTTGTACGGAATACTGGCTTCGATTAATACCCCATATTTCCCTTAAATAACCATTGCCATCACCAGCCCATTGTAGGCTCACGGCGTCATCCCGTCCTTGACCTGTCGTCTTGTTCTTATCTCACAAACCTACTAGGATCAATGTGTATGCTCGGCATCTACGTATTGATCCTGCTTGACCTACCTCTCCGGCCATTCCCTCGCACCGATGACTAGCCCACCCGAGCGTGCTACGTCTCCGGGACTGGCGCTGGCCGCGCTTGGTATCGTGTACGGCGATATCGGAACCAGTCCTCTCTATGCGCTGCGGGAATGTTTTCACGCCTCGCACGGTTTGTCCGTCACCCTTCCAACGATCACCGGTCTCCTTTCGCTCATCATCTGGGCGTTGCTGCTGATCGTCACAGTCAAGTACTTGCTGTTCGTCATGCGCGCGGACAATCAAGGGGAAGGAGGCATCCTGGCACTCATGGCCTTGGGACAACGTCATCGGGAAGAGTCCGCGTTCCCTTTGCCCATCGGCCCGGTGATCGCGCTGGGTTTGGTCGGAGCCTCATTGGTCTACGGTGACGGCATCATCACACCCGCCATCTCGGTCTTGAGCGCCGTGGAAGGGATTGAAGTCGAAACGACTGCCTATCAACCCTATACGTTGCCAATCGCCATCGCCGTGCTGCTGGTACTCTTTGCAGTCCAATCGCGCGGGACTGGACGCCTCGGCGAATGGTTCGGTCCTATCATGCTGCTCTGGTTCGTTACGCTTGCCGCCTTAGGAATCAAGAGTGCCATACAGACTCCGGAGGTGTTTGCTGCCGTCAGCCCCCATCACGCCATCCAGTTTTTGATTGATCATCCCACGCAAGGCTTTGCGGTATTGGGAAGCGTATTTCTCGTCTTAACGGGAGCCGAAGCCTTGTATGCCGACATGGGACACTTCGGGAAGGCACCCATTCGATTAGGCTGGTACAGTGTGGTGTTGCCGTCGCTCCTGCTGCAATACTTAGGACAAGGCGCCTTGCTGGTCCGGCAGCCGGAGGCCGTGACCAATCCGTTTTATCTGCTGGCGCCCGGATGGTTTCTCCTCCCGTTGGTCGTGCTCGCGACATCGGCCACCATCATCGCATCGCAAGCGATGCTGACCGGCGCTTTTTCGCTCACACATCAGGCGATTCAGCTCGACTATCTGCCGCGCATGCAGATTCGCTACACCTCCGCCTCTCAGATCGGACAAATCTACGTACCGGCCATGAACGTGATGATGCTGATCGGCACGGTGGGCCTGGTGCTGCTCTTCGGCACCTCCAGCAACCTAGCCGCAGCATACGGGATCGCCGTGGCAGGTACCATGGTCATGACTACGCTGTTGATTTCCGTCGTGGCACGACGCCAATGGAAATGGAGCCGGCCGGCTGTGATCCTCGTCACCGGTTGTTTCCTGGTCATGGACCTTTCGTTTTTCGGATCCAATGTGCTGAAGATTCCGCACGGCGGCTGGTTACCCTTGATAATCGGCACCGGTATTTTTCTCTTGATGACCACCTGGAATGGAGGTCGTCGGCTCATCGCAAAGCATCTCTGGAGCAAAATGCCGCAACTGGCGGCCTACCTCAAAGAGGTGCTGACACAGCCATTCACCCGCGTCCCGGGTACGGCTATTTACTTGACCCAGTTTCCCGACTTGACGCCGCCATCCTTCGTGCAGAACGTGCGGCATAATAAGGTGCTCCATACACAACTGATCTTCCTGACCACCACGACTGCCCGCATTCCGACGGTCACCGACAGCCATCACGTCCGTATCGAGCCTCTCGCCGAAGATGTCCGGCGGGTTGTGATCCAGTACGGATTCATGGAGACACCGAACATTCCGCGCCTCCTCGCGGCATGCCGGACACAAGGATTGGATCTGGATCTCGATCAGGCGACGTTCTTCCTCAGCCGCGTAAATTCGCTTGCGACACCGAAACCGGGCATGGCGTTGTGGCGGGAACGGCTCTTCATCTTCCTCAGCCGCAACTCCCAGCGCGCGAGTTCATTCTTCCATATTCCCGCCGAGCAGGTCGTCGAGATCGGGGTGGTGGTGGAAATTTAGTGGTGCAGGCGGGCGAAAACGCGCAATTGATTGCCATCCGACTACGGGCTGTGCCCATTCCATCGTGCAGGGACATTCGTCGCAGGAATATCTGGGGTAACATTGGCGAACAACAACGTGTTGCTCTGTGCGTCGGGGAGCCATCCTCTACGCCGGTGATGGCCAAGCACAGGCCCTGGAAGGCGGCGCCTACCTCATCCAAATCGCCAGGGCCGCGCCGTCCTAATCCGCAGCCTAGATGGGAATGGTCGATAGCCCTTGCTCAAGCTCTCATCCGTTGGCACTTCGTCAAAAATCGGATCGCTTCGATCCCACAATACCCGGTCGTCTTCAATAACCCATGCTGGTTTGATCCTCTCGCATGGCTGATGTACACTAGTCGTGTACACAGGAGACACTCATGGGATCTGTCAACGTCAAAGAGACTCGTCGCTTCTTAAAATCTCTCCTCGATCGTGCCGAGGGCGGTGAAACCATTACGATCGCGAGACGGGGTGAGGTTGTTGCGAGGCTCGTTCCTCCCTCCCGGCACCCACGCCGACTCCCATCGCTGAGCCGGTTGCGCCAGTCGATTAGGAGAAAAGGGCGCTCCTTAAGTCGTGTCGTGATTGATTCACGGTTGGATGAGCGAGCGTGAGAGTTTATGTCGATACCAGCGTCCTTGCAGCGTACTACTGTCCGGAGCCGTTAAGTCTCGCAGCGGAGCGTGCCCTCAGAAACCTCAGTTCTCCAATGATCAGTGATCTCACCCTGGTTGAGTTCGCGTCAGCTATTTCTCGAAAGGTCCGGGAAAAGACGTTGCCTCGCGAAAGTGCCGCAAGAGTCATGGCTCAATTCGAGACACATGTCGAGGATGGATACTATGAGGTCCTCTCCCTGAAGACGCGAGATTATCGTCTGGCCAAGTCGTGGTTGGGGCAACTCAATGGAACACTCCAAACGCTTGATGCCCTGCATCTAGCCGTGGCTGAAACCACTGGCGCTTCAATTGTAAGCGCCGACCGCCGGCTTGCATCGGAGGCTCGGAAGTTGGGAGTGTCGGTCAAACTGCTCACCATAGGGCGGGCGTTATAGACTTACCCGTTCTTTCTTGAAGCCTGGCGAGCGAGCGCCACGCTAAACCTATGGCCCAGGTTCCCAATGACATAGGAACTTCCACACCTGAGCAGCCCATACCAGCGGCTGGCCTCATAATCTGACTCGTTCTTCTCGACACTGTTCATTCGGCTTGTGAATGCACGAAACAAGACTTGACCCTAAATTTACGCACTCACTTTCTTGAGCATACCGCTTCTCCATGAAATAGTGATGACCTGACGCGTGTCACACATGCCTCACGCCGGCTCTCGTCTTTCATATGTGGAGGTCTTACCCCATGATACCTGTGTTCACAATTTGGCGACGTGCCGTGTTGCTGCCTGCCAGGCTAATCGTGGCGACCGGCTTCGCCTAGCCTGTCGTACAAGGACATTCGTCACAGTAATATCTTGGGATAGGGATTAGCTCATCCCACCTTCTATGAGCCCGGAGTCAGATGCGGGTCTTATTCCGGGCACATGTTCGATGGCGCCTAACATTTCGATAATCCATCAGACCTGCTCCAACAGTTCAAGGGGTCCATCTCGTGCTGGTTCAGGTCGAGATGATGTGCGCAGTCACTCACCGGATTTGGTAAACTGCCATGCCAAATGATAACCAATGCCACCATTACTAATATCGCGCGAACCTTGGATGGTATTGCCATCGTCCGAGACAACATCCTCAAGAACTCCGTTTTGTCCGGGGAGTACCAGGCCCCAGGTGAACTCGGGGGCGTATAACCTGCTTTCTTTCCCCACACAGGGTGTCTGGGTGCCGTCCACCACCGTTTTCCCTATTAAGAAGAACTTATACGGCCTCGTCGTGGTATAGATCGTCAGCGCCGCACCAGTAGAGCCACCAATGTTCGGATCCCAGCCAGGCCGCATCGGCCCTCCCGCGCGCGCCCTATCAATACACCCTCCAGTGTCCGATGCGGGTGACGTGTAGCTGTAATTACCGCTACGCAGGCGATACGGGATAGTTCCTGGTACCTGCGGCGCCGTGTCGTCGAACTCGAAGGTCGCCTCGGCGGTGAACGTGTAATCAAGAACTGTGGCACGCTGCACAAATCGCCCTGTCCATACAGGCGTACAGGGTTTGGATTGCGGCCGGACCACCAGCGCGCCGCTCACTTTTTCGCGTTTCGCGTGATTCGCGACTACCAGCCGTATATCATCGAAACTCCCTCGCACCTCCGTCGTTGTGGGGCCCGTATCGAAGCAAAACGTTGTCTTGCCGCTTCCCAAATCCAGCGGTTTCGAAACCCATCCAGTCGTGGTCGACACCAGCGCTTGCACATCCGTGAAGCCGGCCGGCTGGAGCTGAGAAAAATCGAACTCTACCTTCTGAATTTTCTGATCCAGAGCCAGGAGGCGCACATAGCGGGCGCTAAGGGTATCAAGCTCGAGCGGGTATGAATTTTCAAGATCAGCCTTGAGGCTTCCGAGGCCATTTTCCGGGAGAAATTTCGGCCCCACCCCATCTGGAAACTGGTCTGGATCGAGGCTCACGTAACGCTCGGTCTTCGGCAGCGGATCGCCCGGCACATATTCCTGATTTAAGTTCCGCAGCGCGAATGTCTTGAAGTTGTCGGCGAACGAGTACACCGAGTCGATCACATCGTCGGCTTGCTCGAATGTGGTTACGGCTTCAAGCCCTACCCAGATTTGGCCCATGAAAGTGGCTTCTTTGTCTTTTTTTTCTTGCTCCACGAAATGGGGCCAAATATAAGCGCTATAAGGGTGCAGATCAGCGCTGATGCCCGAGGCGTTGGTCCCTACGATGCCCACGGCGTTGAGTCCCTTGCTGCTTATCTGAAAAGGATCCTCAAAGAGCGTGTGAACAGCAAAGTAGGCCGCACGACCATCTACCCATGGTTTCAACGTAAGATCGAAATGCGCTTCGGCCCACGTTGCGGATGCCTCGACGAACCAATGCTTCTCGAAGACGTCCACACCGCTTGCGATCCGGTGCGACTGATATTTATCATTGTGCCTCGTCTGCAGCACGTGGAAGAACTCGTGAATGATGGTGGAGTGAAAGCTTGGAGTATTGGCCAGGTCGCGCTGCAATATGACGAAGCCACTTGAGCTATTGTCCTCTTCCGGGGAGTCACTGTAGGTAACTCCCATTGCTACCGCCAAAAATTCTTTGTTTCTGCGGAACACGTAATCAGAGGAGCCTAAGATGTAGAAGTCTATCGCGTCGTCGCCGCCGTCTTGATCCAGGAGCGGCGGCCCCATCCACTTCGTCATCGGTTCATAGATTTTGTCTAGCACGGCAAGCGCCTGATCGATGAGCTCTTGGCTCTTGGCATCATACTCGAGCACACCATGACATTTGGCCCATACGCGCACAGGGTGGGCGGCGCTTCGTTTCGAAGCCCAACCTCCAGCTTGGTTGAGCGGACATTGTGCAGGCGGAGCAATGGCCAGAACGTTGCCGAATTGAGGTGCCTCCCGCAGCATTGCCGCGCCGGGTGCCGTGGGTGTTGTCACATTCCACACGCTGGCGGGATCCGCTGGGCGCACGATAAACGGCTGCAAACGGGCCTGCATGTTGGACGAAAACGTCCCCAACGCTTGGCGAATCTCGTCGAACAAAAGATTGTCTTCTTCCAGCGAAGGACCTTGGTACTCGCTCGGCAGTCGCCTGTCACCGAACAGAGCGTACGCCCTATAGAGGAGCGAGGTGCCATAGTCCAACTTACCGGCCTGCAGGGCCTCCACAATTTTCTGTTGGGCCATTGGTTGCGCCGCGCCGACTGAAAGCGTGACCGGAACCATGTGGCTTGCCGATCCAGATTTCCCAATCACGTTGAGCGAGTGGTTCCTCAGCGCCGCCTGGTGAGTCACCGTGATGGGTAGCAAGGCGCTCGCTGTCTCACCAGAGAACACGATGGTGTCAGCCACCATACCTGCGGGCGGATTGTCCAGCGTGACTGTTACGGTGTCGGTAAATCCGGGATGACGCGTCAGATCGACCGGCAAAAGGAGTCCCGAGCCTTGCGTCCCGCTGACCGAGGATTCCGCAGCAACGGTGAACGGTGCTTGGCTTCCACCTGCACCGCCTCCTTCACCACCACCGCCGCAACCGCTGAGGATCGTCGCAGGGACGACAACCACAGCAAGGACAAAGGTGACAACCCGCAGCAACACACGCCCTATTTGCCGATTGCGTTGTCCAGCACGATATTTCTCCTTCGCAGCGCAGACTCTCATGGTTCTGTCTCCTCCTAAAGAACAGTTCAACGCTGCATGTCCTTTCGCAAACAACGGGCCGCACGGAATCTTCGAGAAAGTCATAATTTTCTAGGAATTATCCTGTTCATTCCTGAAGAGGAGCTTCACGAGTTGAATCTTTTCCGATTCAGTGAATCTGAACAGATTCATGAAGGTGTATTCAGGGAGGAAGAGGTACAATTACAAAGTCTGATGTCAGGAACAAGGCTATGAGGAAGACCGGTTCGGGGACATCGTTGGAAATTCAGGGCGAACGTCGCTTGGAAACCAGTAAGAACTAGGCCTAGGCTCGAGGGGTTTCGAGGCGATCCATACGAGTCTTCAATGCTGAAATATCGGTTTCGAGCGTGCGAATCCGTTCATCAAGTTGTGAAAATACAAAGCCGCATCAGGGCGCGCATTTCCCTGAATTCATCTCGGAATTCATCTCGGAATTCACCGCATATCTCCTGCAACTCACGCCCAATACCTGAATGATCTTCGGCAACTTGACGGATGTCGCTATGGAGCGCTTCCCCCCCTATTCCAACGTGCGTTTGATCTCTTCGACCTGTGCGTCAGTCATGATCGGCTTGTAGAGCCTTATAGAGCAAGAAATGCAACGCGATGCTCTCGGCTGACGAACGCGCCGCTCAAGCTCGTCACAAGAAAATCGACGGAAGATCAGGGCGCCGGAGAGAAGCGAAGATGATCGACACATAATCGATCTCGGTCCCGGACAGTACCGCAATCTCCTGGTCGGCATGGCAAGATTGGAGCAGCAGGAGGAAACCGAGAAATAGGGCGATGATGCCGGGCCAGATCAGCGATAGCGCACCAAGCACGAAGATGAATGTGATCGCCGACAACGTCAGCTGGAGGAACTGGCTCTTGACTGTGATCATAAGGTCCTCCCTCGTTTGAATGTTGGAAATGCTGAGCAAGGAACGGGCCGCAATGGAGCAGCAGCATGACGTGAATTCTCAAGCATTGTGTCGTGCCTGAGAAACGGAGGCCTCCTGAAGTGAATCTATTTCGATTCGTTAAGTCTCCAAATAGATTCAGGGAGCGTGATGGAAGGTGAAACAACAGCGTAACTGTGCCCAAGTTCTTTTCAAGAATAGCGACAGTCTTTTTAACGATGTTATTCCTGACTCAGGCTGCGGATAGTCCACGTCCCTGCCCGCAGAAGACGAAGACGGCTGGATGGCATAGGAGCACTCGTACGAGACCTTTCGCGTGTTACAACAGAAAATACCTTTTCCCACTATTCGCCATGCCCCATCCCCCCTAGATGTGGTATGCCCGATCTTCATACGTACCATTACTTTATGTACGATCCCTTTCCCACTCCCTTAACCAAATCACTGTTCCCGCATGCTGTGCATGCCTGGCGGAAAGCGTAGTGCACTAAAAAGTCCCCAGTTGCAAAGTGCTGTCAGACGGCGTATAGGACACAGTAGACTTTCTAGGTCCACCCATAATTCAAGAGAACGTACCAGCATCAGTTCCGGTGTGGTGGTCGATCGCTTTCTTCTGGTTCGTTACGGACGTTGCACCGTGTGAATAGGAAGAGGTGTTTCCCAGGCATTGGACTTCCAAAATTTTGAATCTTCTATTGTAAGGTTGATGCCACTTATCATCTTATTAGTAGTGAGGTGAGACATGATTATGAAGCTAATCGCCTTTGCCTTTCTCTTCACCGTCGCGGCGAATGGACACGAATCGAGCCTGGCTGCCTCGCAAGCTAAGGTCGATACCCAGTTGACCGAGGGGCGCTCGGACAATGGTCAACCTTCTCTCATAGCTATGCTCGTCGGGTTCCTGAGGCCGGCCGATGTTCGGAACTCTCAACCGGACAATGAGGTAGGCTCGTATCTCCATAAAGTCGACACCGATGATCCGTCGCCCGCTGCGTCTGCTGCATCCATTACGCCTATGACATCCATCACGATCGATCCTCCCCAGAGCCAACCTGTGGACGCAGATCAAGAAAAGCTGGAGGTAGACAGAGAGAAGGCGAGGCTGGAACAGCTTCAACAACAGCTGACTGCCAAAGAGAAGGAACTGGCTCTTCTGCTGGAGAAAACGGCAGCGACCACGAATCAGTTGACGGTCGAAAAGACCCGAGCGGAAGCATTGGAAGCGCAACTGAGCCAAAAGGAACAGGAACTCGCGGGGCTCTGCACCCAACGAGACACACACCAGCTGATGTCGCAAGAGCTGAACCGGACAAGAAGCAGCCTGGAGCTGACCAGACAGCAAGTCTTCGACATTGAGCGACAATTTGCCATCAGCAATGATCAGCTTGATACGGCGATGCAACGCATCGCGGACCTTGACCTGCAGCTGGTGGCGAAAGAGCAGGAGTTCCAACTGGCCAAGTCCAACATGGATATGGAACTCGCCGCTCGCGACTCGCAGCTCGTGCAGGCCAAACGCCTGCTCGCGAGCCTAGGCAAGAGCTTGCCGAAGCCGGCCAAACTGGTTGCCTCGAACAAGAATCCGCTTCCTCAGCAAGCCATCACGACGGCGCGAGCCACGGCTGATCTCACCAGGGTCAGCGAGAAACTCACGAGCGCGCTCCAAGAAGAGCTGAAGCGAGGCAGTGTCGTCTTAGAGCAACGTGGCGACAAACTCACGCTCGCATTGTCGTCGGGCGAACTGTTCGCCAAAGGGCGAGCCACCATGACACCCGCCGGGAACTCCTTGGTCAAGCGCATCGGCGTGGCCTTGCGTAAATTCCGTCCCCAGAGCGTTGAAGTCGCTGGACATACCGACAGCACACCGGTCAAGTACGATAGTCGGCGACCATTTAAGGATAACAGTGATCTCTCTCGGGCGCGCGCCGAACATGCCGGCAAGGCTCTGATCAAGGGTGGAGTAGGTGTCGACCGAGTCAGGACGGTTGGATATGCGGACTCACGACCGATCGCGACCAACGACACAGAAGAAGGCCGGAGCAAGAACCGGCGGGTCGAGATCGTCGTGACCCAGGGATCCGAGCCGATCGCATCATCAAGCGAAAAGGACGGACAAACTGTAAGCAACAACCGAAGCACGTCCTCATACGGAGGAATGGTTCAAAAAGTCGTCAACCGCTGAACGAGCACGTACGACCATGTCGGCCCATGATGGGCCGACATGGTCGTGCCGATTTCTTGGGAAGGCAGCCCCGGCTCATGGTATTTATCAACTATGCGGGAGCTTCTGGGATATGGCAGGCTGCGTGACGAGGCAGGATACGCGACATGCTTACAGATAGCGATGTGACAACACCTTGCCGCTGCCGTCAAACTCGTAGAGCAATGGCACGCCGGTTGGAATGTTGAGTTCCAAAACCTCTTCTTTCGACAATTGGTCCAACTCCATCACCAGCGCCCGAAGACTGTTGCCATGCGCAGCAATGATGATGGTTTCTCCCTTCAATAAATGGGGTTTGACCATTTTCTCGTAATAGGGCACCGCGCGCTCGGCCGTATCTTTGAGGCTCTCTCCACCGGGCGGTTTCACATCATAACTTCGACGCCAAATTTTCACTTGCGCATCACCGTACTTCTTGGCGGTTTCGGCTTTATTCAGCCCTTGGAGGTCTCCATACATCCGTTCATTCAGAGCTTTGTCTTTTTCAATGGGAATATTCGTCTGCCCGAGCACTTCCAGCACGATTCTCAAGGTTTCGTTGGCGCGGGCGAGGACAGAAGAAAAGGCTCGGTCAAAGGTAAACCCGCGCAGCTTCTCACCGGCCTGCTTGGCTTCCTCGACTCCTTTTGCGGAAAGCGGGACATCCACCCAGCCGGTAAACCGGTTCTCCAAGTTCCATTGCGATTCCCCATGACGAAGCAAGACTAATCGAGCCATCGCGCATCCTTTGCCATCAATGTGAACATCCCAACAGGGACCACAGCATACTGAATTGCCGTACCAAGTCAAGGCTGTGACAGCCGAACCGCTTGCCTTGCCGGTCGACCGGGCGATTTATCCAGATCGGGCGGGCCTTCTTGAATCATCTTCACCAGTGTCGCCAGGAAGATGATGTAGAAAAACACGCCGACCCAGATAACATAAGGCTGTACCCCGCCGGATTCTTTCAGTGCGGTTTCTTGTGCGACGCGATCCATCCGTTCGGCTTTCTTTATTTCACCGATGTGCTCACGGCAGTGCCAATAATACAGATAGTTCGCGGTGGCTCCCGCCATGATGCTCCAAACAATACCCGCGGAAAAATCTCCGGTGAGATACGTCGAAATCATCGGACCGACCGCATAGACGAACGCGTGCAGATACATCTTGCGGTACAAAAACCACAAGAAGGAGATGTAGAGAAACGCCGGCCAGTTCCACGAGAGAGCGAATTTTGGCCGGCCGTTCGACGAAAATTTCTTAAACACAGTCAGATAGTGGTCGGCGTTGGAGCCGATGAATTGGCGCCACAGCGTCTCATCGTCAAGAACCGGCCGAGCGGTGGGTATCTCAGAGACGGTCTCGGCGGCAGCCGTGGCTTCAGCCAGCTTGGCTCCACACTGATGACAGAAATGGGCCTCGTCGGGGTTCTGTTGATTGCACTGACTGCACAACAGCATGGCGACGCAGCTTACCATACTCGGATACGGTCAATCGCTATGGCGATTTGGAACTATGAGCACGCGACTCGTAGCGGCGATGCTCCACTTATTGCTCTTCCTGCCACCCATGTGCTAGCTTTTCTTTTTTTCTAACGGGATACGCGGTTATGCCGAGCCAAAACCTGAGAGACGATGCCGACACATATCTCATGCGGACCTATAGCCGCCAGCCGATCACGATCGTACGGGGGCGAGGGTCGAAGGTCTACGATCTGGAAGGCAGGGAATACATCGACTTCGTTGGTGGGATCGCCGTCAACATTCTAGGCCACGGTCATCCTGATCTCGTGCAAACCATCCAACGCCAAGCCGTGCAACTGATCCACACCTCGAATCTCTACTACACTGAGCCTCAAGTGAACCTGGCGAAAATGTTGGTGGACCATTCGTTCGCTGACCGCGTGTTTTTCTGCAACAGCGGGGCCGAGGCCAATGAAGCAGCGATGAAGCTTGCGCGGCGGTACGGACATGAGCAGCATGGGCCGGACCGCTTTGAAATCATCACGATGAAGAATTCGTTCCATGGCCGAACGCTGGCCACGCTCACCGCCACGGGACAGGAGAAGGTTCAGAAGGGGTTCGAGCCGCTGATGCCCGGGTTTGCCTACGCGCCGTTCAATGATTTCGCTGCGATAGAATCCATGGTCAATGAGAGGACTGCGGCGATCCTGCTGGAACCGATCCAGGCGGAAGGCGGCGTGCATGTGGCCGACCGGGATTATCTGAGGAATCTACGTGACCTGTGTACTCAGAAAGATATCTTGCTCATTTTCGATGAAATTCAAACGGGCATGGGCCGAACCGGTACCTTCTTTGCCCACGAGCAACTCGGCGTGAAACCCGATATCATGACGCTTGCCAAAGGTCTCGCCGGAGGAGTGCCGATCGGAGCCTGTCTGGCCAAAGAATCGGTGGCCGCGGCGTTTACGCCCGGCTCTCATGCGTCGACGTTCGGTGGTAACCCCCTGGCCTGTGCTGCGGCCCTGACCGTCTGTCAGGTGCTGCTCGAAGGAAAGGTACTGGATCAAGCACGGCGCCTGGGCGAGTACTTGGCAAAAGGATTGGCCGACTGCAAAGGCCGCCATCGAATCGTGAAGGAGGTTCGAGGCCTAGGCCTCCTGCAAGGCATGGAGTTGGAGACCGACGCCAGAGCGGTGGTGGCCGATGCGCTCGTCCGCGGCGTGTTGATCAATGCCGCGACCGAGCGGGTGCTGCGTTTTGTGCCGCCCTTGGTCACCACGCAGGAGGACATCGACAAACTGCTGGATGTGCTCAGCGCCATTTTAAGCCAACGCGGCACAGACAAAAGCTCATACCACTGATGGCCGTACCAACACGACAGAAAAACAGCAGCGGGTACTATGCCAAGGACTTGCTCGATATCACAATGATGCCGCAACAGCAGGTCCTCGACTTGCTCCGTTTGGCGACATCCCTGAAGAAGAAGCAGCGCCAGGGCATTCCGCATCGGTTGCTGAAAGGAAAGACATTAGGGCTGCTGTTTCAAAAGCCGTCGACAAGAACCCGGGTGTCGTTCGAAGCAGGAATGAACCAACTCGGCGGCCATGCGTTGGTCCTTCCCATGAGCGACATTCAACTCTCGCGCGGGGAGACGATCTCGGATACGGCTCGTGTCTTGTCTCGTTACCTGGACGGGATCGTGATCCGAACCTACGACCATGTGATCGTCGAGGAATGGGCGGTAGAAGCCACGATGCCGGTTATCAACGGGCTGACTGACCATAGCCATCCTTGTCAGGCATTGTCCGATTTGATGACGATTCAGGAAATCAAAGGCCGGCTCAAGGGACTTAGCCTTGCCTACATCGGTGATGGAAACAACGTGGCCAACTCGCTCATCGAAGCCGGAACGAAGATGGGCATGCGCGTTGTACTGGGGTGCCCATCCGGCTATCAGCCGGATCAGCAGGTGATCGATCGTGCGAGAATGGAAGGGCAAACCACCGGTGCCTCCATCGAAATGTTGGAGAATCCCCTCGTCGCCGTGAAAGAAGCGGATGTAGTCTATACCGATGTGTGGATCAGCATGGGACGCGAACGGGAGCAGGCACGACGATTACGGACGCTCGCTCCCTACCAGCTGAACAAGCGGCTGCTTCAACGGGCTAAACCCGATGCCATCGTCATGCATTGTTTGCCGGCCCATCGTGGAGAAGAGATTACGGCGGACGTCCTGGACGGCACACAGTCCGTCGTCATTGATCAAGCGGAAAATCGCCTGCATATGCAGAAGGCAATTTTGGCCCAACTACTGAGCCGTAAGAAAAACACCGGGTAGGGTCCACCATGAAACCAAAGCCGATCAAGAAAGTCGTCCTGGCCTATTCCGGTGGACTGGACACCTCCGTCATCCTCAAATGGCTTCAGGAAACCTATCAGGCCGAGATCATCGCATTTTGCGCCGACCTTGGACAGGGGGAGGATCTGAAGGCCGTCAAGGCCAAGGCTCAATCGCTCGGCGTCAAGAAGGTCTATGTCGAAGATCTGCGGGAGACCTTTGTGAAGGACTATGTGTTCCCGATGTTGCGCGGGAACGCGATGTATGAGGGCTGCTATCTCCTTGGGACGTCGATCGCCCGCCCCTTGATCGCTCGTCGTCAGGCTGAAATCGCCCTTGAAGAAGGCGCCGAAGCGGTGTCGCACGGCGCCACAGGGAAGGGCAATGATCAAGTGCGTTTCGAGCTGACCTATATGGCGCTCGCACCCCACTTGAAGATCATTGCGCCTTGGCGGGAATGGGCCATGCGCTCCCGGCGTGAGCTGATCGAGTATGCCGATCAGCACGGCATTCCGGTGACCGCCACCAAAGCCAAGCCCTACAGCACAGACCCGAATCTATTTCACATCAGTTATGAAGGCGGCATTCTTGAAGACCCATGGGAATCGCCGCCGGATGAAATATTCCAGATGACCGTCTCTCCGGAAAAAGCACCGGATAAGCCGCAAGAAGTCGAGATCGAATATCAAGCGGGCAATCCCGTCAGGGTCGATGGCAAAAAGATGACTCCTGCGGCCTTATTGACTCATCTCAATAAGGTGGGCGGCGCACATGGGATCGGTCGGGTCGATCTGGTGGAAAACCGTTACGTCGGGATGAAGTCGCGTGGAGTGTATGAAACGCCGGGGGGAACGATCCTGCATGTGGCCCATCACGGACTCGAATCCTTGACGATGGACCGTGAAGTCCTCCACTTCCGCGACAGCTTGATCCCGCGATTCGCGGATTTGATCTACAACGGATATTGGTTCAGCCCCGAGCGCGAGATGATGCAGGCGGCAATCGATGAGGCCCAGAAAGACGTCAGCGGTGTCGCACGAGTCAAACTCTACAAGGGAAGCTGTACGCTGGCGGGACGCAAATCGAAACAGTCACTCTATCGCCTCGACATCGCCACGTTTGAGGAAGATGACGTGTATAACCAGAAGGATGCGGAAGGCTTCATACGTTTGAACGCATTGCGACTGAAGATTCGCGCGCAGAGAAAGAACACCTCGTCCTGATGGCCAAGCGCAGAAACCATCCGAAGTCAGCCGGCGGAGGGAAGGCCTGGGCCGGCCGGTTTCGAGAGCAGACCCATCCATTCGTTGAAGCGTTTACCAAGTCGGTGACGGTCGACAGTCGGCTCTATAATGAGGACATCGCCGGAAGCATCGCCCACTGCAAGACACTCGAAAAGGCTCGGATCCTCACGCGGACGGAAACGCGCGCGATCGTCCGCGGGTTAGAGTTGGTCAAACGAGAGTTGGATCATGGACAATTCCTCTTCTCACCTCAAGACGAAGATATCCACATGGCAATCGAGCGACGATTGACCGAAGTGATCGGCCCGTTGGGTGGCAAATTGCACACGGGCCGAAGTCGGAATGACCAAGTGGCCTTGGATATTCGCCTGTATTTGCGCACTCAATTGGATGAGTTACACGCGCAATTAACTGAATTGCAACGCGTGCTGATCGAAAAAGCCGGTGAGAACCGCGCGCTCATGATGCCCGGGTATACACACTTGCAACGTGCCCAGCCGGTCCTGTTTGCGCATCACTTGCTGGCGTATGTGGAGATGTTCGAACGGGATAAAGGTCGACTACGTGACGCCAGGGGCCGACTCAATGTCATGCCGCTTGGATCCGGTGCCTTGGCCGGTACGAACTATCCGGTGAACCGGCGATACACGGCTGAACTGCTTGGCTTCCCGGCTGTCACCTCGAACAGCATGGATGCGGTTTCTGACCGCGATTTCATGATTGAAGTGGCATCGGCCCTCTCGATTGTGATGATGCATTTGTCACGGCTAAGTGAGGAATTGATTGTGTGGGCATCGCAGGAATTTCAGTTCGTCGATCTGCCGGATGCATTCTGCACAGGAAGCAGCATGATGCCGCAGAAGAAGAACCCGGACGTCCCCGAACTGGTCCGAGGAAAAACCGGACGCGTCTACGGCCATCTTATCAATTTACTGACCCTGCTCAAGGCTCTGCCGTTAAGTTATAATCGGGATTTGCAAGAGGACAAACCGGCGCTTTTTGATGCCCTGGATACGGTGACGGCCTCTCTCCAGGTGATGACGGAATTAATGCGCCGGCTGAAAGTCAACGGAGAGAGCCTGAAGCGAGCGTTGCAAGGAGGAGGACTTCTCGCCACGGAACTGGCCGACTACTTGGTCATGAGAGGCGTACCCTTTCGTGAAGCTCACGGGATCACCGGTCGAATCGTGCGGGCTGCG
The DNA here is from genome assembly GCA_030123625.1 of Nitrospira sp. Lineage (NCBI taxonomy): Bacteria > Pseudomonadati > Nitrospirota > Nitrospiria > Nitrospirales > Nitrospiraceae > Nitrospira > Nitrospira sp. Next base: position 1,684,430 of record CP126121.1, read on the forward strand.
CTCGATCAAGGACGTGACGTCACGGATTTTTCCCTGGAAGAGCTTCGCGTGTTTTGTGAGCGGATCGAGAAGGGTGTGTTTTCTTGGCTGACTATCGCGGCGGCAATCGATCACAAAGGACAAATCGGCGGGACCGCAAGGGGACAAGTTGAGCAGCGAATCAAGGAGCTTGAACAGTTACTGTCATGAAAGCTGTCGTCATAATCGTGTCGGCAGGACTGCTGATTTCTTGTGGGGTGGTGGGGTCCCCGATCCCACCGGAATACGTCGGGGTAGCTCCCACGATCGAGAAGCAGAAAAGGCAACATGCCCTCGAGACAGAGCGGCAAGCAGCAGAATCGGTTGAGCTGGCTCCCGCTCTTGGTGTCCATGACATCGACCTACCCCCGTCGGAGCCGGTTGGAATACGGTAAAACGACCTAGGCCTGATGCAATAGATTTAATACAAGGGACCTACGCGATGCATAGTTTCGAGTATCACCACGGTGAATTGTACTGCGAACAGGTACCGGTCAGCCGCGTAGCGAAGGAACTCGGCACTCCTTGTTATATCTACAGTCATGCAACACTCGTCCGGCATTTCCACGCCTACGACAACGCGTTCAAAAATATCCCGCATGTTATCGCGTTTGCGATGAAAGCGAATTCCAGTCTGGCCATCCTTCGCATGATGGCAAAGGAAGGCAGCGGCGCGGACATCGTGTCGGGCGGCGAGCTGTTCCGAGCCCTAAAAGCCGGCGTACCGGCTTCCAAAATCGTTTTCGCCGGAGTCGGTAAATCGCCGGATGAAATCCGAGATGCGCTGAAGGCCGACATCCTCATGTTTAACGTCGAGTCGTCGGCTGAGATCCATGCGATCAACGAAGTGGCGGCCTCGGTGGGGAAAAAGGCGCGGATCGCGTTGCGGATTAATCCGGATGTGGACCCGAAAACGCATCCCTACATTTCAACGGGGATGAAGAAAAGCAAGTTCGGCATCGCCTCGGATCGCGCGCTGGATGAATACAAAATGGCGTCGGCGCTGAGCCATACCGACGTAGTGGGCGTCCATGCCCACATCGGCTCGCAGTTGACGGACGTGACGCCGTTCGTCGATTCACTGAAGAAAGTCGTGGCGCTTATCCATACGTTGAAGGACCATGGCATCAATATCCGCTACCTGAACATCGGAGGCGGGCTCGGTATTACCTATTCCGAAGAGAAGCCGCCTTTGCCACAGGACCTGGCTGACGCGATTTCGCCGTTCATTAAGGATTTGGGCCTGACGCTGGTCATGGAACCGGGCCGCGTCATCGTCGGTAATGCAGGCATCTTGATTACCAAGGCGCTGTACGAGAAGGCTGGAGAGACGAAGCACTTCGTCATCGTCGATGCCGCCATGAATGATTTGATCCGACCGAGCTTGTACGGCGCCTACCACGAAATTCGTCCTGTGAAGGAGGAAGCAGTCCGTCGGGCTAGACAGACGGTGGATATCGTGGGGCCCGTCTGTGAATCAGGGGATTTTCTAGCCAAGGATCGCTTGTTGCCTGGCATAAAACCCGGCGAATTGTTGGCAGTCATGAGCGCGGGCGCCTATGGCTTTGTGATGGCATCGAATTACAACTCCCGGCCTCGCGTACCGGAAGTACTCGTCAAGGGCACGGAATTTCATGTCATTCGTGAACGAGAGACATACGACGACCTCGTACGAGGCGAGAAAATTCCTTCGTTCCTCAACGAAACGGAGTAAGCATGTTTACCGGATCGCTTGTCGCTATTGTCACACCGTTTCGGCAGGGCAAAGTCGACGAGCGTGCGTTGGCCGAGTTGATCGAATGGCAGATTGCCAATGGTACCGACGGTATTGTCCCTTGCGGAACCACCGGTGAATCAGCCACGCTTTCTCATAGCGAGCATAATCGGGTAATTGAATTGACGACCGAGGTGGTCCACCGGCGGGTACCGGTTATTGCCGGGACCGGTTCTAACAGCACGGAAGAAGCCATCACGCTCACGAAACATGCGAAGCAGGCTGGAGCCGACGGCGCGTTGCTCATTACTCCTTACTATAATAAACCGACTCAGGAAGGACTCTATCGACACTATAAAGCGATTGCGGAGGCCGTCGACCTGCCCTTAGTTCTATACAACATTCCAGGTCGCACCGGAGTCAACATGTTACCGTCAACGATCTCCCGCCTTTCAGCCGTTAACACGATAGTCGCGGTCAAGGAAGGGAGTGGCTCCGTTCAACAGGCCTCAGATATTGTACAAGCGTGCGGTGACCGCCTGACTGTGCTGGCCGGTGACGACTCTCTCACGCTACCGATGATGGCGGTCGGCGGGAAGGGTGTGATTACCGTAACGGCTAACATCATGCCGTTGGAAATGGCAGGCCTTGTGAAAGCCTTTGCCGATGGGAGAATCGACGAAGCGCGGCGGATTCATTTTAAGCTCTCTCCTCTCTTTGCGGCGTTGTTCTATGAAACAAACCCCATTCCGGTCAAAGAAGCGTTGGGACTCATGGGAAAGATTGATCCGGAATTGCGCTTGCCGCTCTGTCCAATGGCTCAGGACGCACGCGAAAAATTGATTCGCGTCCTGAAAGATGCCGCGTTGATCTAACTCTAGCAATACCTAGGTGCACGACAAGATGATCAAGGTCATTGTAGCGGGTGCAGCCGGCCGAATGGGCTGTCGACTGGTATCACTGATCAGAGATTCTACGGCTTTGACCCTGGTAGGGGCCTTAGAGGGAAAAGGTCATCCGGCGTTGGGAGAGGATGCAGGCGAAATTGCGAGTTCTAGACATGCCGGAGTTCCCATCACCGACAATTTATCCTCTCTGCTGGAACACGGAGAGGTGGTGATTGATTTCTCGGCTCCTGAGGCAACTCTTGAGCACATGCGGACGGTGGCTCACCATCGGCGAGCCATGGTAATCGGGACGACCGGGTTTTCTACTGTTCAACTCGACGAGCTGAGGTCATTGGCCCAGCAGATTCCCTGCGTCTTTTCTCCGAACATGAGTGTTGGAATCAACCTGATCTGCAAAGTCATCGGCGAGATGGCCAGAACACTGGGGGACGATTACGATATCGAGGTCATTGAGGCTCACCACAGACTGAAGAAGGACGCGCCAAGCGGCACGGCTCTCAAGATCGCAGAAATCCTCGCACGTTCAGTGGACCGAGACTTGAACCATGTTGGAGTCTATGCTCGCAAGGGGATAATCGGAGAACGAACCAAAGGAGAGATTGGGATACAAACCATTCGCGCTGGCGATATCATCGGCGATCATACAATTCTGTTCGGCGGCATGGGAGAACGAATCGAAGTCACCCACCGAGCCAGCAGCCGCGATACGTTCGCCCGTGGAGCCCTGCGAGCTGCGAGATGGGTTGTTCGCCAGCCGGCTGGCTTATACGACATGATGGATGTCTTAAGCCTTCATTGATTCCTCATTCATCGCTTCACATCATCTCAATAAGCAACCGTTGAGTTTTCAGCGAACACTCGACAAGGTACTGCAGTGCATTTCATCACTGGCTCTTGGCAAAAGTGCAGCTGACTGAAAGGACGACTTGGCGATTCTATGAACTCAAGGCTGGGATGGTTATGCGAAAAAAGGAAGCGTTGTCCATCATATATCCCAAGACTCCCGGCTGATTTCTGTCAGATACGTCGTAATCGTATAATGGGCCAATGTTCGTCTACAGAGTAGTAGTGTATCTGATAAGACAAGAGCCAGCATCTGCATTGGCCTGAAAGCTGCTCTTATTAAGCAACCTTACAGCCCTTTGCTCATCAGAAGTGCGACTTGGGGTTCGACGGTAGGATTGAGGATTAATGCCGAGCCGTGATCGGCCGAGGCTCCTGATCCGCCGCTTTCCGACGACCACAATTCAAACAGGCAAACACGGTGATCGCCAGTCCGGCATCCAAATCCACCGCTCGTTCTGGTAGCATCGCCCCATGGCATTTATCACAGGTTTTCATGGGAGGGCACTTTAGCACCATAGGACAGGGTAAGCCAATCCTCCTGAAGTACTGGATGGCACTAGCAAGAGTCCCAATGGGCTCTATAAACATAGGCCGTTTGTGCATGCCTCTATCAGTAGCATTTTAAGAAAAACCGGTAGTTGTTATCTTGACAGGCTTCTATCGCTTCCATAGGATTATGGTCCCCCTTCGATAAACCTCGATGTATAGGTTAATTTTAGTCGTTTTACTTCTCACAGTTCTCTACTTCTTGCTCCGTCAAATGTTTCGTGGATTCAAAACCCCAATTCAGGCTGCTCGGGAGAAATCGGCCGCGCAGGCTCAAGATAAAGAGCAAGATCAAATGATTGAGGATCCAGTGTGTCACATATTCGTCCCCAAGCAAATCGCCGTGGTCGAAACAATTGGAGGACGGGAGTACTGTTTCTGCAGCCAGGAGTGTTCGATGAAGTTTCGAAGTGAACACCCCATCTAGCGGGGTATTCAGGAATTACATGAAATCATTGCCGTAGAAGGAACCCAGCAGGTTCTTACAACGAGTCGTTTAACAGTCTGAGTAGGTATAGTCTGAAAGTTTCTCGTCTTTGTCAAACTTGAGAGTGATTTGACATTGATTGGGAGAGAAATTGAAAAGAGGTTTCCCTGACGTTCCTCCGGCAATACGATAGTAGATCCAGGTCTCTCCACCAAAAAAACGGGAGGTTTTTCCGTCCGGCGTACCCCAGTTTCTTTCAAACCACCCCTTATCCTTTCCCTGAAGCTCGGCCGGTTTCAGTGAAGCTTCTAGGTATGGGTTCTTCCCTGAGCAGGATGAGACTATAAGGGAGAAGAGCAGCAACCAGACAAACCGTTGCATCGTAATATCTCCTCTACGATCAATGGTCACCGTCAACCGCAAAATTTTATTCCCTGCTCGAAAATCTGTCAAACTTCGTGCCGGCTTGTTGCACTGAAGTTGAGTTCTCCATAAAATGACCGATAGTAACGGTATCGCCTCACGATCTCATCGCTAAGACTAAGAAAGGGGCAATTATGAAAATCTATCTCGATACTGCCAATGTCAAAGAAATCCATGAAGCGGCAAACCTTGGCTTGCTCGACGGCGTGACCACGAATCCCTCCCTGGTCGTCAAGGAGGGCCGAAGTTTTAGGGAAATGTTGCAAGAGGTGTGTAAGGTCGTGGATGGCCCGGTCAGCGCCGAAGTCGTGAGCACAGAAGCAGACGCCATGGTAAAGGAAGGCAAAGAGTTAGCCAAAATTCACAAGAATATTGTCGTTAAATGTCCACTGATTCCGGAAGGACTGAAAGCCACGAAGCAGATGGCCGCTGAGGGCATCAGAGTGAATGTGACTCTCTGTTTCTCACCCACACAGGCGCTGCTGGCGGCTAAAGCCGGTGCCTGGTGCGTGTCTCCATTTATAGGACGACTCGACGACATCAGCTCAAATGGCATGGAACTCATTCGACAAATTTTGACGATCTATAAAAACTATGACTACAAGACTCTTGTGTTAGTAGCGAGCGTCCGCCATCCGCAGCACGTTGTCGAGGCGGCATTGGCAGGCGGTCACATCTGCACGATGCCCTACAGTGTGTTTCAAGCGCTCTTCAAACACCCGCTGACAGAGGCCGGACTGAAGAAGTTCTTGGACGACTGGAAAGCGAAAGGGCAACAATAGTGGAGGACAACGGGGAGTGATCTCCGTGCTCGGTGGATATTCACTCCCCGCTCCCAACACCACTCTCAAAGAAATGAGTGGAAAGAAACCAGACAACAAGACGAGTACCTGTTGATATTCTCTATAAGCTACCCACGATCAATTTCTTTTCTAGCTCTCCGAAACACCGCGTGAAACATCGAGCGAGTCAATTTCCCGGTAAATGTGTTCTGTTGGCTGGGGTGATAGGAACCTAGGAGTGTCACCCCCCAGGATAAGCGATAGACGACACCATGTCCGAATTTTGGGATCGGCGCCGGCATAACACGCCCCTGAGTCCGACAGGTCTTGAGGTAATGCTCGAAGGCAATTTTCCCCAGAGCAACTACCACGCGGTGGTTTTTTAAAAGACGAACTTCTTCCAACAAGAATCGGGCGCAGCGTTCAAACTCATCCGGCGCGGGTCTGTTCCCCGGCGGGGCACACCGCACGGTTGCTCCGATGTAACAGTCCATCAACGATAAGCCATCATTTCTGTGTTGCGAAGTAGCCTGGTTGGCGAATCCATACCGATACAACGCGTCATACAGCCAATCCCCGCTCCGATCACCGGTGAAAATACGTCCAGTCCGATTTCCACCATGGGCCGCAGGGGCCAGCCCAAGAACATAGAGCCGAGCGTAGCAATCTCCAAAGCCGGGAACCGGCCGACCCCAGTAAACCCAATCACGATATTGTTTCCGTTTCTCCCGCGCGATCGCCTGTCGATAGGCGACCAACCGGGGACAAGACGTGCAGTCGGTGATAGTCTTGTTTAGAAGTGTCAGCACTCGCATGTGGCGCAGTGTAACACGAACGGGAACCCTATTCTGCTTGCTGGTAAATAAGCGAGCTGTTAGCATAACTTCGCGTTTTTGTGGAAAGCTCGTATCTGGATGGAAATGGAGGAGTTTGAGAATGATCATCCGAGGTATGCAGACTTTGTTTTCTATGGTTGGAATCGGTTTTTTTATCCTGTCAATGTGTCCTTCAGCCCTAGCCATGTCGGAAACAGCGGATAATGGCGTTCAAAAATCAGAGACGGAGAAGGATTTGCTCATACCTGACCTATTGGATTCGCAGCCCGAGCCGGAAGACCATCTGGTCATTTTGCCGGAAATCAAACGCGAGGGAGAACGGTTTTTTCTGAGCTCATTCAAGCTTCCCGACAAGCTCACGTTTGCGGGAGTGTCGGTTCCTCTGGATAACTGGCAAGTGAGAGAACGGATCGAATACGAGTTCTATCAATTTTTGGAAGATCAAGGTGAAAGCATCATCCTCGCCAAACGTACTGGGCGTTGTTTCCCTCCTGCCGAAAAGCAATTGGCTGAAGCCGGTTTGCCGGATGATCTCAAGTACATGTTACTCGTCGAGAGCAAATGCATTTCAGCCGCCTATTCAAGAGCGAAGGCGTCCGGCCCATGGCAGTTCATCCCCTCCACCGGTCGTCGGTACCGACTGAAAAGCGACGCCGTCCGAGATGAGCGTCGAAATCTCGAAATATCGACTGAAGCGGCAGTGAAGTACCTCAAGTACCTCAAAGATTTTCAGGACAATGACTGGTTCTTGGCCATGGCATCGTACAACGCCGGTGAGGAACGAATCCGCAAGCTGCTCAAGGAGCAAAAAATTACCGACTATTGGAAAATGCACGGCCCCCGCGAGACCATGCGGTATGTCCCTCGTATCATCGCCGCCAAGGAAATCTACTCCCAGCCTGAGAAGTATCTTGGGCTGACCAAGAAGGATCTCTATATACCGCTTGAGACCGAAACCATCACCGTAAATGTCAAGGAATCCCAGCGGGCGCTGACTTCGATCGCCGAAGAATTCGGCACCTATTTGCTCGAACTCAAAATGCTGAATCCTGAGTTTAAGAAGGATGTGGTTCCTCATGGCAGCTATCAAATCCGCGTGCCTCGGCAGACTTGTCCTAGCCGCTGTTTCAAGCAGGAAAAGATGCCGTAGGATTCGCGCCAATGACGCTTCATTTGCCTCGTTCCCCCGCACAATCACTTCTTCGGAAGTTGATTACCTCAGGGCTGGATGCTGCCGACCCCTATCAGGCCGTACTCACTAGCATCTCACTCAATAGACATTCTCTGCGAGTGGGGCGAAGGGCCCACGACCTTTCATGTGTCGACCGTGTAGTGGCGGTTGGAGCCGGCAAGGCGTCGGCAAGGATGGCACAGGCGTTAGAGGCAGTACTTGGGACAAGGTTGGACGATGGGCTTGTTATTGTCAAAACAGGTCACACACTCGTTACCAAACGGATCGCCATGGTCGAAGCGGGTCATCCGGTTCCTGATCATGCAGGTCTTCACGCAGCCCAACAGCTTTTGCGTCTGATACAACGTCTGACGTCTCAAGATCTGTTGATCGTTCTCTTGTCCGGTGGTGCGTCGAGTCTTCTACCGGCTCCAGTCGCCGGTGTGACGTTGACCGATAAGCAACGCACGACACGTTTACTGCTCCGCAGCGGGGCGACAATCAATGAAATTAACGTCGTGAGGAAACATTTATCATTGGTCAAAGGAGGCGGGCTCGCTGCTTCGACCCGGGCGAGGATTATCACGCTCTTACTTTCGGACGTTATCGGCGATGATCTCGGTTCCATCGGCTCGGGCCCGACAGCAGGCGATCTCTCGACGTTTGCGGATGCAGTGGGAGTGCTGCGGCGGTATAGAAGCTGGCATGCCGTGCCTGCGGCCGTACGACGTTATTTGTACCGTGGTCAAAAAGGGGACGCCCCAGAGACCCTGAAGCCCGGTTCACGACGGTTGCGCTCCGTGCAGCATTACATCATCGGCAACAACCGGATCATGCTGGAAGCCGTCGCACGCGGCGCACAACAGGCGGGCCTCCACACCATGCTCGTCTCTCGCCCTCTCATGGGAGAAGCGCGTGTGGCAGCGAAGCAATTAACGGACCTTGCCATGGCGATTGCGAAGGGGCATGGTATCTTGAAACGCCCCTGTTGCGTGGTGGCGGGAGGCGAAACCACGGTGACGGTCACAGGCCGTGGAAAGGGTGGCCGTGCCCAGGAATTCGCTGCTTCCGCCGCATTCGAGATAGCCGGCCTCCCCAACACATGGGTCATGGCACTGGGCACCGACGGAACGGACGGTCCCACCGATGCAGCCGGGGCGATTGTCAGTGGAGGCACCGTCGCTCGGGCGAAGAAACTCGGCATTGATCTCCGGTCATCCTTAAATCGACATAATACCTATCCGGCTTTGAAAACGCTTGGATGTCATGTCTATACCGGTCCTACCGGAACGAACGTTAACGACCTTTACCTCGCCTTGCTGCTCTAGCTACTATGCCGACTTATGACCCATCCCTTTATCCTTCCGCTGTCTCAGTGTAGCAATGTCGATCTCACGGGAGGAAAGGCTGTGGGGCTCGCTCGGCTCATCGCGGCCGGCTTCCCTGTCCCCGCGGGGTTCTGCATCACAACGGAGGTATATGCGCAATCTCTGCATGCGTCAGGATTTATTGACAATGAGGAGTGGCAAAAGGTCTGCGCATTATCAGGAAACGAGCGAGCGTCTGCGTTGGCCGACTGCCGGGATCGCATCAGACAGGTAGACACTTCCCGACTTGCCGTTCAATGGGTAATATTGCTCCAAACCCTCAGCTGGCCACCGAACGAACGCTGGGCCGTCCGATCATCAGCCACGAATGAGGATACGGCTCAAACCAGTTTCGCCGGGCTCTATCGAACTCACCTGGGCGTAGTTCTGTCGGAAATTGATGCCGCGGTGAGGGACCTGTGGGCCTCACTATGGGAAGACCGCGTGGTGAACTACACAGCTCGTCAGCGCTACAAGACAACTCCGAGAATGGCTGTAGTGATCCAACCGATGGTCGATGCTCAATCGGCCGGAGTAGCCTATTCTATACATCCAGTGACCGGACGAACAAATCAGGTGACGATCAACGCCGTACCTGGTCTCGCAGCGTCGCTGGTCGATGGCACAGTCAAGCCAGACCAGTATGTCGTGGAGATCACTCATGAAAAGCAACCGATTCGGGTTCGTAAACGCATCCTCGCGCGTCATTCCCAACGACTGGTGGTTTCCAAGGATGGACTGCAAGTCGAACGGTTTGGCGACACGACTCCAATCCAATCATCGCTTACCGATGCGCAGCTGTTTTCCCTCGCACGGATGACAAAATACGTTGAACAAGTTTTCGGGCACCCAATCGATCTCGAATGGGCATTCGATGCGGGACAACTATGGCTCGTACAGGCACGGCCGATTACGACGGTCCGCCCTTCCTCCATCCTCACCAACGACGACTGCGAGTGGTCGCGAACAAATTTCAAAGAGACGCTGCCCGAACTGCCGAGCCTGTTGAGCCTCTCATTTCTTGAACGGTTCATGGACCGCCACATCCTCTCTCATTATCGAAGATTGGGATGTCGGATTCCCGAGGGGCTCACATCGGTCCGTGTTCTGAAAGGGCGACCTTATCTCAACGTAACCCTGTTCCATATGTTGGTGGCCCAACTAGGCGGAGATCCGTCGCTGAACGCCGAACAGATGGGCGGCGAACCACTGCACACCATCCCGCAGGTACAGCCGCTCAATGGAGCGACGCTTGCTCGGGCCGGGTGGAGGATGTGGGCGGAGATGAGACGGGTTGAGCGATGCGGTCCACGAGTATTTCAAGAAATGAAGGATCTGGCCACGACTTATCGCCGTGAGCGCATTCTGCACTTGTCGGTGGAAGAACTCGTGCCCGAGCTCGACAGGCTCGGCCCCTGGTTAGAGGGCCGAGACGTCACCTTCGGCATTGTCGGCGGCGTGGGGCAATGCCTACAGATCTTCACTCAATTCCTGCCTCGGTGGCTCGGACCAGACTGGAGGGGTTTGTTGAATGCCGCTCTCCAAGGACAAGGGAGTGTCATCAGCGCACAACAGATTCTCCGTCTCGCCGAGCTGACGGACATCGCCCGAGACGAACCGGCGGCCGGCACATTTCTCACATCGGAACCATGGAACCCTTCACTGTTCCGTGAGGCTCTCGCTGGCACGAACCTCCTACGGGCTTTCGACAGATATTTGAATGACTATGGGCATCGCGCCATCGGTGAATCGGACGTCATGTCCCCGCGTCTCGCCGATAACCCTGAAGCGATTCTGACGATCGTGCGGATCCAATTCATCTCCGGCTCACCTCTACAGAAGAGCATTCTCTTGCGCCAAAGCGAGACGAGAACCGCTGCGCTGTCTCAGATCAGACGTCGCATCAGCTGGCGATACCATAGATGGATCATCTTTATGTGGTGTTACCGAAGGCTCAGTCGGTTCTTCGCGCTGCGTGAAGCCAATCGGCACCACTTGATGTATTACTCGACGGCCATCCGCACTCTCTTGATACGTCTCGGAGAACTTCTGGTCGAACGGGGTCTGCTCCAGCAGGTAGACGATATCTTTTTTCTGACGATCAACGATCGAGCCGACCTGTTGGCTGGAAGCACACGAGACTGGAAAGCCGTGATCAAGGCTCGGAGAACCGAGAGAGAGCACAACGCAGCGGTTGCAGTACCCGACACGATTCGCGACTGGGAAACCGAGAGCGAGCAATCCATGACTTCCGACCGACGTGAAAGGAACGGCGTCTTGTCGGGTACGCCGATCAGCGTTGGAAGCGTGGCAGGTTCGGTTCGAGTGGTTCGCTCGGTGGCGGATTGGGGCAAGGTGATGCCAGGTGAGATTCTGGTGGTCCCGGTTATTGATCCTGGCTTGGCTCCTCTTTTCGGTCTTGTCGGAGGCTTGATCGCCGAAATGGGCGGCACACTGTCTCATGGAGCCATCATCGCCCGCGAACATGGCTTGCCGACCATTGCCAACGTTGAAGGCGCCATGGCCCGGCTGGCTGACGGGCAACGTATCACGGTTGACGCCGAATCAGGGACCATTTGTATCCACCCCTCTCCACAACCCTAGGACAAATAGAGCTGATCGATTGGGGCCTTCTGCTTCTTGACCTTTTTCAATTCGTTGCGTACTCTGCCTCAAATTTTCTGTTTTTACACTATATGCAGGTGTGCGTTGTACCGGAACTTTAAGCGGATGAAGCGATGACAGACATACTCCCTATTCTCTTAGCCTTTGGTGCAGGACTGTTCTTGGGTGGTTTGCTGACGGGTCTGTGGATTACAAGTCGCTTGCGGTCTCAGGCTCAGCGAGCCGAAGCGACCGTGGATGAACTGCGAAAGCAACTAGAAAGAGAACGAGACGCCCTTGTGTCCGTTCGCCAAGCCTTGAACGAGACCCAACAGGCTCGGGTGTCGGCGGAAACTCGGATGGAAGATATGGCTCGACAAGTTCTCGAACAGAAAGCTCTGATCGACCACACGCATCAGGAACTCATCGGATCATTCCAGGCCCTTTCCGGTGAAGCATTGAAACAAAACAACGAAGCGTTCTTGAAACTCGCTGCCGTATCGTTTGAAACCTTGCATGTCAAAGCGGAAGGTGACCTGGTACAGAGACAGCAGGCAATCGATGCCTTGGTACGCCCACTCCAGGAATCACTGCACCGCTATGCAGAGCAAGTACGTTTGCTGGAACAATCTCGCCAGTCGGCCTATGGCGGATTGGATCAGCATCTACGATCATTGGCAGAATCGCAACAACGGCTGCAGCAGGAGACAGGGAATCTGGTGAAAGCTTTGCGGGCTCCGACCGTACGAGGCCAATGGGGCGAGTTAACGTTGAAGCGGGTGGCTGAGCTCGCTGGTATGGTGGACCATTGCGATTTCACCGAGCAACCCTCTGTGACCGGTGATGAAGGACGCCACCGACCGGATATGATTGTGCAACTGCCTGGAGGACGCCAAATTATCGTGGATGCGAAGACGGTGCTCTCCGCCTATCTGGAAGCCCATGAAGCTCAGAGCGAGTCCCAGCAGGCTGAGGCCTTGCGTCGCCACGCTGCTCAAGTCAAATGCCGCATGGAAGAGCTGTCTTTGAAAGCGTACTGGACTCAGTTCGACCGTGCGCCGGAGTTTGTCGTGTTGTTTCTCCCCGGGGAGCAATTCCTCGGGGCGGCGCTGGACCAGAATCCCCGTCTTATTGAAGAGGGATTTGCAAACGGGATCGTGTTGGCGACCCCTGCGACGCTTATTGCGTTGCTCCGAGCTGTCGCGTACGGCTGGCGCCAAGAACGGATGACCGCCCATGCGGAAGAAGCCGGTCGGTTGGGCAAAGAACTGTATGAGCGCATGGCGGTACTGGCTGAACATATGAACGATGTCGGCCAGGCTCTCGGCAAAAGCGTGTCTGCTTACAACCGGGCCGTCGGTTCTCTTGAGACACGTATTCTCCCGGCAGCACGGCGCTTCAAAGAATTGGGGGTATCGTCGGATCGCGACATTCCGGTGTTGGCACCGACGGAAGTTGTTCCCCGCAAGACCTTGCCGTTTGATATCGAATGAAGGAGCAGCATGACCGACGAACAAGCCATGGTCGAAGCATTTCACAGTAAATTCGGTATTTTGGTACAGGCAGCCCCGATGGATGTGAATGAGGAAACGAAACAACTTCGCGTGCGGCTCATTCAGGAAGAGTTCGATGAATTACAAGAAGCCATGGCCACTGGAAACCTAGCCGCGGTGGCCAAGGAAATGGCGGACCTTCTGTATGTCACCTATGGAACTGCGGTTTCCTACGGGATCGATATGGAACCCGTGTTTCAGGAAGTGCACCGATCGAATCTGAGCAAAGTCGGCGGCTACAAGCGGGCGGACGGGAAATGGGTGAAGCCGCCCACGTATTCGCCGGCCGACATTGAATCGATTGTGGAGGTACAGCGGGAGCGACCGTCGGCGGAGCGGCTGTCTATGCACACGGCCACTGCCGGTATGCCCCGGAATTCATGAGAGACCCACACTGCCCAAGTTGCGGAACACCCTTCGTCCGAGTCGTTTATGACGAGGGAACCATGGGGCGACTCTTGAATCGCTTCAGGATATTTTCATTCCGGTGTCAGCTCTGCACCACTCGCTTCCGTACCTATCGGAATCAGCCTCCAGCCCAAACATCAGTCGCGGATCGCCGGCAATACAAGCGGTTGCCGGTGTCTTTCAGGGCCAATTTCGTCGCAGAAAACGCCGTGCGGATGGACAACCGTGTGACGGATATTTCCATGGGAGGGTGCACGCTCGAGACGACGACAACCTTGCCTCAGGGGACGTTTATCGAGTTGGTCATCAAACCGGCTTCCGACGAGGAGCCCATTAAGATCGAGACGGCCATGGTATGTTCTTCGCGTCCTGAATCGATGGGCATCCGGTTCCTCGAAATGGTGACAGACGATAAGAACCGCCTCAGCCAAGTCATTCTCAGCCTGCTGGTGGGACAAAGCGCCAATCTACAACTTTTCTCGTGAGAATCCCTCGATACGCGAGGAAGACCTCCGTGGCGAGGCTACCAGAAGATTATCAATAAGACGAAGAGGGCCGAGCCGCACCGCTCCAAGAAGGACCACACGAGGGTTCACAGAGGAAAGCGGTTCCAAGGTGCGCGGGTCGCAGACTGCCAGATAGTCGATCGTGAGGGCCGGTTCTTTCTTGATGACTTGGACCATCGCCTCCTGTATTGCTTTTCCATCAGTCACGCCTCTTCGAATCGCCTCAGCTCCTGCTTGCAGGCTTTTGTACAACGTGGCCGCACGAATTCGGTCATCAGGCGACAAGTAAATATTACGTGAGCTCATCGCGAGTCCGTCCACTTCACGCACAGTGGGACATACAACAATCGCCACACCAAGGTTCAGATCCTTCACCAACTGCCGGACAAGTGCCGATTGCTGAAAATCTTTCTGCCCAAAGATCGAAATTTTAGGACGGACGATTCCGAAAAGCTTGGTCACGACGGTCGCCACACCGGAGAAATGATGAGGACGCGCCTCTCCTTCCCACCGGCGTGCAATTGCAGGTAATGTCACCATGGTTTGAAAGTCGCTCGGATACATGGCCTTCACGGTCGGCTCAAAACAGACGTCAACGCCTTCTTTTCGACATAGTGCTCGATCTTGCGGGATCGGGCGTGGGTATTTGGCCAAATCTTCCTGAGGACCGAACTGCGTGGGGTTCACAAAAATACTGACGATGAGCGCATCGCATCGCAACCGTGCCGCCCGTATCAGCGTCCGATGGCCCTCATGGAGGGCTCCCATTGTCGGAACCAATCCAATTTTCACACCTTCGCGGATAACTCTCTCGCTCCACGCTGCCATGGCGATGGGAGAGCGAATGATCTTCATGAGCCGGATGGTGAACTGCAGGCTGGCCGTGAACCATATCGTGTTGAAGGCTGGGGAAAAAGGAGACGTACTTGAGACTGGTCTTTAACTTCTGTCAATAACCGGGCCACCGATTGTTTGAGCGTCGGATGGACCCACAGCGGATCGAGTTCATTCATAGGCATGAGGACAAATCGTCGCTGATGGAGGCGAGGATGTGGAATGGTCAATCCTGGTTCCTTGGTCACATGCTCGCCATAAAAGAGGATGTCCAAGTCGATCGTGCGAGGACCGGACCGGTTGTCATCATCCCGGCCGAGAGAGCGTTCGATTTCCTGGAGGGTCGTCAGGAGACTGCGTGGCGTAATATCCGTTTCAAGCTGCACGACTCCATTGAGGAACCACCCTTCTCCTGGATCTGTCCGAGTCCGAACCGGTTCCGCCTCATACAACAGCGAGATACCTTTGAGTCGAGAATGTGGGAGGAGACCGAGCAATGTCACCGCCCGATCGCAAAAATCCACCCGATCGCCGACGTTCGACCCGAATCCGATGAAGACAGTCTCCATAACCATACCGTTAGGGGTGAGGGGTTAGGCGTAAGGCGTTAATACATGGGGAAAATGGACTCTGTTGTTCCCCCTCACACCTTACTCCTTACGCCTGACGAGTGTTTAGAATCCCGCCTTCTTAATCCGTTCAACCGCTTCCGCCAGCCGTTCTTTGGATGTGCACAGCGTCATACGGATATACCCTTCTCCCGGCGCACCGAATCCATTTCCGGGTGTCGTCACAATACCGGCCTTCTCCAAAAGATGGGCGGTAAACGATGTCGAGGTATAGCCCTTCGGCACCGTCACCCACACGTAAAATGCGGCCGGAGGGGGATCCACTTCTAACCCCAGATTCTTGAGACCCGGGATCAGGGTATCTCTCCGGTCTTGATATGTTTTTCTCAACCCGTCAGTCACGCTGTCATCTAGGCTCAGAGCCGTAATACCCGCCTCTTGAACCGCCTCAAAACAGCCGGAGTCCAAGTTGCTTTTCACCTTGCCGAGCCCGGCCAAGACATCTTTGTTGCCGACGGCAAAGCCGATGCGCCAGCCGGTCATGTTGTAGGTCTTGGAGAGTGAATGGAACTCAACCCCGACGTCCTTTGCGCCCTCGACTTCCATGAAACTCGCCGGACGACGCCCATCATAATACACCTCCGAATAGGCTGCATCGTGACACACGATCACCTGATTCTCCTGCGCAAATTCCACCACGCGTCTGAAATAGTCCTTTGTCATGATGACAGAGGTGGGATTGTTCGGAGAGTTGAGCCACATCAACTTGGCCTTCTTGGCCACCTCTTTCGGAATCGCGCTGAGATCAGGCAAGAACCCGTTGGATTTCATCAACGGCATGATGTGAGACGTGCCGCCGGAAAAGCTGGTCCCGACGGGATACACTGGATAGCCGGGGCTCGGAACCAAGACGACATCCCCAGGATCGACAAAGGCAAGGTGAATATGTCCGATGCCCTCCTTCGAACCAATCAGCGTGAGGACCTCCTTCGCCGGGTCAAGCGCCACTGTGAATCGTCGTTGGTACCAATCGGCGACGGCTTTCCTGAAGGACAACATGCCTTCATAGGAGGGATATTGGTGATGCTTGGGGTCCTTGGCCGCCTTCGCCAAGC
Source organism: Nitrospira sp. (assembly GCA_030123625.1). Lineage (NCBI taxonomy): Bacteria > Pseudomonadati > Nitrospirota > Nitrospiria > Nitrospirales > Nitrospiraceae > Nitrospira > Nitrospira sp. The sequence goes on from CP126121.1 coordinate 1,701,057, forward strand.
TCTCGATGATCGGTATCGGCGTCGGTAAATCGGGGTCGCCGATGCCAAGATTGATAATGTCTACTCCACGCGCGATAGCCTCTTGTTTCATTTTGTCGATCGCGGCAAACAAATACGGAGGCAGGGTCTTAATGCGTGTGGCAACTTCGATTGGGAAACCACCCATGGTCAATCAAACTCCTTTCATGATTCGGTCGCTTGACTCGATGGTGTGCAGCCTTGTCCGACAGGCCGGCAGATGGAGAAGACTACTTCAGGAATGAGCCGGTAATCAACGACTGGATTGAAGTAGATGGCCGATCAGCCGATCAGCCATTTGATGGAGCTGCGGGAGCTGTGGCAAAGCGGCTGATTTTACTTGATGTCCAGTAAGGCGAGCTTTGATCAGATCCGGCGCACATTCTTGACAGAGCGCGTCGATCCCGCCTTCCTCCATTTCCAAATGAAAGAGAAGGCCATAGGCACGATCGCCATACCGAAATGCCTGCAACGGCGCGATGTCGGAACCAGCCAACGGCACGGAGTCCTTCGGCAGGTCAAAGACTTCCCCATGCCATTCAAAGACGGCGAAGGACTCAGGACCGGCCCCAAATACAGGATCTTGTTTTCCCGCATCAGTGAGACGAACAGGCGTCATACCGATCTCCACTGCCTTGCCTGATCGCACAACGGCGCCAAGCGCCTTTGCCATGAATTGACTTCCTAAACAGACCCCGATCATCGGTTTACCGGCGAGCAGTGTGGATCTGATGAAGGCGGTCTCTTCGGCAATCCACTTGGCGGAATCGTTCACTGACATTGGTCCGCCCATTACTATCAACAGGTCGCCTGCGTTTCGAGGTAAGCCGTCTTTCGGAACAAGAGAATACTCAAGGCTCACGCCACGTTTGGCGAGGGCCTCGGCAAAAGCACCGGGGCCTTCGAAAGGAACATGTTGGAGGCAAATGGCGCGCATTGATCCACCTTAAAGAGAAGCTCAGCTCTTATATACTGAATGGCGCGATGAATAAAGAGCGGAGTCCACTATTCAGAATTAGCCGTTTCTGCCGTGGATTTATGCAAACTCATGCTGCAATAAAGCAGGTGGGTAGCTTACGTCGCACCGACCAATGATGATTGGTAAGATGCCCCTGCACATTGGTCAAAATATAGCTTGTTAGACATCTTTGCCGCTAAAGTTTATTCATTGGAAGCTTTCTTAGGGATCCGTCATTCTTACCCCTTCAGAACAACTATGCAACGAGTCGTGGCTTCCCTTTTCCGTTCCCTCTCCCTTAAAGTAGTCGGCCCGTATGTTACCCGATATAACACAGTCGGTGATTCGTGGGATCGATCGCGTCCTGATTTACACACAGGATGTGGAGCGTGTTTTCGCTCGATTTCGTTATGAGTTCGGCCTGCCGGTTGCGTGGCCCATCACCGACTGTGGTCTACTGGTGTCGGGTGGTCTGCACGCGGGCAACATGAATATCGAAATAGGTCGGTTCGCTGGATGTGGGCTTCCTGGAACCTGGTTCTATGGGCTCGGCCTTGCCCCGTCGCACCCGACATGGGAGACGGTAAACGGGTTAGTGTCTCGAAAAGTATTGCACACACCTCCTGTGACACTGCACTTCGAAGAGCCGGTTGCAACCAGGTCCACGCTGACCTTCTTGCGCAATCTCCTCGACGGCCAGCCGAACACACTGCTTTGGCTCGGTCGACCTTGGGGTGGAGATACTCGAGTCTGTCGAACCCTGGCGGCCATCAGTACCTGGATGGTCGGCACGGAGGCCGGCTCAATAGCATTTTCAAAACTATTAGGCAGCTCCGCTGTCTTCATATGCGATGCCCACATCGATCATCATCAAGAACGACTCGCGGAATTGAAGGCCAACTGGCGGAAGGCGCGACAGAGCGGACCGTATGGAATCACCGGAGTTGCAGCAGTCGATATTGAGATTGCCGCCAATACCACCGGTTGGGGAAGACTTTTGGATCGGCCGGACTTGAACACAAATGCGATCCATTCTTTCAGCATGGGGCCATCGCTTCGATTTCATCCCGGTGTAAGAAACCGATTGCTCGGCATCGAGTTTTCATGCGCCGACCTCGAATCGACCGCTCAAAAGCTCATTGAAAAGCGATGGCTGGTTCCCAAGGATGACCGAAGAATCACTCTTGCTCCTGAACGAATGGACGGTTTGACGATTGGATTCAGCCAGTCTCCCACTTGACGATCAGAAAAGCGTTAAACGAAGCATGAAACCGCCGGCCTGCATGGTGGATGCTCTCGCAAACCTAGCCGTGAGTCTCTCCATGCGCTAGAATTGGTGTCGTGAAACACTTTCTCAAGAATGCTGAAGATCTTCGGTGGCTGACCGGGTATACGGGCGGCTTCCGTTCAGGATATGTGACCGACGTACAGATGTCCAAGCGCCGCCTCTTCGACGAAGGTTCCGGACGGGAGGTGCCGGTCGGTACAACCGTCTCGGTGACCATTCGGTACGAGATTCGCGGGATGGTGCGAGTCGCCAAACTCACCATGGCCGGCGTAACCGATTTTTCCATCTTCGAGCAGGATGGCGCCGATTGTTCCGCTCTTGGCGTCATTCAGACAGAGTTCAGCGCCGGAAAACTTCGCTTTTGGTTCGATCCTCAGGGAGAGCTCTACGTAGTATGCGATGAAGCCTGTCTGGAAGAAGTCGCCACTCCGTTCGTGACGGCCGACCAGGCGGCTGAATTGGCTCGATGGACGTTTCAAGGTCGAACGGCCCAAAGCCCCACAGTGCAATGGATGTTGCATGAATTGGATCGAGCCGGCCTGCCCTGTGCGTGGCGTGAAGCGAAGCGGGCTGTCCCGATTCACCCGGCGGTGCAGTGGGAGGGCGATCTGATTCCGGCCGGCGACTCTAAGGCCGGCAGGGACAACATGGTCCATGTCATGGCCTATTGCCTATTGGAGCGGCAAGGTTTCGGTTTGATGCTCAGAGTGTTCGGGGTGCAAGATCGACGGATGAGTCGAATCTTCGAAGTCCTGGCCGATCAGATCACCCGACATTTTGCGGGAGACTGCCTCGTCGGCACGACGATCATTTCAGGCCGCGAATGGGAAGGCTGGTTGATTCGGGAGCGCCATGTACGACAGGACCGGTGAGAGGGGGGAAGAGTGAAGTTGATCAGTGCGCGTGCTCGGCGGAATAGTGCGCGTTGCCGCTGCTGTTTGCAAATCCGGCTGCACCGTTGCCGTTCATATACCCCGCGACAGAATGCGCCCCGGCATTTCCGTTCGTCTGTTTGCCCTTTCCGTTGACACATTCCACCAATGCCCAAAACCGTAATGGATTGACCCGCTGTTTTCGAGCAATCTCCAGAGATGTTCCCTCCAACACGCTATGCAGCGATAAGTCCGTTCGCCAGCCGAGGTGTTTGGTCAACGGAGAAATTACTTTTTCCACGGCGGCAATGACCTTGTTGCCGTTGCTGAAGTGGTTCAGCATGATGATGCGGCCACCTGGGCGGCAGACTCGGATCATCTCATTGACGACTTTGCGATGGTCGGGGACCGCCGTCACAACATAGGCCGCAACCACCGTGTCAAAGCTGTCGTCCGTGAATTCCATAGCGCCTGCATCCATGCGATGAAGCTGGACGTGATCAAGGCTGTGGGTTTCGGCCTTTTCCTTCGCTTTTGCCAGCATTCCTTCGGACAGATCGATGCCGACAATGCGGCAATGCCGAGGGTACATTGGAAGGGCAAGGCCCGTCCCCACTCCCACCTCGAGAATCCGTTCGTTAGGCTGCACATTCAGATTCCGGATAGCCGATTCACGCCCTTCATGGAAGACTTTCCCAAAAACTTTATCGTAGAACCCCGCGTAAGAGGTGTACACCCGCTCAATCTTGTTGGGATCCATGTTTCCTCCAAACCTCAAACGACTCGCGTCCTGCGTGCCCCGAAGGTGCAGGGGCGGGAGATCATCATCTCGGACACGGGGGAAAAATTAAGGCGGGAAACTTAAGTGGTGAAGATGCCCCGCCAGAACGTAGCTCCGCGTACTCTAGCCAATCTCATCTTCGTGAGTCAACAGGTTCTTGGGGGTACGAGATGACATACGGCTTACAGCCACACGGTAGAACGGTAATTTCACGCCTTGTCTCCTTGATTCATGCCTTGTTCCTATGTGATAGCTACGTTTATGATGCTGGCCGGCTTCTTTGCAGGGATCTTGTTTATCGGGCTGATCATCGGTGATTGGCTGTATTTTATTCGGCTGACCCCGGATGCAATTCGGTACGGTTGCCGTGTCGCGAGCAATCCGGATCAGTGGCCTGGAACGGCACTCACGACCCTAAGCGATCGGTTCACTCCTGCAGGTGTGCTGATGCTTCCACATGGAGTGGCCTGGTTCTATCCACAGTTGTCGCAGATCGCAATCCGCCCTCAGTATCGATTGTTCGATATGCGGTTTCGGACAGCCTGGCCGATTAAAGGGTTGATTCATCTTTCGCCGGATGGCCCATCGCTGAACACGCAGTGTGAAAAGCGTATGCCATGGTCCTCGGCCCTCCTGACGCTCCTGTGGTTTGCACTCGTCTTGATCGGGTCCCTGACCTTCGTCGTGCAGTATGCCATGGATGGAGGATTCGCTTCACTGGGGGGAACCCTTACGGGCGTGGCGGTCATCGCCCTCGCCGCTCTTGTGCTGGCCTTTGGACTCGTCACCGCGGCCCTCGCGTATCGGCTCGAAGACAGCCGCCTCATGAAAGTGTACGGCGAGTTGAGAGACGCTGTTGCGCTTCCCCTCTCCTCCTAACCTGACCCGGCGTGTTCTTTCTTAGCAGGATGTTCAAAAAGGCCGTCCAGCAAGGCCGCAGGGAGCGAAGCGGCGAGGCGTACTTTGGTCTGTACGTTGAGCCTCTGAGCGAGACGAGAACGCCGCTGGCGGACTTTTTCAACATCCTGTCACATAAGGAACAAGTCCAAGAAATGATCGTATTCAGCCGGCAAGTTCACGGCCGATCGGTGACGAGCGAGACCGGCGATGATGCCGCGATGCTTTTTTGCGAGGCCTGATGCGTCAAAGGCCAGTCGGAATTGTTGCCATCGCAAGGCAGGATCGGAGACGATTCGAGCTTGTTCTTCTTTCGGCAGGGCGTGCACGATGGTCGTCAATGTTCGAATGGCCTTCTCCACACTTTCGTACGGCGGGGCCAGTTTGAGCCGGGTATAGAACGTTTCAAGGTGCAGGCGGAATTCGTCTTTGATTGCTTGGAGTCGATCTGGCTGAGTCGATGCAGAGTCAGGCATGGTATTGCTGACGATGATACGGTATGAACAAGGGATGGAACAACTCTTTCAGGGGAGGAATGCATGAAACGAATCGTTAGTGGGTTGCTTGGCGCATTCGCGGTGACCGTTTTAGTCGGGTGCTCCTCATATCATTACCATCACGACATGATGAGCGGCGGCAAGAGCGAGGCGTATTGGCAGAAGGGCCAGCAAGACATGGAAGGGCTGATCAATCGAACCGTGAAAGATCCCGATAAAGCGAAACAGGTCAATGTGCTCATTGGCGAAATCATCAAGGAGCTCAAGGCAAGCCGTGAACAGGAACGGGCCTATCACCGGGACATCTACACCTTGAACGCCAGCTATACGGCGGCACCCGAGGAATTTTCAAAAATTCTCAATGAGGCCAACATTCAGCGGATGCAGAGTTCGGCCAAGGTCCTGAGCCTCCGGTTCAAAATGAAGGATCTGATGACCGCCGATGAGTGGAAAGCCCTCACCGATAAAATGCGGTCCTACAGCAGTCGGTATCAGCATGGCGAGAGCGGCACAAAGACAGGTTATTAAACAAGGTTGAGTTCGTGGGAAATTGTAGTTCTTTGCTCAGCCTTAACCTTGACCTGAACCTACGGCTGCCGGCACGGCTTTGAGCGGAACACCGGTCCAAGTCGCCCCGGCATCGCTGGAACGATAGAGACCGCTCCCATTCGTGCCGGCGTAGAGCAACTGCGGATTCTTGAGATTCATGGCCAGGGCGCGAATGTTGAGCGTCACGATGCCCCGGTTCACCGCCTGCCACGTCTTACCGCTGTCGGAACTTTTCCAGACTCCTTTCGGGCCACCGACATAGAGCTGCGACGGTTCAGTGGGGTGAAGAAGAATACTGCTGATAAAGGGGTCGGAGAGGGATTGCCCGATCCGTTCCCACTGTTCACCTTTGTTCGTCGTGCGAAACAGTCCTTTCGTCGTTCCCGCATAGATGATGTCGGGGTTCATCCGATCGATTTCGATCGCATTGACGCCCAACGCCATCGAGGCCATGAGTTCGCTCTCCGGAATCAAGCCGTTGTTGATCCGTTTCCACGACGTTGCCCCATCATCCGAACGATACATCCCGCCCGTTGTTCCTCCATACAAGATCGTAGGGTCTTTGGGATTGATGGCAATGGACGTCACGATATGGACTTCCTTCATTCCGTTCATCCGCTCTTCCCATTCACGGCCCGCATTCCTCGTATGGAACGCGCCCACAGTCGTTGCGATATAGATCTCCTCGCTCAACGCGGGATGGAACACGAACTGATTCACGAACGAGACATGTTCTTTTAGTCCAATATTATGCGGAAGCCAATGTTGTCCGCCGTCCGGACTCTTGTAGACTGCGTCCCCCATCGTACCTGCATAGATCGTCGCCGGCAGGAGAGGATCAATCGCCAGCGTCGTCACCCGGCGTGCGCTGAAACTCGGGAACCGCTCCCAGGTCCCACCGCCGTCACGTGACTTGTAGACGGCGTCATTCGTGGCCACATAGAGGATATTCGCGTTGGTTGGATGGAGCGCGATCGAGACGATCGACTCGCTTTCCCTTTGGCAGCCGAGAGAGAAGATCGAAAGGCCGAGCAAGGCCAATGTAACAACGGTACGAAGCTTCATCATTGTGGTGGCGGACCTAATCACAGCGGTTGGACGGGAGTCAAGACGAGAACCAGGCAAGGCCGTTCGACCCTCCGCGGGCTGAAAGGCCGCCCGAGTTGTGGCCATGTTGGATGTCACGGATAACCGGTGTTGTCATTGTTGACAACACCTGATGACCGCTGGTATCGTCCTGCATGAAAGCCGCCTTGCTCTTACGGACACGCATTTCATTCTCAGAAACAGCATTCGCTGAGTTGGTCATATGGAAAGCTCCAAAGCCTGTAGCGGGTTCGGCCCATCCATTCAAGTATAGGCTGGCATACGTGGTAGATGGGGTATGCGTCGTACGCTACGACAATGAGGCAGGAAAAGGCGACCACCGACATTTTGGCACGGAGGAGAACGCCTATACATTTCAAACGCCGGAGAAGCTTCTCGCCGACTTTGACCGCGACATAACGAGGTGGAACCGTGAAAACCGTAATACTTGATGTCCGTTCTTCGGACGAAGCGATGGCGGATTTTATCCATGTCTGGAAAACCGGAAAGGGGGAAAAGGCCGCGCGCATTACGTTCACTACGCCTGAACTTCTCTGGAAAGTGTTGACGGCGAAGCGCTGGCAATTGCTGAAGGCCATGTGTGGAGCCGGCCCTCTGTCGATTCGCGAAGCGGCGCGCCGCGTGGGCCGGGATGTAAAAGCCGTGCATACGGACGTGACGGCGTTGTTGAACGCAGGAGTGCTCGATCGTGTCGAGGATGGTCGGGTGATTTTCCCGTACGACTCGGTGAAAGTCGAGTTCCTTCTCCACGCTGCATAAATAAATTACTGCGAAAGTGTTAGACCCAACACGCATGGCTCCGACTCGTACTCATTACGACAATCTCAAGGTGGCACGCGATGCGCCGCCCGAGGTCATCCGTGCGGCATACAGAACTCTTTCCCAAAAGTTCCATCCGGACAGAAACCTGGGCAACTCTGAGGCGGTCCGAATCATGGCGATTATCAATGCCTCATACGAAGTCTTATCGGACCCAGATAAACGACGTGAGCATGATCAATGGATCAAAGAAGTAGAAGCTGCAAGCCATGTTAAGATGGAGGCAGGTCAGGCTATTCATAGTACTACTCAACCTCAGGATTCCATTGCTCCACCCGTTTTACTGAGACTTGTTCTACCCGTATTTAATTTGGTCAAAGGGCTCGTTATGTGGGCGTTCTCCTACATGATCGGCATCGCCATCTTAGTGGGCGTTGTCTGGATTACGTTGTCTGGATTATTGGAAGCGCTATTGACCTCTTCGGTGGAAAAAGCTCGCCACCTCCTGCTAAAATTCGCTCGTTCTGAGCTTGTGCGTCAGACGCTCTAGCCTGCGAGTCCGCAGGAATATTCCCGCTTCCTACGCTTGACGGGAAGCAGTACGCGAACATAGTTGTGACGTTGCACCACGCTCTCAGATTCAGATCCATCTCCTGGTCTGCTAGGATGCTCCTTCCACCCTCGGAGAATCGCCGTGGGATTGTTCGCTGTGTGCATTGCAGCATTGCTGGCGTCGGGCCTCACGCTGTTTTTGGATTCGGGCTTGGTAAACCAGAATTGGGGTCGGATCTTGCTTTATGAATCACGGCATGATCGCTCAAATCTCACCGCGCAGCCATGCCATATCGAATGTGCCGAGGTGCCATGTGAAACCCAGTGGTCTGTAGGTTTTGATCCGGAGACACGAATAGAGAGGCAAAGCCCACACGGTTCAAGAATATCGACGCCCTGGTGAAAGCCGGTGGCGAGGTCACAATCGGGAGGATCGGGCCGGTACGCTGCGCTGCAACCGCCGCCGATGAAAACCAATCGCTCGCGATGCTTGTACGCCAACCTGAGGAGTCCTTGGAGGAACTACTTGACCGCCTCGACAGGGCAATTGTCAACGCATGGGACGAGGAGGAGTATATCGACGAGATCAATGGATAGCCGCTCTGAAGCGGTTCGAGTTTGTAGTGTCAGGCTGACCTTCGACAAGGATAGAGCTTCGGCATCTCCTTCTCCTCTAGGCATCGCCTTCCCAATAGCCCACTTCCCGACAGATAATCGAGACGGCGTCTGCGGCTACCGCGACTATCGCAAAAGATAGCGACACGGGAATCTATTAGCTGCTGAAGCGCGTTGGTTCTAGGAGATATCGTGAAACTCCTCATCGTGTGCATCGCCGCATTTCTTGCTTCGACACTCACATTGTTCTCCGGATTCGGGCTTGGCACGCTGCTGATGCCGGTAGTCACCCTCTTCTTTCCGCTGGAACTAGCGATCGCGATGACGGCCATGGTCCATCTGGCGAACAATCTTTTCAAGATCGGGTTGCTTGGACGAAAGGCGGATCGCTCTGTGTTGCTGAAGTTTGGGTTGCCTGCGATTGCGGCGGCCTTTGCAGGCGCTGCGTTGCTGACGTATCTGGGTGAAGCGGAACCCATTTATGAATATGAGGCATTTGGGAGCGATCAACAGGTATCGATCCTCAAATTAGTCATCGGCACACTCATTGTGTTGTTCGTCGTCTTGGAACTCTCCCCGACATTCGCGAAGACCGCTCTCGATCGCAAATGGCTTCCGCTTGGCGGTGTCATCAGTGGATTTTTTGGGGGGCTGTCGGGACATCAAGGCGCCTTTCGCAGCATGTTCCTGATCAAGGCGGGTCTGGAGAAAGAGACGTTTGTCGCAACAGGGGTTGTGCTTGCCGTTATGGTGGATATCGCCCGAATGGTTATCTACGGTGCAGATATGTCGACGCACGACAGGGCCATTGACTGGCCGTTGGTCATCGGCGCCTGTATCTCTGCCTTTACCGGCGCCTACGTCGGCACGGAAGCGCTCAAGAAGGTCACGCTCCGGTCGGCCCAGCTGGTGGTTTCGGCTTTATTGATTGTGGTTGGAGTTGGACTTATCACGGGTATGTTGTAACTCGTAATTGATCGTAGTCGGGCGCATATTGAGACTTGTCACTGGTCTGTTCCTTTCCGCTGTGCTAGAGTCGCGCTACTGGCGTATCCCTAAGGAGGCATTGCGATGAAAAATCATTGTGCGGTCGGTCTTCTGATTGTCCTAACGCTCATGGCAGGAACGGCTCAGGCCGAGGGTTTCTTTGATAAGATGCTTGACCGCACGGTAGACAGTGCTGAACGCAAGGCCCGCGATCGGGTGAACCAGCGCATCGACCAATCCATCGACAAGGCGATCAACAAAACGGAAGAGACCGTGCAGTGCGTCGCGACCGACCAGGAGTGTCTGAAGCGAGCCAAGGACGCAGGCAAGCAGGTCTCGATTGTCAATCAACCCACCCTGTCTGATTCAGCGAAGTGCGTCGTGACGGATACGGCTTGCCTCAAACAGGCCAAGGCGCAAGGGAAGAAGGTTGAGATCGTCGAAGAAGCTGAACTCGACACGCTACATTGCTCGGTGGCCGATGCCGAATGCCTCAAGCGCGCAAAGGCCATGGGAAAGAAAGTCGAAATCACCGATTGACGGGTCGATAATCCTCGTCCTCACTCCCTTTCCTCTTGCTTACACTGAGCCAGTTGACAGCATAGACAAAGCGCGAGTACGGTTTGCCATCAACGGAAAAGAGATGGGGCGGAACAGGAAGCTGCGAATTCGGATTGAGAGTTTGCGGCAGCGGATCACTGATCATCAGATCAAAATCGCCCCTCGAGCGTCAACGTACAACTCCCGACGTAAGCCTCATTCGGCATTGAAAGGCCGAGATCAAGGCGTGGGAGCAGACGGTCGGGCAACTAATGCGGCGGTTGAGGAAAGGAACACTTCATGATTAAGAAGCGAGGGCGGACAAAACTTCCTGAGTCTGGAACGCTGCTTGCTCCTTCCAGCACGCTGCTGGACAATCACTTCTCTGAACTGCTTGAGGCAATCGAAGAAATTCGCGGGTTGACCACATTATTGAAAGCTCTTCCCTCATCCAGCGATAAACGAGACGAATATGAGGGACGGCTGTACGCAGCCCTGACCCATCTCGATCACCACGTCAAACCGGCCATCAAGGAATGGGATCGGGTGGTGGATCGGATGGCCGACGACTAATCCTCTTCCCTACATCTTGAGCCGTTCGGCATAGCCGGTCAGCTCGACGTAACCTTGGCCTTTCACAGGCTGGCCCTGTTTGGTCCCTGTCACAGCCACCGCCCCTTCCCAATAGGAAACCTTGGTACTGCGCGAGGTCCGCAGTTCCTGATCTGCCAACAATGGGGTGAGATCCAAGACGAGGTCCAATGACGGGATGGTCAGCCGCCATTTGCTGGGATACGTCGCCTTGCTTTCGGCGCTGGTCCAGGTTTCGCTCGATCCGATCTGAAAATCGGTCACCTCCAGGTGTCGAGCGCCTCCATCCGCCGACACGGCAGTCCCGCTCGATGCAAGATCGGACGAGCCGTCTTTCCGGCGCATCCGGTACAGCATGAGTTCGGTGTCGTCCTCCAACTGGATACTGAACCAGTCCCATCCGGCTTGATCCGACCCGAGTTCAGCCGATCCGAATTCATGGTCCATCCAACTGGTTCCCATCACATCGAATGACTCACCATTGATCGTGAGCTTTCCGCTCGTCGCAAGTCTCGTGAACGAATAGTAGTGGGAGGCTTGTCCTATATCTTTTCCCTTTCGGCTGATGCCGGCCGCGCCGTGCGTGACGAGAGGCTTGGCCGGCTGAAGTGTAAGGGCAAGGGAATGGGTCTCGTCGTGAGCGACCAAGGTGTGAGAGCCAATCTGGTCGATCGATGCCTCCGCCCGCCAATCATCGATCCAGACACGGAGTCGCGACTCGTCCGCCCCGGCCTTCCCTAACCCCTCGCGGCTGAGCTTTTCTGAGAAATGAAATCGTTTCCCGGTGATGTCGGTCACAGCGAAATGGGCCAGATACAGATCCCTCACCGACCATTTTGACGGGAGTGTCTTAATTTCGTCAGGCGGAACCCCACGGCGAAAGAACGTCAATTCAAACCCGAAAGACCGACCGTTCGTTGCATGCAGATGGCCGGTATAATACCACCACTCGGTTCGATAGGTCGGATGAGATCCATGGTCTCGGGGGAAATGGTACCGATACCCAGCCGCTGCCGGTTGAAACGGTGCTTGGGAGGGGTTCGCGCCAAGCGTCATTGAGAGATCAGCGCTCAGCAAGACAGTGACTAAGATCCCGATTCGTACGCTATCTATCACACTTGACCTCGTATCAGCGGTAAATCCTCAGAGGATCACGTAAGTAGGACACTCCTCTCGAGTTGTTTATAACACGCGCCGTGCCAACGAACCAATCGACACTCTCAGAGCGATGTTTCGCATTTACCCACGACTCGGTGCGCAGCGCACGCCGTTGACAATTTTCACAAGTCTCAGCTATCGTGAGCCATGCAGACTGATCGCGAGTGGGGGCCGTCCGACCGGAGTCCGTCCAAGCATGCCGCACCTTTTCCAATTCCCGATCGCCTTCCGGTGTTCCCATTACCCAACGTCGTCTTTTTTCCCAAGACGTACCTGCCGCTCCATATTTTTGAACCACGCTATCGCCGGATGGTCGCCGATGCGACCATGGGCGGTCAATGTATTGCCATGGCGCTCCTTAAGGAAGGATGGGAGCCGGACTACTATGGGAATCCGGCGATCTATCCCGCGCTCTGTATCGGGCGGATCGTGAGTGTGCAACCCTTGTCGGACGGTCGATCCAACATCTTGCTGCAAGGGCTCGAACGGTGCGAGATTTCCGAGGAGCACTTCGACAAGCCATATCGCGAAGCGACGATTCACGTCACGCCCATGCGCTCCGACGAGGGTTTGGCGAAAGGCGTTCGACGCGCACTGGTCGACGTGCTCGGTCGATATCTCCACGCAAGGGAGGATAGCGCGGCGTGGCAAGGATTCTTCCGCGAAGAAGTCAGCGACGAAGTCTTGGTCAATACCCTCTCAACCTACTTGGATTGCACACCCCTGGAAAAACAATTTTTGCTGGAAGCGGACGGACTTCACCAGCGGGCTCGTCGATTGAACGATCTGGTTCAATTCATGCTGCTTGAACATCGCGGCACGAAGGGTTGGGAGTAATGGATCGAACCATCGCAATCAATGTCAGCCGTTTGTGCAAAACGTACGGCAACCATAAAGCCGTCGATGACCTTTCGTTTCAGATCTATGCAGGAGAAATCTTTGGCCTGCTGGGACCGAACGGCGCAGGGAAAAGCACCACACTGCGCACGCTCATCACGTTGCTCCACCCGACATCGGGCACGGCGACCGTCATGGGTTACGACACGGTGCGCGAGGCGGACCAGGTCCGAACCGTCATCGGGTACGTGCCGCAAGAACGGGCGATCGACCGGTTCCTCACGGGGCGGGAGCACCTTCAATTGCTGGGCGCACTCTATCATTTGACGAAGGAGGAAGCGGCCAAACGGATCGGCGAGCTGCTTAAACTGGTTGACTTGGAGGCCCATGCGGACCGGCCTGCCAAGACCTATTCAGGAGGCATGAAGCGCAAGCTCGACATTGCCTGCGGACTGCTGCCGGACCCCAAAATCTTGTTTCTCGACGAGCCGACGCTCGGCCTTGATGTACAAAGCCGTCTCCGAATTTGGGAATACATCCGAATGCTCAAGGCCCGTGGGATGACGGTCGTGATGACGACGAACTATCTGGATGAGGCCGATCAACTCTGCGATCGACTCGCCATTATCGACGGCGGCAAGATCAAGACGCAGGGCGCTCCGGCTGAACTCAAGATCGCTCTTGGCGGAGATATCGTATCCTTGACTCTGAAAGAGACCGATCGAATTCCTTCCTTGGAATCCGATCTGAAGGGCAAGCCTGCGATCAAAGCCGTGCGTGGGACTGCAAAAGGCTTGGATATCAGAGTGGAATCCCCGGAAAAGGCCTTACCCACCATTCTCCAATCGGCCAATCGATTAGGTTGCGGTATCGAGTTTATTCAATACAACCGCCCGCGTTTGGACGACGTGTTTATCGCGCATACGGGGCGGGCCATCACCGAAACAATCACTGAAGGCGAGTCGGAATAGGGCAAAGGAATCACGTGGCGCGTTATTGGCAAGAAATCAGCGCATTGACGATGCGGTGGGTTCGGCGGTTGAGCCGGGAAAGATTCAGCATGCTGTTCACGTTGGTGCAACCGATGCTGTTCTGGCTCATCTTCTTCGGCAACCTGTTTCAACGTGCCGCGGATACACAGGTCATGCAGGCTCCCAACTACATCAGCTTCCTCGCGGCCGGTGTCGTCGTCATGACGGTCCTGAACAACGGCCTCGCCGGGGGCGTCGACCTGCTCTTCGATAAGGAAAACGGGTTCCTCGAACGGTTGATGTCCACGCCGATTCATCGGACCTCGGTCATTCTGAGCCGCTTTATCTTCGTCATGGCGATTACGTCGATGCAGGTCCTGGTGATTCTTGGTGTGTCGTATCTCTTCGGTGTTCATCCCGCGACGGGGATCCTCGGCGTGGCGACAATCTTGCTGATCGGGATGATGTTCGGAGTCGGCCTGACGTCCATCTCCATGGCAATGGCCTTCTCCGTGAAAAGCCACGGGGATTTCTTCTCCGTATTGGGATTTCTTTCGCTGCCGATGATTTTCCTCAGCTCCGCGTTGGTTCCGTTGACGGCGATGCCGGGTTGGATGAGTTTTCTTGCGCAATTCAACCCAATGACCTGGGCCATCGATGCGGTGCGGCCTCTCATTTTGTCAGGCTGGACCGAAGCCTTGCCGCACGTAGGAATGGTGGTCTTGGTCATGCTCGTGTTCGATGCCCTCTGTCTGTACGGCGGGGCCAAGGCATTCCGCCGTGCCATGGGGTAACCTCACATGAACCGTGGATCGCTTGACTGACGCCGAAATCCGTCAGATCATTATCTTCATGCCGCCACACGTCAGCCTGTGAACGACGGAGAGTCGTAGGATATGATCCCCGAAAATCAAATTCGCGCGCTTATTCGCCTCCTTTCCGATGAGGACGACCGAATCGTCCGCACCATCAGCGGGAGACTCATCGATATCGGCCCATCGGCTGTTCCGCTTCTCCAAGAAGCGGAAATCGAGCAGCCGGAGATGGCCGATCGCATCGCTTCCGTGCTCGAGGAAATCCGAGGAAGCAAGCTGGAGGATGAACTGGCCGGCCTGGCGGCCCTCTCGGACGATGCCATGAGCCTGGAAGCCGGCGCGTTTATGATCGCTCGTTATGCCTATCCCGCGCTCGACGTCGCTCGCTATTGTGAACAGCTCGATATCATGGCAGGCGAAGTTCGAGCACGTATCGGCCATCGAGCGTCCGGAGAAGAAGTCGTCAACGCACTCAACCGCTACCTATTTACTGAACAGGGGTTTAAGGGAAATACCAAAAATTACTATGAGATTGAGAACAGCTATCTCAATTGCGTCATGGACCGGCGAGTCGGCATTCCTATCAGCCTCTCGGCGGTCTACCTCTTGATCGGACAGCGTTTGGAGCTTCCGCTGTTCGGTATCGGCATGCCGGGGCATTTCCTGGTGAAGTACGAGTCCAATCGATACAAGATCTTCATCGACTGTTTCAACGGCGGAGCCTTGCTGACCGAAAAAAACTGCGCCCGTTTTCTGACCGAAGCCGGCTACGGGTTCGACGATAAGTATTTGCAAAAAAGTCCGGTTCGAGCGATTCTGTCTCGCATGCTCAAGAACCTTTTGGCCATTTACTCCAAGGCGGGTGACGAAGGAAAGACCGTACGCCTGACCAAGTTCATCGAAATTCTCGGCGGGACTCTCCGCGAAGAAGGGCTTTAGCTAGACCGGAATCGTCAGCAGATCCTTCCCTCTCCAAATCTTTCCCCCATACTGCTTCCCTGCTTGGGCTCTGACGTCGTACCGATCCGCAATCGGATAGAAATGCGAGAGGACCAGTTGACCGATGTCGGCCTCCTTCGCCACCTGACCGCACTGTCCTGCGTGGAGATGAGCAGGACCTGGTCGATTGGCCGGAAACGAACAATCGAGTACGGCAAGATCGGCATCGGTGCAAAGCCGGACGAGTGCATCGCAATACTGTGAGTCTCCCGAGTACACGATCGCCTTCCCTCGATATTCAATCCGATAGCCGACCGATGAGAGATCGGGAACATGGACCACGGGCTTAGGAACGATACGGGTGTCTCCGATCATGAAAGGTTTGTCGGATACCTCTTTGAAGATGACGCGGAATGGCGCCGGAGAAAAACTTGGGAAACTGTCCATAATGGCCCGCAAAAGCGGAATGGCGCCTTTCGGGCCGATCAGGGTCATCCCCGGACGATGGCCTCCTCCGTACTTGGCATAGATCACCGCGTCGAAAAAAAAGGTGATGAAGTCGGAAAAGTGATCCGCGTGAAAATGGGAGAATAAAATATGCGTGATCCGGTGTCTGTTTACTCCGGTTTTGATGAGGTTCATCAGCGTACGCGGGCCGAAATCCAGCAGAATGCGCTGATCAGTTCGCACCAGATATCCAGCCGCTGCTCTGGTGGGATGCACATTGGTGCCGGAGCCGAGAATAGTAAGGCGCATGGATTGAACAGATATGGTTACGAAGCTGCGTTCAGTTGATCAAGAATTGTTTGAGCTTCAATGCGGTCAGGATTCGCATCGTGTGTGCCAAACCTGGAAAGGATTGCGTTCAAAATCCCCTTAGCTGTATCCGATCTGTTTCGTTTCCGCAAGAGCCTTGCCAGGCTCGTCATGGCTCGAAGCTCAAGCATTTTTGCATGCTGCCCTTGCGCGATCTTCACGGCTTCAGCAAAACACTGCTCCGCCGCAGAGACGGCCGGCTCGGCTTGTTCCTGCAACAGTTCCCCTTTCAACCGAAGCAGTTCCGCTTGCCAAAACCATTCCCCCCGAGTAAGGGCGACGTTCTGCGCCTCGGATATTGCGCTTAACCCTTCATCAATGCGTTTCTTACGCAAATAGAGTTCCGCAAGTAACGCCAAGGTATAGGTATTATTGAGACTGGCATTCGCCGCTTGCGTAGCGGAAAGTCCGTTCACTAATTTGGCAAGGCCTTCTTCTCGACCTTTTTTGGACAGAGCCCAACCTTGAGAGGACATCGCCCAGGCCAACCCCACCTCGAACGAGTATTTGGTCGAAATGGCAACGGCCTCCTCAGCGAGACTCAGCGTTCGATCTGCGTCGCGAAGCGTAGAGGAGATCCAGCACACAGTCCCTAACGTAAACGCCAGCGTGAAAGGGTGTTCCAACTTTCTTGCCATGTCGATGGCTTCCTGCAACAGCGTTTCGACCTGATCAACCTCACCCAATATCCATAGCGTTCTGCCCAGCATAATTCTCGCGGTAATGCCGGGATCCTGAGCATAGGGGAGAACTTGTAAACGGTGTCGAGAGGGATCATACAGGGACTTGGCACTCAACAAATGGGCTTTGGCCTCATCAAAACGGCCAAGGAAGGAGTAGGTCGAGCCGGCACTCTCGTGAGCGCGAATCAGCAGATCCGGATTTTGCGCTCGCTTCGCCAGGGACAAGAGTTGTTCTGCCAGATCGCATGCCGTTGCGAGAGGCCCTCTAACGAGATGAAAGACCCACAGCCCCCACACTGCGAGAAAATAATGCTCCGAGCCGCTTTTCTCATGGGAAAGCTCCCTTGCCCTCAGATAATTATGCTCAATCTCCTCAGACGCATATCCCTTCACCGTGACCATAGGAGCTCCGCGCGCGATGAGGAGTTCCAACTCCAAGGCATCACGCTCTGTACCTTCCGGTAAATCTTTCAGCAATGCCAAGGCGCTATTGAAATGGTTCAGCGCTTCCACATTGGCCGACCGCTCTGCGTCTCTTCGGGCTGCAAGACGCCAATACGTGACGGCCGGACAGGTCAAGCCTGCCTGTTCAAAGTGGTAAGCCAGGAGTTCCGGTTCAAACTGTGCGCGCTCGGGAAAAGATCCTTCCAGTGTTTCGGCAATGCGGGCATGGAGGAGTCGGCGAGATTTCTTCGGGAGCGTGTTGTAGGCTGCTTCTTGGACGAGCATATGCTTAAACCGATATCGCGAAAGCGATCGTTCGCCCTCTTGTACGATGAGCCCGGAAGCGACGAACAAATCGAGGGCATTGTTGAGTTGGTTGTCCGTCACGTTGGCGGTGGCCCGCAGCAGCTCATAGGTGAATTCCCGTCCGATTGCCGCTCCAATCTGAACAATTTCCTTGATCGGCCCCAAGCGATCCACTCGTTCCATGAGCAACGCCTGCAGACTATCCGGAATAGCCATTTCCTTTAACGGTGCCTTGAGGATAAATGAGTCGGTTCCCTCCGCCAGCAACCCCGTCTCCAGCAGATTTTCCGTCAACTCTTCGATATACAACGGTATGCCGTCGGTCTTTGTCAGAATCGCCTGCTGCACCTCCTGCGGCAACGGCTTTCCTCCGGTCATCGTGGCGATCAGCTCGGCGCTCTGCCGGCGCGGAAGCCGACTCAACGTCAAAAACGTGACGTGACTGTATTCCACCCAAACAGGCTTGAAGTCAGGCCGAAAGGTGACCAGCACCAACACACGCATGTGTCTGATCCGGTCGATGATTCGCGTCATGAGATCCCGCGTTGTTGGATCGAGCCAATGAGCATCTTCCACGATGAGCAAGACGGGGAATCGATCCGCCAGCCTTTGCAGATACTGCACGAGCGCTTCGAGGGTCATGTCTTTGCGTTTGTCGGGCGACACGTTCCCGAGCCGGTTCTTCTCATCTCCTTGAATCAAGAGGAGATCCGCGAGCAGGACAAGCGTGACAGGGTCGTTGAGCCCGCTGTCGGCCATCACAACCTCAAGCTTATGCAATTGTTCAGAAATTCCCTCCTCACCGCTCAACCTCGCTGCCTGCCTCAGATACATAGTGGCCGGATAGAGCGCGGTATTGGTATGGTGTGGGGAGCACTGAAATTGGATCATCTCGTAATGGTCCCCGGCAAGCCGATCACATACATATCGGACCAGTCGAGACTTGCCGATGCCGGCCTCGCCGCAAAGAAGGACGACTTGTCCTTCTCCCTCCACAGCTTCGCGCCAACGACCCAAAAGAAGCGCCGTTTCGTGCTCTCGGCCTATGAAATTGGTCAATCGCCGGGACCGATAGGACTCGAATCGGCTGGCCGAAGGCTTGCTTCCCAGAACTTGCCAGACCTGGGCCGGCAATGTGAACCCTTTGAGAGAAACCGTTCTCTGATCCGCAAACTCGAACTCATTCCCGACAAGACGCTTCGTCGAGGAATCGATGATTAATTGATTCGGCGCCGCGAGGGCCTGCAGGCGGGCGGCCAGATTCGGAGTTTCACCGAATACCGACCGCTCCTTGGCGGTGTCCTGTCCGATCATTTCCCCGACAATGACGCGGCCTGTCGCAATTCCGACTCGTATCGCAATTTCACATTCCTGAGACGAAGGATGATCGCGTAAACAGGTTCTCGCCAATTCCAGTATGGTCAGGCCGGCATGGATCGCTCGTTCCGCATCGTGTTCATGAGCATGCGGGTACCCAAAATACGCCAACAATCCGTCACCCATGTATTTGGCGATATAGCCGTTGAATTGCTCCACCGCTTTGCCGCAGGCATCCAAAAACCGTCGGATGACCTCTTGAAAATCCTCAGGGTCTAACCGACAAGCCAACGCTGTTGAACCCACAAGGTCACAAAACATGACGGTCAATTGCCGTCGTTCTGCTTGATCTCGACTAGAAACGGACGCCGTTGTGTCCTTCGCGGTGGAAATCGCTACAGCGGCCGCCGTATCGCCCTCATTGGGGTGAGACAATTGCGCGATGGCGCGCAAGAGTTGTTTTCGATGGCCAAGCACAATGCCCATCGACACCAAATCGCCGTCATTCAGCTCAGGCAAGACATCCCATGTGATGGCATTCTGCTCGAACAGTTCTCGATAGCGGTCAAGACCAAGCCGCTCCAGCCATGCAGCGACGGGATCACTCATGATGAACATTCACACGAGAACCATGGGTTAGGGCTTCTTGCAGCTGATGAAGCATTGATCGATAATGATCGCTATGGCCGACAGTGCTTCCGCCACCAGGACAGGTCATCGCTCCATTGTCCGACACATAGAGTATCGATTCGTCTGCATCGGCATGTCGGTAATCGCCTATCTGTTCGAGAGAGTGATTCTACGTTCGATTAAGAGCAGCGACGCGAAACCTTGATCCCGACACACGACGAATGGAATGAGTCCTCAACGTCCGCGTATCAGATCAAGGATCAATCCGACAGTGAGCAGCCCGGCGACGATGCCGAACGTGATCGGTATCCAGCCGGCGACCGTCGTTGACGCGACGGTGAACCCGCTGGCAAGAATACTTGCCGCAGCAGTCAGACCCAATGTCAGACGCCGCCCTGTCCTGCGGACCATCTCCTCGAGTGAATTGGCTTGGAAATTGACGACAAGCTTCTGGCCGGGGCGGGCGCCGATGAGATGTTCTATGGCCTCGATCACCCGTTCGGCCCGTACCTTCAGTTTTTGCGACTGATAGAGGAGCGCTTTGGGATCCAGCGCGACCCCCATGCGTTTGATCATGACGCGCGTCAAAAACTTCCCTGCGACGTCATACGGATCGAGCTTTGGATCGAGATGGGCCGTCGCGAGTTGCACCTGGGCGAGCGCCTTCGCGGCGAGCGTGAGCGAGGCGGGCAACGGGACGCCGTGGCGAAAGCCGATCGTGCTCATTTCTTGAAGCAGCGGTCCGATCTGCATCTCAGCCAGAGCCGCCTTGCGATATTTCGCCATGACTTCTCCGATCTCACTTTGAAACCGTGGTACATCCAGATCATTGCGGTCGAGAGCACCCGTCATCATCAGTGTGACCTCGCTGAGGAAAACCACGTCCTCCTTCCATAGCGCCATCAGCAACAACAAGAGATGCTCGCGCACATTGGCATCGACGGCGCCGACCATCCCGAAATCGAGCATGTAGATACGGTTCTTCCACCACATCAGATTGCCAGGATGAGGATCGGCATGGAAGAAGCCATCGACGATGATTTGTTTGTAGTAACTTTCCAAGAGCTGACGGGCCGCCTCGATACGCTCCGGGCCTTCCGGCGCCTGTGTGACCGGGACACCTTGAATCTCCTCCATCACCAAGAGCCGGGATGTCGATAGTTGGTGGTGCACGGAAGGAACGGCCAAATGGTCATAGTCTGCGAGTACCGTTTGCATTCGATCGATGTTTTCGATTTCTTGATGAAAGTCGAGTTCACGGTGGAGCGATGTAGAGAGATGTTTGAAGACGGCTTCCATATTCACGATTTGGTTGAGGGCCGGGCGTTGCCCGACTTTCTGAGCGAATATTTCCAGCAGGGCAAGATCTTGTTCAATGTCGGCACGAGCCGTGGGCCGTTGAACTTTGATGACGACACGGTCACCGCTCTCGAGCATGGCCCGATGGACTTGTGCGATCGTGCCGGCGGCAAGCGGCTTTGTATCGATGGATTCAAACACGTCCTCCCACGGCACCCCTAACTCTTGCTCGGCGACCTGCACGACCTCACTCTCGGCCATGGGAGGGACATGACTCTGCAACATGGCGAGTTCATCGATGTATTCCGGCGGGAGGAGGTCCGGCCGCGTCGACAATACTTGTCCAAGTTTCGAGAAGGTCGGCCCCAATTCCTCCAGAGCAGCCCGTAGGCGCTGAGCTTGCTGACGGCGAATGGAAATATTCGATGTCTCCGGTTGGCTAAACAGTTCTTTCAAGCCGTGCTTTGCCATCACCCTGGCGATGTGCGCGGCTCGGGCCCCCAGACGTGGTTCAGCGACGTGAGATTCCGCATGTGGCTTATAGATGCTCGCGAATTCTGGACCCGCCCCATCCACCGCTGACTGTGTATTCGCGATAACAACGGTGCAGCGGGAATTGTGGCTGATACGGTTCGGAACATTCCCGAGCAAAAATTGCTTTCTGCCGGCCATTCCGGAATTACCCACAACCAGGACATCGATGGCTTCCCGTTCGGCGGCCCGGACGATCGCCGATGCCGGATCACGGTCAATGACGGCGAGGGAATGGCCGCGCTCTCCGGCGATCTCCTTCACAAAATGAGTCAGTTCGTCATGGGCGGCCGCGGCCCGTGTCTGCTCGGCTGCGCCGAATTCGGTGGTGGCCGGGTGTTGCGGAAGGATGACTTGTATCACGAACAGTTCTGCACCGTAGCGGTCGGCGAACTCAGCGGCCCACCGGACGGCATGATCCGCCGTTTTGGATCGGTCCGTCCCGACCATCACGCGTCGTACAGTGTGGTTCTGAGGACGATTCTCCATACTCCCTGCCGACCTTACCGACAATGATCGCCAAAGAGTATGACTATTGCCGCAATTGCATGTCAATTATGTGGCGATGGAAGAGAGGCTCGGAACGTCGAGCGGTGTCTATTCGTTGACGGCCAATCGATTGCGTCCGTATGATCCTTCACCTATGTCGAACCGTCATGAACAAGGTCAGATCAATCCAGCCCTGCTTGTGGTTTTGATCGGGCTCATCGTAACCGGAGTATGGGTCTGGAAACGGTTATCGCCCGATACACAAGACTATATCGTCGATCAGGCTGTACCGATGACCGCCGTGGGCCTTGCGCTGGCCGTCCTATTGTTCATTCCGATCCGAGCATTGCGTCGGCATCAGGCGAGATCACGCGAGCGAACCAGACTCCTGTCACTGTTCGAACGGGAAACCGTTCAGGAGAAGAGGCGCGATCTCGCCTTCGCCTTGCTTGAAACCAATGAATATCGCATTGATGGCCTCGAGGCAGCCGTGCCGGCTTTGAAGGAGGTATTCGTCGCGGCCCTGCAACGAGCGTTGGGTGATAAACAGCATCGCATCAGAGGAATGGCCGCCAGTTATCTGGGGGTGTTGCAAGATCCATCGGTAGTGCCGCTGCTGGTCAAGGCTTTGGAAGATGACCATGCCTACGTGCGGTCCTGTGCGGCCTTAGGCTTGGGACGATTGCGAGCAACGGAAACGCGCGAGCGACTGAAGGTCGTTATGGAACAAGATTGGGATCAAACCGTCAGAAGCAGAGCGAGGGAAGCGCTGGAACGAATGCGGGAGTAAAAGCTACTCGCCTGGGACTATCATCTGATCGTAGCTGATAAACCAACCACTTCCGTTTTCATAATTTATTCATGAGTGTCCGCCTCTGATCCAGCGTCGTGCCTGAAACCCAATTCTTACGAATCACACCCTCCCCATTTGGGGAGCCCACAGTACACACAGTACCTGGCATGAATGTTGGTGTACCACCATCTGCTACAATACTCGTCACCGCATCGTGGGCATAGCCAGGCTTGTACATACTGCTTGCTGAATACACAGGCCAGGAACCATGAAATGCCTACTACATAAACCGGAGTGTCTGAATCAAAAAGCCAGGCAAGCGAAAGGCCAAGAATGCTCGCACCGGGAACATAAGTGAGCCATACGATCCAGAGAATCCCGATCCTCCTCTTATAATCATCCCATTGTTCTTTGTAAGTCTGCATGCTGTAAAGGTTCTCGCGCAGAATGGGTGTATACGGTGTATACAATTAAGGTTGCGGCTGGCAACAGACCATCTCTAGCTTATCTCAACCCAGTTCCACGATCCCCGCTTGAATTGTATGCGATTTAAGCAAGATGACAAGCCAAGACGATGTGCCTGACGGAAGGCCTATTACCCACAGTTCACCATGAATTATTGACTCTTCTCGACTTTGCACCGAACCATCACGTAAGATGACCCCAAAAGAAGAAGTCACTGTTTTTTGCGAAAGAGTGTCACGATGGAACGGATCGTCAATCTACACATCGAAAAGCTTCCTGAAGGTATGTACCTCGCGACATCGGATGCCATACAAGGTCTCGTGGCGCAGGGGCGGACGATTCAAGAAACGATCGACATCGCTCGTGATGTCGCTAAGAAAATCCTTGAAGCCAAACTCGAACGTGATGGAGATTCCTCGCTCCCACCTGCCTGCGATGAATTCGATTACCCCCTCATCGTCAATGCCTGATGGGACGATTGGCTGGGTTCCGATACCGTGAGATCATTCAACGATTGAAAAGCCTTGGGTTTCAGTTTGACCGACAGGCTGCCGGTAGTCATGAAATCTGGTTCAACCCTTCCACTCGCAGGTACACGACCATTCCCAATCATCCGGGCGACATGCCCGAAGGCACCCTCCGCGCCATCTTAAAACAGGCTGGAGTAGTTCCAGAGCGATTTCTTGAAGCAAAATAGTAAAAACCTGTTTGGAAATTCCATCATTTGAAGTCAGGTTAGCCGGCTCGCGATGCGGCTCGTGGCTTGGTCTACTTCTGAACCCACTCAATCACGGCAATCTCAGGCCGGCAGTTCAAACGAAACGGAAGAAAGGACCAACCTATCCCTCGGTTGACGTACAACCTGTGCCGGCCCGATTTGTGCCAGCCCGCCACGCGACCATTACATCCAGGAGGAAGCCAGAAGGTGGGAATTCCCGGCACTCTCCACTGTCCGCCGTGACTGTGCCCGCAAAGAATCAAGTCAATGGCATGATGGTCTTCCACATAGTCGAGAATGTTGGGGGCATGGGCCAGAAGCAACGTAAAGCGTGAGTCGGCGCGAGGCGGCACACATCGAAGATCCGCACGATGAAGCGAGGGATCATCGACGCCGACGATTGCGAGTTCTCCTTTTTCCGCTGAAACGATGACACGTTGGTTCACCAGCAGCGTGATCTTGTGCCGATCGGCAAGTTCGGAAAATTGTGACACAGGTACTCCGCTATAATGGTCGTGATTGCCCAATGTCACGTACAGGGGTGCAATGGCGCGCAGCTGTTCTAGGAATCGAAAGAGATGCGGCAGACCTTCCGGTACGTTGAGCAGATCACCCGTGATGAAAATCCAGTCCGGACGAAGATTCTCCACGTTCTGTACAATGCGATTGTGACGCGGACAATATCGGTCAATATGCAGATCAGTTATATGGACGGCACGTCGACCAGCGAGCACACCATGCACTTGAGTGTGGCGCGTCAGCTCATGGTCAGAAAGACCGAATTCCCAGTCTGGGACTAGGCTGAACAGCCGGTAGAGGGGATGGCCTAGGCAGTGTCCGATGAAGGCGCGTACGCGATCAGGCCATGACGACATACGCCGCGTGCTCATTTCCCACTTGTGATTGGCCTAATCGCTCCCACATGGACTAGAAAAGTATATCATGGTCATTCTTCCCGACGGATTTGACGATAGAATTCAGCAGCGAGCGGTTCTTTCACCGCGCAGGGGCATGTGATGCAAGCAATTGAACCCTTTCTCACAAGCAACCTTCCCGGTATCGGTGGACAAATCCGCACCACGCCCGAAGACTTTCAAGTCGAAGAACGGCCGCTTTATCTCCCATGCGGGGAAGGGGAACATGTCTATGTCACGATTACGAAGCGTAACCTTTCCACACCGGATCTCGTCCGCCGGCTCTCGTCATCATTGAGAATCAAGGCACAGTCAATCGGTGTCGCGGGACTCAAGGACGCACGAGCGGTCACCACACAAATGGTATCCCTACAAGGAGTCGCACCAGATCAGATTTCCGGCTTGAAGATTGATGACAGACTCCTGAGCCTGCGGATACTCGGCCGCCATCGCAATCGGTTACGAACCGGCCATCACTCCGGCAATCGCTTCCGCTTAGTCATCCGCGATGTCGCCGATCACGCAGCTGAAACCGTGCCGGCCGTCCTTCGACAGCTCAGCACGCGCGGCGTGCCGAACTATTTCGGACCACAGCGGCAAGGGAAGGACGGTGACAACCATCGCATCGGCGCGATATTGCTGCATGATACGCGGCGGCGTGAAAAAATGAGTCGGGCCACCCGCATTTGGTATCTCAACGCCTATCAATCATTCCTGTTCAATCGGATACTCGCACGTAGAATCGACCGTCTCGACAAGGTTATCGCCGGAGATTGGGCCATGAAGTCGGACAATGGCGCCTGTTTTCAAGTCGAGGATGCCGAGAAAGAACAATCGCGAGCGGATCGTTTCGAAATCAGCCCGACAGGCATCCTCTTTGGTTCGCGGGTATCCTGGGCAAACGGCGAGCCCGGTCGAATCGAGGAGGCGGTCATTACAGAAGCAGGGGCAACGAAGGATAATCTTGTCGCAGCCGCCAAGGCTTGCGGATTCCGTGGCGAGCGGAGAGCGCTTCGCATTCCCCTCGCTGAACTTGAATGGTCGCTACACGGCTCCATCCTTGTCCTGTCCTTTAGTCTCCCCCCCGGCGCCTACGCCACAAGCGTACTCCGAGAACTGATGAAAGCATCCTCCCCGAACTCTTAGTTCCTCTCACTTTCTTTCCCTCCCCGCCACAGGTGGTAAAATATGATCACATTCAGTGAGCGCCGACGATGAATCACTACCAAGAAAGCGTGTACCTTCAAGGGCACATCATCGACTCTCTCATGCTCGCCAAGGTGCTCGATCTCATCCTGATGATGGGGGGAACCTTCGACCTGGAGGACGTCTACATCGGCAAGACCAGGGAGGAAGCATCTCATGTCCGTATTCGGATCCGAACCGTCTCAAGAACGCTTTTGGACGACATTCTAAGGGCGATTCAACCTCACGGCGCCTCGATCGAACGTGAAGCAGACTGCCGAATCGACCATGCACCTGCCGACGGGGTGTTACCGGATGATTTCTACGCCACGACCCATCTTCCCACCCAGATCCGGCTCAACGGCCGATGGTTGGACGTGGACAGGATCGAGATGGACCTGGCCATCGTGGTGAATGAGCAGGGTTCAGTTGCACATGCCGTTCCCATGGGCGAAGTCCGTCGAGGAAATCGAATCGTAGTCGGCCGAGAAGGGGTGCGTATCATTCCCCTGCAGCGTCCGCACGAACGAGATGTCTTCGGATTCATGGAGTCTCAGGTCTCGGCAGAACGGCCCCATGGCCATATCATCGCGGACATCGCAACTCGGATGCGTCAATTGAGAGAGCGGCATAGGCAAGACCAGGCCGATTCACACGTCTTGCTGGCCGGTGGACCAGCCATCATCCATGCCGGTGGGCGAGAGGCACTGACCTGGCTGATCGAACAGGGATTTATTCATATCCTGTTTTGCGGGAATGCCTTGGCGGCACATGACATGGAAGCCGATCTGTTCGGCACGTCGCTCGGCTATGGGCTCACAGCCGGACGCGCAGTCCCGCACGGCCATGAGCACCATTTGCGGACCATCAACCGAATTCGGGGCGTCGGCAGTATTGAGGCGGCGGTCACATCGGGAATAATCAAGCAGGGAATCATGGCGGCTTGTATACGGCAAGGCGTGCCGGTGGTCATGTCCGGCACGATTCGCGATGACGGCCCCTTGCCCGGGGTGATCACGGATTCCGTTCTGGCACAACGTGCGATGCGGGCCTTGATTCCCGGCGTCGGACTCGCTCTTCTCGTCGCCTCGACGTTGCATTCCGTGGCGACGGGTAATCTTCTGCCGGCAACCGTTCCCACGGTCTGTGTAGACGTCAATCCATCGGTCCCCACCAAGCTGGCCGACCGCGGAAGCTTTCAGGCGGTCGGCCTCGTCATGGATGCGGCCTCGTTTCTTTCGGAACTCGCGAGGGTGTTGGGGAGGGCGACATGAGCCGCATCCTTGTCTGTCCGCCGGATTTTTTCGGAGTTGAGTATGAGATCAATCCCTGGATGCGACTTGCCAATCGCGTGGATCATGGACGGGCGGTGCGACAGTGGCATGAATTGACACGCGTGCTTGAACAAGACCTTGGCGTCATTCTCGAACGAATGACTCCCATTCCGGGGTTGCCCGATCTCGTATTTACGGCCAATGCCGGCATCGTGGTCGGACGAACCGCCGTCGTGAGTCGCTTCCGGTATCCTGAACGGCAACGAGAAGAAGTTCACTTTGAGAATTGGTTTCGGAAGCATGGCTATGAGGTGATGACGCTAGAAGCAGGCCTTCATTTTGAAGGCGCGGGAGATTTCCTGGGCTTCCCGGAATATTGGTTCGGCGGATATCGACAGCGATCGGATATCCGCGTCTTCCCGATTCTCAGTGAGCGTTTTCACCGAGAAATTATTCCGCTCGAACTCGTCGATAGCCGCTTCTATCATCTGGATACTTGCTTCTGCCCCTTGAGCGGCGGCGAGCTTCTGTATTTCCCCGCTGCATTTGATAGCTATGGCAGGACAGCGATCGCAGAACGTGTTCCGGACAAACTGCGCCTCGCCGTCCCGGAAGATGAAGCCTTGAAATTCGCCTGCAATGCCGTCTGCGTCGAGAAACACGTCGTCCTCCCTGCCGAATGCCCCGCGACTCAGGCTTGGCTTCGCATAAGAGGGTATGAAACCCACCCGGTTCAGCTCGATGAGTTTATGAGGTCGGGCGGCTCGGCTAAATGCCTCACGCTGATGCTGGATTGAGAGAATCATTGGTCAACGGTCATTGGTCGCTGTCCAGGGAGCGGGCGGAATGGCTCTTACCTAAGACCCATGACGAACGGCTATCGACCGCTCATTTTTTTCTGAACAAAAACGCGCCGTACAGGCCGGCAATCGCAATCGTGACAAGTTCAATCGTCAGAAGCATGCGGCTCACGACGGCTTCTGGAGCGGGAGGAGAAAGAATGAAATACATGCCGAGAAACTCAGGTGTTTGAGTCGGCGGAGTTTCCCATGGAGGAAAGAGCACGGCCAGAATCAGGACCACGACCATTCCGTAGAGCACCGTGAGATTGAGTTGGTCCGGTGTCGCGTCAGTATGATGTTGAGAAGTCAACGGACTATCCGGTAAACCGTCGAGCCGCCGACCGCATTGGATACAGAAGCGGTTGATCTCCGGTTGTGACCGGCTACAGGCGGGACAGACTTGCATCCTTGCGCATTCCCTGTATGCCATACATACATGAAAATGTCCTAAAGATGCTAGAGGGAAGGATCACGTCAGATGCGCTCACATGGTGCGCTCTCCGTCATGGGTGAACTGACATTGAGAAACTGAGATGAATGGCTTCCAATTCGTTGACAGGCGCTCGATAGCTCCTTATATAATCCGCCGTCCTGAATGGATGGGTGATGCTTCGCCATGAGGCTTGGCCCACATTATTCATGAGCGCTTCTGCTGCAATCGCCTCTTCGCCGTTGCGACAAGCCTGGCCGCGCAATTTCGCGACGTATCGTCATGAATAATGTAGGTTCATCGCTTATGTCGACCACGATCAACAAGATCGGCGTTATTGGAGCCGGAGCATGGGGCACAGCTCTGGCAAAACACCTGGCCGAGAAGGGGCTGGAGGTTCGTCTCTGGGCCTACGAGCCCCATGTCGTCAACGCTATCAATACCTCTCATGAAAATCCGGTCTTCCTCAAAGACGTCCTTCTTCCTCGAAGTTTGACGGCTACCTCCTCACTCGTAGAGGCCGTCACGAACCGCGATGGAGTTCTGTTTGCCGTTCCTTCGCACCTCACTCGATCCCTGTTGCATCAGTTGGCACCCTGCCTTTCCGGTCCCCTGCCGTTCGTGTGTGCAACCAAAGGCATTGAGGAAAACACGGCCAAGCTGATGACCCAGGTCATGGAGGACGAGTTGCCGCCGTTCGTGCATCGCTCCTTTATGGTGCTTTCAGGACCGAGCTTTGCGTCGGAACTCAGCGCAGGCCTCCCCACGGCCGTATGTCTGGCCGGGTCCGATGAGCAATTGGTGAGGCAGTTTCAACGCGCGTTGATGACGCCCGTATTTCGGGTATACGCGGACACAGATGTCATCGGCGTTCAACTCGGCGGGGCCCTCAAGAATGTGATGGCGCTGGCCGCCGGTGTAATCGACGGTCTGGACCTCGGACTCAATGCCCGTGCGGCGCTCATTACTCGCGGCCTGGCTGAAAGCATCCGACTGGGCGTGGCAATGGGAGCTGATTCTCGCACGTTCTATGGACTTTCCGGGGTCGGCGATCTGGTACTGACCTGTACGGGCACACTCAGCCGGAACCATTGGGTAGGAGTTCGGCTCGGCAAGGGAGAAAAGCTGAAGACGATATTGGCCGGAATGCAGGCTGTCGCAGAAGGTGTTCGGACGAGTCGTGCGGCCCTCACGTTGGCCCGCCGCTATCGGATCGATATGCCGATCATTCAGGAAATCAACGCCGTCCTCTATGACGATAAATCCTGTCGAAAAGCCGTCAGTGATTTGATGGAACGGGATGCGAAACCGGAGAAGGGATGGGCATGAATCCGGAAGGGCTCGAACGGCTGTTACAACAGATCCGTCACGGACACGTGACGGTAGAACAGGCGCTTCAGCGCTTACGATCATTGCCTTTCGAGGATCTGGGCTTTGCTTCGCTCGATCATCATCGATCGTTACGGCAGGGATTCCCCGAGGTGATCTTGTGTGAGGGAAAAACCACGGCGCAGGTCATCGCCATCGCTCGGGCACTCATCAAGAAACAGGGGCCGTTTCTGGCGACTCGTGCCGACCCATCGGTCGCGCGTGCCATTCGCCGTCTGGATCGGCGAGCGCAGCACTATCCCGATGCGCGTATTGTGGCGATTCGCCCATCCAGGCAGACACGACACGGACATATACTCGTCGTCACCGCGGGAACTGCGGACCTGCCCGTGGCGGAAGAAGCCCGTGTGACCGCAGAAGTGATGGGAAGCCATGTCGAGCGGCTGTATGATGTCGGTGTCGCGGGTATTCACCGGTTGCTCGGAAAGAAAGAGCGGCTGTTCGATGCGCGGGTCATCATTGTTGCGGCCGGTATGGACGGCGTCCTGCCGAGTGTGGTGGGAGGCTTGGTCCACTGCCCCGTCATTGCCGTGCCGACCAGCCGAGGCTATGGCGCGAGTTTCGGAGGAGTCGCTGCACTGCTGACGATGCTCAATTCCTGCGCGGCCGGTGTGGGAGTGCTGAATATCGACAACGGATTCGGCGCGGCCTGCCTCGCGCATCGGATCAATATGTTGGGTTCCGGCCGAGACGAGCGGGAAACGCGCGACAAGCGAGAAAAGTGAGAGGCCGAACATGTGACGGCCTCCATCCCACGCAACGCGCGCCTGTCTTGCACGTCCTGCTGAGTCTTATTTCACTTCCAGTATGCCGCGCTTGGGCCAAGCGACCATCACGGTGCGCAACCCCTTTTCGCCGTTTGCCAACAACTTGGTCCGCACCTCATACGAATAGGTGCCCACCCCGGCAAGTTGCTTGCGGTGATCCTGCCCGTCCCAAGCAAGCTCGACAGATACCCTCGACCGTTCCAGTTCCCCGTTTCCCGATGGAATGAGAACAGGCTGCCGATGCGTGAGAAATCGGAGCGAGGTCTTCGAAGGCGAACTAATCAGCGAAGTCACCTCCAAAATCGCGGATCCATCCATGTCTTTCGGAAGCTGTACCGTGACGGAAAACTGAAGAGGCCCGTTTCCCAGGATATACGGGGTCGGTGCAATGTCCAGGGCGACGATTTTGAGCTCGGGCTCGGGCCTGGGAACGCGGGAAGATTTTACCTTTGAAAGACTGTCGGCCGGGGAGAACGCGGTCAGGCACCCGCAAAGAGTGAGAAACACGAGCAGGAGTTTCGCACGATGGAGATTGTTTGAAGTTTTCAACGAAAACACCGAACCAGCTTCCATGGGTGAGGATGGCGCATTGGCCGCGAGGCACGGTCAGTGGAACTCAATCGCATTGTTAGGGGGATAACATAGCATCCCCGGGGTGTCAACGAAGTGTCGACAATGAACCAACGATTGCCGTTCGGCAACACGTTTGGGTAAGATGTCCGGTCTTTTTACGTGGAACGAACGAGGAACTCGGTGGGTCGGCATCTGCACTTCGATTGTTTCTCCGGCGTCAGTGGAGACATGATCCTGGGCGCGCTGGTCAGCGCCGGGCTTTCGTGGACAGATTTGATGAACGGACTCAAACGCCTACGGCTCAGCGGGTACCGATTGCGGAAGCGTGAGGTGCATCGTGGCGCGCTTCCGGCGATCAAGGTCGACGTGATCGTTCAACAGGGGTTCCAACGGCCGTTGACGCTCTCCCGTATCCGAAAGATCCTTGCCGGCAGCACGCTGCCCGGTCCGGTCAAGGAACGGAGCCGATCGGTCTTCGATCGACTGGCTGAAGCGGAAAGTCTTGCCCATCGAGTCGATGTGACGGAGGTTCATTTTCATGAAGTGGGAGTTGTGGATTCGTTGATCGATGTCGTCGGAGGCGTGCTGGGTTGCCATCTTTTGAATGCGACCCGCATCACGTCGTCCCCCATCAATGTCGGGACCGGTTCCATTCAGACTTCACACGGGCTCTTACCCGTTCCAGGACCCGCTGTGGCGGTGCTGGCCAAGGGGATCCCGATCTACGCCGACGGTCCGCGCTGCGAGCTCGCCACCCCCACCGGGGTTGCGCTGCTTCGAACATTGGCGTCGGAATTCTGCCCTCTGCCGGTCATGAAAAGCATGGCGGTAGGCTATGGAGCCGGCGACCGTAATCCGGACGAGTGGCCCAACGCTTTGCGGGTGTTTCTGGAGGAAGAGTCCGCGTCGGAGACACAGTCGACCGAGCGAGTGATACAGATTGAAACGAATCTCGACGACCTCAATCCACAGACCTACGAACACATCATGGAACAGCTCTTTCAGGTCGGTGCTGTCGATGTCGTACTGGCTCCCGTCGTCATGAAGAAAGGCCGACCGGGAGTCATGTTGAGCTGCCTGGCCGCTGAAGATCGCACGGATGCCGTGCTCGAAGTCCTCTTCCAGGAAACGACGACGATCGGAGTACGCCTTCACGAAGTACGCCGACGGATCCTCCCCCGGCGATTCGTCCCTGTCACGATTCAGGGTGGAGTCGTTCGCATGAAAGTCGCCGAGGTCGGCGCCGGCTGGGAAAAAGCAGCCCCTGAATATGAGGACTGTAAGGCCATCGCAACACGAACGGGTCGTCCTCTCAAAACAGTTATGGAGGAAGCCGTGCTGGCCTATCGGCGTGGGATCCGGAACAGAACGCGTCACCGGCGAGGCCGGGCGTGACCGTTCTGTACTACGTTCTCCTCTTTCTCCTCTCCGTCGCGGTCACGCTCGGTGGCTGCGCGATCTTTACCAATGCCATTGAATGGTTGGGCAAGCGGCTGGGTATCTCCGAGGGCGCCGTCGGCAGTATCTTTGCCGCCATCGGCACGACGCTGCCTGAAACCTCAATCCCGATCATTGCGATTTTCTTCGGCGAAAGCCGCGAAGAGGTGGAGGTCGGCTTGGGAGCCATCTTAGGCGCGCCGTTCATGCTCAGCACGCTGGTGTTGCCCATGTTGGCCGTGCTTCTGCTGCTCTATGCACGAGCCGGTAAGCGGACCGCCCGATTTCAGCTCAACTATCGGGAAGTGCTGATGGACCTCACGTTTTTTATGATCGGATATTTTGTCGCTTTGGGTTGCGCCTTCGTGCCCTCCAGGCTGATTCATCTCATCGCGGCCGGTGTATTGATCTGTTTGTATGTTTACTACATGAAGCTCAAATTCGAACCGGCGGGTGGTGAAGAAGGGAGTGAACTCGAGCCGTTGATTTTCGACAAGGCCGCTGCCATACCATCATCTGCGATGATCGGGGTTCAAGCCCTCTTGGGTCTAGGAGGGTTGATAGTGGGCGCTCATTTGTTCGTCATGGCCGCAGAGTCGATGGCCGGTTTATTCGCGATGTCGCCGCTGATTTTAGCGCTGCTCATCGCACCGCTCGCCACGGAGCTGCCGGAGATGTCCAACAGCTTTCTGTGGCTCTATCGCAAAAAAGACCGACTCGCCGTGGCCAATGTCACAGGGGCCATGGTTTTTCAAGGTACCTTCCCGGTCGCTCTGGGGTTGGTCGGAACCGAATGGTCGATCGCGCCATCGGCATTGACCACCATGATCGTGGCCGTGCAGGCGGTGGGACTTTGCCTCCTGCAGATTTTGATCGGAGGCCGGTGGCGGCCGTGGCTGCTCGCCGCCGGCGCTCTTTTTTATATCGGCTATACGGTGCATCTCTATGTCAATTGAGTCGCGATCACCTCGCACACGTTCCTCATCCTCCAAACTCCCCTTGCTGGGAATCACGA
This sequence comes from Nitrospira sp., assembly GCA_030123625.1. Lineage (NCBI taxonomy): Bacteria > Pseudomonadati > Nitrospirota > Nitrospiria > Nitrospirales > Nitrospiraceae > Nitrospira > Nitrospira sp. The sequence continues at coordinate 1,735,105 of CP126121.1, forward strand.
TGGGAGACCCGGCCGGTATCGGTCCGGAAGTGATCGCCAAGGCTCTGTCCGGAGCTCACCTGCACAATATTTGCCGATCGATCGTGATCGGATCGCTTCCTGTCATGGAGCGAACGATCAAGGCACTGAAGCTCAAACTCAACATCGTTCGAGTTCACGGTCATGAAACGACGGCGCCGCGGAGAGGAACGGTGGCCGTGTTGGATCCGCTGGAGACACCGTTGAGGACATTCAAGCCTGGTATCGCAGCAGCGGAGACCGGTGCCGCTTCTGTCGCCTTTATCAAGAAAGCCGTCGAACTGGCTCAGATCGGCTGTATCGAGGGAATGGTGACGGCGCCCATCAATAAGGAAGCCATCAATATGGCCGGCTGCCGGTACCCGGGCCATACCGAATTGTTGGCCGATCTCACTCACGTGCGCGAGTCGGGCATGATGATTGTGGGCGGGCCGTTACGCATCATGTTCGTCACGACACATGTCGCGATCCGAGATCTTGCGTTGCTGCTGACTCAAGCAAAAATTGAAAAGGCGATTCGTCTGGCTCAATCGGCGTTGACGACGCTGTTCGGCATCAAACGCCCCAGGATAGGAGTAGCTGCCCTCAATCCCCATGCCGGTGAGCATGGATTGTTCGGCGATGAGGAAGCTCGAATAATTCTTCCAGCCGCCCGTGCGGCCCGGCAGGAAGGCATTCTGGCCAGTGACCCTCTGCCGGCTGATACCCTATTCGGGAAAGCCGCGAAAGGGTCGTTTGACGGTGTCGTCGCCCTCTACCACGATCAGGGTCTCATTCCTCTAAAGCTGGTTGCCTTCGGCACATGCGTCAATCTTACCGTAGGCTTGCCTATCATCCGCACCTCAGTAGATCATGGAACAGCTTTTGATATCGTCGGACAGGGCATCGCCGATCCCGGAAGTCTGGTTGCAGCCGTCAAGCTGGCCGCCGGGATCGCTCGGAATAGAACGGCGGCAACATCAAGCAGGACGAAACGAGCCGGACGTGTCGCCTGATATGTCGAAGGGCCTTGCCATCATCCGGCAGCAGATTGATGAATTGGAGACCCTTGAGAAACAGACTCTTCAAGACCTGAACACCGTCGCCGGGGCGGAACGATTGGCAAAATGGAAAGTGCGCACGGTGGCTCTTCTCTCCAATACCGTCGGACCTCTGGAAGGACAGGCGTTCGCCCGTATCCAGCCGGGACCGGCGTTCACCAACGACTTTGTCGAAGAGTTTACGGATCTCGTGGAATGTTATCGCTCGCCGCTCATGATACTCGCCAAGCGATTGTCCCAGATTCCTCCAACCGGGCGTTGAGTGTGGACTCTCCTCTTCCCCCTGCAGCGATCAAACGTCTTGGACAGAATTTTCTCATTGATCCCAACATTATCCGTAAAATCGTCTCGCTGGCCGAGCTGACCCCGACCGATACCGTTCTGGAAATCGGGCCAGGGCGCGGCATTCTCACAGAAGCGCTTTGTTATACCGCCGGCCATGTGACGGCGATCGAGATCGATCCACGGCTCTATGCGTACCTGACTGAACGACAGCCCAGGTTTTCGAATCTCACACTCGTCCTCGACGATGCGATGACCTATCCGATCGAGCACCTTCCGAGCGGCACCATCGTCGTCGCGAATCTTCCATACTATTTGTCCACTCCTCTCCTCTTCCGGCTTCTCGACCAGCGCGACCGTTTCCCCCGCATGGTGCTTATGCTGCAAAATGAGGTCGTCGATCGATTGGTCGCGAAACCCGATCGCTCCGACTACGGAGTGCTTTCAGTCCTGGCCCAGTATGCGGCGGAAATCACGAAAGTATTCCGAGTCTCCGCGCAGTGTTTCAGACCAAGACCGGAAGTCGACTCTGCCGTGGTTCTGCTGAAGACCAAGCACCAGAGAGCGCTGGACCGGGAGGAAGAGCCTAAATTTTCCGCGCTCGTGAAAGCCGCCTTCGCCCACCGCCGTAAAACACTGGTCAATTCGCTGAAAGATGAGGGATACGAGCAGAAACCGGTGGCAGCAGCATTGAATTCCCTCTCGCTCTCTCCCTCCACCCGTGCGGAGACCCTTTCCATCGCGCAATTCATCGAATTGACCCGCCGCATATACGGGACAGGCTTCTCGAGCCTCCGCCAATGACAACCGCCGACATGGTGTGAGCTCGGCATGCTACGCCGGCCGCATGTGGATCTTGAAAATGACGCGTCGGCTCTTATCGCGGTCAGGTTGTCCGACATCATCGCGTAGGAGGTTCTGCTCTCCACGCCCGTTCGCCGTGGCTTTCCGCAAGAAGCAGTCATACGCCCAAGGAAGCTTCTCGCGAATTACTTCCAAGCTTTTCGCCAGTACGGCAAAAGAGCGTTCCTGACTGAGTTTCAGATTGCGTATATCGTCGCCCAAATCGTCAGTGTACCCCTCAATGACAAAGGCCTCCACTTCTTGCTCTGTAGGTCCGCAAGCGATTGATGCGTAGTGAGGCATGGCCTCGGACAAGAAGGTTTCGGCGGCAGGAAGTAACCTGCTCTTGCCGAACTCAAAGTTGATCGCCGCATCCGGCACCGTGATCGTGTGGACGCTCGGGCTTTTGGCTTCCAGTGGTGGACGGCGTGGGTCAACGCTCGGCGCCATGTCCGTCGGTGTGGCACGGTCCCCGGCGGGATCGGCATGTTTGTCTTGAACGCGGGTCACATAGGCCACGAGCAAGAGAATGAAGATGACGGCGAGCGAGGTCATCAGATCTGCAACCCCGCTCGTCACCACAGCAGAACCGTCACGAGAGTCCTGCGCGAAGATCGGCCTCATTCCCTTCGTTGCCTCCGTGCCGTTTCCGGATTATGATCATTATTTGCCTGATGTATAGGTTCTGTCGTGGCGGTTGTCTTGTCCCTGAGTTCCTGAAGCATCGCTTCGATCTCCGATTGGGACAGCTGGACCGGAGCGCATTGTTCCTTAAGGGAGCGGTTGAGATCGTGAATGGCTTCCAGCAAGGGATTCATCAGGGGCCTTAACGCCCGCTGGACCTCGTGGCCGATTTCCCCGGCCACATCATCGAACTTCATCGGTGAACGTTTGGAATTCAACGCCGTGAGCGCCTGAGAGGCGGCGTGTAGAGCCTCGACGGTAGCTCCGAGGCGCTGCTGCACGACCTCTACAAGCTGATGTGCGACATCGTTTCGGACGGGAGTGACGATGGTCGTCGGAGGTCCGTTCGCCGACGAGGAAACGGAGGGAGGTTGATCGGCGGCTTTCTGAGGAAACATTTCATCCAAGAGAGAAACGCACTCCCGGTGCCGGTTGTCCAGCCGATGCCAGAGAGAATTTTCGAGGAGCGTGAACGCATTGGCGCACGCCAAGCCGACGATGGATGTGACGAACTTTCCTGAGAGCCCGTTGATCAGTCCTTGGATTCCATCGATCTCCGACCCATTCGCATGGAGTTTGCTGAGCCCGATTAAAATAGCAAGAAAGGTAAACATCAAACCCATACCCGTCATGAAACCGGGAAGCTGCCGGTAAAAACGGACATTGAGATGGGCGGCGCAGAGAGAGTCGAATGAGAAAAAATCGCTTGCAGAGCGCTGACTGTGGACGGTCGGCTCAAGAAACCAGGCGGATTGCTCCACCGCGAGTGTCTTGCGGTATGAAAGCCAGTCTCTGGCAAAAGCCTGCTCTGACCGTACCGCACGATCCAATGCTTGTAAATCATCGAGATCGCGCCGCGTTTCCGCCGACTCATCAGGACGCGCCCGCTTTTTCGCCAAACTCGGAATGACAAGCCAATCCTTGGAAATTTGTCGCCGTGCCAAGACGAGAGGCGCGACGGACGATTGAAAGCGCGACAACGTCCGTTGAATGTGTAATAGACCTCGGACCAGCACCGCGCTATGCCAGAGACAAAGAGCGAGGATACCTGCGGCACCGAGCCAGCTCAGCATCGGACTCTGAAGCCCGCCGACCACCGTCACGTCGCGCGTGAGCCATTCCCAAAAGGCAGTGAACGAATCCAATTCATCCATCGGACGGACCTCGCCGGAGACCCAAACGCCGTTCTCAACAAGAGCAACGTTCGATCGTGTCCCTCAACTTCTGTGCCAGAGAAGGATGCGGGAAATTGCCGCGAATCGCTATGCTGCCGAGATAGCGCCTTAATCAGGATGGAAATTTTTGCCGAGAAGGAGGCAATTTTGGCAGGGATCTTCCTCTCTCTACGGTCCAGTCTCTACGGTCGACGAAAAAATTTGTCCTCCAGTCGATTGATGGCCGGCTTTCATGTTATGGTTTGGTATACCGATTTCTGGAATCACTGATGATCTCCAAAAAAGAGACGGTTCTCATGCGCTCAAGAGCACGATTGAGTCGACTGACTGGAATGATGTGTATGTTGTGCCTGGTAACAGGATGCGCAAGCGAATTTTCCGTCTTCAGCGCGTCCGGAGAACCGCTCTTGATTTCACGTCGGGGGTACACAGCCGATGAATGTACCGGAATGGTGAAAGAAGACGCCGCTCGCATGGGCGTCACATTGCGGTATGTTTATATACGAGGAAATACCGTCGGTCGTTCACTGTTATGGCCCTTTGAGCCGGGGTACGCTTGCGAGGCGGCGATCGGCCCACCGCAAGGTCCAATCGGTGCCTACCCTGGTAGCCCCCATGTCATTATGCATGGCTCATGACTCCATTGTTCACCTCCCGCTCTTTTCTCCATTAAATTGGCACACCACAAACGCCGATGCTCTCACCTCGTTCCTCCAAGTTGGTGGGATCACGAGTGACCTGCCTCGTCTGCATGTGCGAATGCCCCATCGACAGGCGAGTGTTTTTCTCCCATGAAGCCTCGGACCTGCTGAAAATAGCAGGTCCTACTTCGGCGATTCTCTTGTTGATTCAGGGCCTTCCGCTATACTTATCCTGTGCGTGACGTAGTGGTCAGGAGGGACAAGGGAGGAGCTCTGGCCCGGAGCGCAATGATCAAAATCTTATTAGTCGAAGACAACGACATCGATGCGCGTCTAACCAAGGACATCTTGGCGGAATGGGGCACGAAAGAATTCGATATCCTCCATGTGACTTGTTTGAATGACGCCGTTGCACGGCTGGCCCGTGCCCGCTTCGATGCCGTCCTCTTGGATCTGTCACTTCCTGACGGCTACGGGCTTTCAACAGTACGCCAAATGCAAGCCGCGAATCCTACAATCGCCATCATCGTGCTGAGCGGACTCAATGATCAGACGCTCGCGTTACAAGCTGTCCAGAATGGTGCACAGGATTACCTCATCAAGGGACAGGGGCAGTCTGAGCTATTGGCCCGCTCCATCCGGTATGCCATTGAACGAAAACGGGCTGAAGAACGGCTGACCTATCTTGCTCAATACGATCAGCTGACGGGCCTGGTGAACCGCACCTTGTTTCGTGATCGCCTTATCCAAGCCATGGCGCGCAGCAAACGGCTCCAACAGCCTCTCGGGCTCATGCTGCTCGATCTCGATCAATTCAAACCGGTGAACGATACCATGGGCCACAATGTCGGTGATCAGCTTTTGAAGGCCGTCGCGGAACGGCTTCAAGAGTGTGTGCGCGAAGTGGACACGGTCGCCCGCATGGGAGGAGATGAGTTCACGATTATCCTCGAAGGCCTGACGTGCGAAGAGGACATCACGCTTGTCGCACAGCGAATCACCCAGTTACTGGCGGAACCATTCCACCTTGGGGAGCACAGAGCTTCGATCGGAGTCAGTATCGGTATTACCGTCTACCCGACCGATGATCACGAAGTCGATGAGCTCTTAAAGCATGCCGATGCCGCCATGTATCGGGCCAAGCAGCAGGGAGGAAGTTCATTTCAGTTCCACATTCCACATGATTCGACTTCCCCCACCCGCTTGAATTCATGATCACCTCCCTCCTTCGTCGATTTTCGGCTGTTGTCATCGGCCGATCTGCGCAAGCGGTTGATCCGAGATTGAATACGCGCCCATAAGATTCGGTTCAAGCCGATTCATCGTAGACAGGGCTGGCAGCGTCGGGTTGGGATGCGAATCGGGTGTCATGACGATGCCCCAGTGCTGATTGTTGCGACAGACATTATCGACAAGCAATCCTTCGGCGTGCTGGAACAAGAGAATGCCGCTCAGCATGTTGTCTTCACACTGATTCCGCACCAGTTCCGGGCGACTGCCCGGATCACGAACCGCGATGCCAAAATGGTGATTCTCCACGCAGCGATTGTCGGCCACTCGCGGTTGAGCGCCCGCGAAGACGAAAATGCCCGACTCCCGGTTGCGACACACTTCGTTGTCGGTGAATGCGACACGACATTCCGGCCCATACAACACCACTCCCGACAAGATGCCTTCCATCGCTCGGCACTGCGTGATGATGCAGGTGGAGTTGAGGATATTGAGTGCCGAATGCTGGTCGCTGCCGACATAGCGGAACGTGATGCCGGTAATCCATCCCTCCGGTACTTCTTGTAGATACAGCGGCCCGCCACGCCGACAGAAGATGTGGACCTTATCCCGTCCGGCACCGACAAGCCGCACCGGTCGTTGAGTGACGACCAGCTTATCCTCATAGATTCCAGGACGGATATAGACCTGGTCCGATTTACCGACATCCTTCAGTGCCGCACTTGGAGTCGGATAACAGAGTCGATCGGCTCGATCGACAATCAATGTTCGGCCGCCCAAGGGGTTGGCCGGAATGGCCTCTTCACCCACGATACGCTCCTCGTGAGATGTTTTTTGTTTTCTTACGATCTACGCGGGAAGCGGGCTCATTACATACCGAAATCTCAGATTAAGGGATTTGAACCACTTTGTACAAACCTGTGTCTTCATCTACACGCCCCTCGAAAACCTCAAGACCGACGGCTTCCGTGATCGAGCAAAATCCTGTTTTCTCAGCGTTTCTCGTTCGTGAGTATTCGTCGCTCTGGCACACCGATTGCGTAATCACCTCGGCTGCCATATGAGAAGATGGAGGTCTGTTATGTTCCGCACATGTATCGGAATCCTCATGCTGCTATGTATCTTCTTCTCGGTCGGCCAGTCCTTGGCTACTCCTACTCAGCGGCAGGATACGACCCGCCGATTATACGATCGCGTCATGGATGAATTTAAGCACCGCGACTACGAAGCGGCGATGGCAGGTTTTCGATTTTTCATTGAGCTGCATCGCCAATCATCCTTGGCAGCCAATGCGCAATATTGGATCGGAGAATGTCAATATCGGATGGGACGATATCGGGACGCGCTCAAGTCGTTCTATGACGTCGTGTCCAATTACCCGCTCAGCCCAAAATTGGCGGCTTCCACACTGAAGCTCGGCCAGACCTATACGAAACTGGGTGATCACGAGACGGCACGGCTCATGTTCGACCGAGTGGTGGATCAATACCCGGATAGCCAGGAAGCAGAAGTCGCTCGCAAAGCCGTGGAGACAAGCCCGAGTGTCGAAGACGCAACGAATCAATCGCCGTAGGAGACATCCTGTTTTGATGAAAGAAGATCGCTCCCTACCGCAATCGTCATGACCACTAGCACCTTTGCCGGTCCAGCTCAGCCGGCCTGTGTGCCTGCTAATAGTTTCAAGCTCTGTACGCTCAAAACTCAGAAGGGGACCGATGACAATGTGGATCTCATTATCGACAAACAGTCAAACCCATTACTGGAGAATGATCCTGGTATGCCTGCTTTGTACTTCATGTGACTTGGGCGGTACGAACGTTATTCCGGAAGAGGTTCCCGAGGTTCCCATGGAGCACGCGAGTCATAATGACTGTCCGAATGTCAGTGGGACCTATAAATTGTATGGGGATGCACTACCCGGGATGCCTCCGTATTTCATGTTCATAAATTCTGGATTGGCCTTGGATGATATGTTGGGGCTGGACCTCAACGTGCCAGGCCGATGGCCCACGAGTGAGATTCACGTGGTGCAGACCGACCCTCACAGGATATCGGTCAGGATCGTTGGGTCTTCAGAGACAAAGACCGGGCAGCTTCAACCAGGGGATAAGGTGTGGTGCAAAGACCATCGGCTTACTATTGAGCGTCTCGTGGACACCATAGGGGAGGCGACCACCGGGCGGGCGCTCATTATTCATCAACTTGAATTGGCACAGGACGGGGCGCTCATTGTGAGGACAGAGATACGAGGGGCAACCAGATTTCTATTCTTCTATATTAAGGATCCGACAGAATTGTATGGAGCAAGATTTCAGGCCGTACAATAGAGTGAGAAACTTGGACCGTCGAATAAAAAGGGTCTGGAATCTTTATTTAGACGTCTTGCAACGACATACTTGCTTGCCCATTGCGTCCGGCGCAATCCTGTAGACCACCAAGATCCTCCTCGGAGCTCCAGGCCGCCAGCACAATCACTGAATATTCATGGCAAGCCTGTCCGATGGTGCCGTATAATTAGACCCATATGTTCAATGAAAATGTGAGGATTTGGCGATTTGGCCTTAATCTTCACATAAGGGGCATAGTGGGCTTGTTGGTGGAGGTGCACTGATGAAAACGTTTTCCGCCTATGTGGAGTGGGATCCTGAAGCAAAATTATATGTGGGGGTGATCCCCGGTATTCCGGGAGCCCATAGCCAAGGACGAACGCTTGATGAACTTCACGAGAATTTGAAAGAAGTGATCACGCTATGTGTGGAAGAGTATCAGGGCAACCTGGATGATTTGCCCCGCTTTGTCGGCTTGCAGCAGATTGATGTCGCCGTATGACGCGGCTGAGCGTGGTTGATGCGAAGACGATGGAGCGAGTGTTGCTCGCACTTGGCTTCCACGTCATTCGTCAGAAGGGCAGTCATGTCTTCTATCGACATCCCGACGGCCAAACGACCACGGTCCCACATCACCCGGGCCGAGATCTCGCCCGGCCACTCATCCGAGAGGTCCTACGCGAGATTGAGTTGAACCCTGAACAGTTTCGGGACTTTTGGGTACGCTCTAGTTCACCCACCTCAGTCTACGTTGAAGCAGTCAACAGCTTCCTGTTAGAGATGCGGCAGTCTCTGTACGTCACAGACAGTCATAGCTGAAAGTTGCGTGTGGTGGATCGACACACCATGGGATAGCCATACCTAAGAGTCATTGGACAAGGAACACTTCATGAACTCGAAGTACCCTTTTTATAAAAATCCTGCTGCCGTCCTGGTGTCCCACCTGCCAAGCAGCCTTCGTCGTTATTCCTCTTCGGCTAATCCCAGTCGAGCGGTGAGATCGGGCAGCGAATGGCTTTGCTTCGGCTGTAACTTCGTCAGCTTGATTCCCGCCGCGTCGAGCACTGTCTCGATGACGTGCTGCCGTTCCGCCTGATGAGGTTGCATGGATTCATGCTCTATCTGCACGACCTGTTCGACGCGGCATGATCCAGGATGGACCAAGACAAAATCGACTCGTTTGAGCGCGATCCGGTGCAAAATATCGGAACGCATCTTTTCCCCAGCTTCGACTTCTATGAAAGACCATAACGGCACCTGACTAAACACGAGGTAGCGCTCCTGGACGGCCATTTGCAGGAGGCTATACAACGCGATCTCCTCTTTCTCGAGCAATGGGATAGAGCCGATGGTGACGCCCGGAGGAATGGCAAGCAGCGATGTCTGCTTCTTTCTTCGGCGCGCGTTCCTCAGATAGCGCCAAAGACCGACGATCGCGGCAATGACCGCACCGACCAACAGAATTTTCATCTCTTCTTACTTCCGCCTTTACGCGACCGCAGCCGCTCATACCAGTGCGGGCCGCTTGGGACGATGCAACCCAATAACCGTGGGGCCGCCGCTCCCGTAACCGATGGCACGTTCCCGCACTGTTCCATGACGGTTTGGTACGCGAGAACGGCAAACGCCACCGATTCCAGCGCCTTACTGTCCCAACCGTGGGACTCGAATGAGGTGACCGGCACGGGAGCAAAGATCTCCGTTAAATATCCCATGATCGCTCGGTTCTTGACACCGCCTCCGCCCACGATCACGTCATCGATTCCTTCCTTGATCCACCGCCTGGCCGTACCGACCGCTTCGGCAGTCCAGCGGCTACAGGTTGCCAGAAGATCTTCGACCGATAGCCGACGTGTTTGTTGCCAACTGAGTAATTCATCCAGCATCTTCGCGCCGAACGCCTCACGCCCCGTCGATTTTGGAGGCGCCTGAGAAAGATACGGATGGGCAAGAAGTTTGGCGAGTAATCGTGAATCGACCCGGCCTTTGGCTGCCAAACGTCCCTCGCGGTCCATCGAGGCTCGACCATTCGTGGTGCGGGACATGATTCCATCAAGAACCATATTTGCCGGCCCCGTGTCGAATGCGACGAGGTCCTCCGTGCCTGATCCGCGGGGAAGGTAGGTGACGTTGCTGATACCGCCAAGATTCACGATAAGTCTGGCGCGGCGTACATGTCGAAACAGCAGCGCATGGACTCCTGGCGTAAGCGGCGCCCCCTGTCCACCGGCCGCAATGTCGCGCGGACGGAAATCGGCGACGGTCGTAATCCCGGTACGTTCGGCAATCACGGCCGGCTCAGCGATTTGCAATGTGGAACGTATGGCGCCGACACGTGTATCTTTGATGCCATGCGGCAGATGGTGCACCGTTTGGCCATGAGATCCGATCAGATCGACGTTCTCAGGAGACCATTGAGCCGACCGAATGACTCCCAAGGCGGCGTCTGCGAACCATTCGCCTAGGAGCGCGTTCAGATGGCAAATATCCGCCACCGTTCCGGAAACCGATGCGGAGAGAATTCGTTGCTGCAACGAACGAGGATAAGGAAGCGAATGAAACGCCGCCATCTCGACGTGGAGGCCGGCTTTTCGACGGACGATGGTGACCAGCGCCGCATCGACCCCGTCCGCTGAAGTTCCTGACATCAATCCGACAACGTTCATCTCCAGTATCCTTTCACCACCCGCACGAATACTGCGTGGTTCACGGTGTGCTACGCTAATCGAACTTTGGTGTATGGTCAAGGAGCGAATGGACAGGGCCTAACAGGATGTTGAAAAAGGCCGCATTGGCATTCCCCCAAGACACAGCCACCTCACCGACTCGGCGGCGTCCACAAACGTGAAGAGATTCGGACACTGCCGGCTCACCGACTCGCCGGCGCGCACAGACGTGGCGCTCTTTATTCATCGCGCCGTGCGTCTCATTATTCTCCGCGTCGCGGACCTCGTTGACACCGGAATACGCGGATGATACCGTCCCCGCCGATGTTTCCGGTCAACCATGTGCGGAAGTCGCCTGCCTTTTCTCTCCTTGCCGTGCTGGTCGGTTTCCTGACCCCCGTCGGCGCCATGACGGAAGCTCGCGATCCGATTCCTGTGGTGGTCACTATTCCCGTCCTGAAGGATTTGGCGGAACAAGTCGGTGGCCCTCATGTGCGAGTCACCTCTTTGTTGAGCGGCTACGAGAACGAGCACACCTATTCGCCCAAGCCTACCGATCTGGTCGCGGTCCGGAAAGCCAAGCTGTTGTTGGAAATCGGTATGGGACTCGAGGTCTGGGTTTCGTCGCTGGTGAAGAACGCGGGAGGCCGATCACTACGCGTGATCACGACGTCCCAAGGAGTAGAGCTGATTCGAGACGGCACTGACGTTCATGAAGGGAGACATCATGAAGGGGAAACCGGGAATCCGCACATCTGGCTGGACCCGGAGAATGCCGCCATCATGCTGCACCACATTACCGACGCCCTCATTGAAGTAGACCCGAGCCACACGGCAGAATTTCGAACCAATCAAACGGCTTTTCTCCAACGGCTGGGACAGTTGCAAAATGAACTGTTCGCGCGTACTCAGCGGCTATCCAACCGGCGTTTCATCGCCCATCATCCGGCTTGGCCCTATTTGGCAAAGCGATTCAACCTCGACATTGTCGGCACGATTCAGATGCAGTCGGGTACAGAGCCATCTGCCCTTCACTTGCAATCCCTCATCGACAAGATAAGAAAGGAGAATATCAGAGTTATCGCCTCCGAGGTTCAACTCAGCCAACGACTGCCGGAGCTGCTGGCGAGAGAAACCAAGGCCCACGTCGTCGTCTTGACGACGATGCCTGGCGGTTTGGCGGGAACCGAGACCTACCTCGACATGCTTCGCCATGATGTGCTCCAATTAGCCGGTGCGTTGGAAACGACCTCGTAGCCATTATCGTCTTACCGCCGGAAGGAGCTTCGGATCCTGTGTCTGACCCCCGCGAGCCTATTATCCGTTTCGACCACGCCTCCTTTGGATTTCCTGGGCTCATCGCGCTCAAAGATATTTCGTTGGCCATCTATGAAGGTGAGTTCGTGGGGGTCATCGGCCCAAACGGATCAGGCAAGACGACGCTGTGTCGCGCTGTCCTGGGACTTCTCGCTCCGGTGGAGGGCCATCTTCATATCTTCGACTGTGCCTGTGACGAACTCCGCTGCCACCATCGCGCCAAAATCGGCTACCTTCCGCAGAAAGGAGTCGTCGATCGGAATTTTCCGGTGACGGTCTTCGAAACGGTCATGATGGGTCGTTATGGAGCACTGGGCCTGTTCAAGCGCCCAGGAAGGAAGGATCGTGACATCGCGATGGAGGCGCTGGCTCAGGTCGGAATGGATTCTCACAAGGATCATGCTCTCGGTCAGCTGTCCGGCGGCCAGCAACAACGCGTTTTCATCGCCAGGGCGCTGGCCCAGCAACCCAAGGTCTTGATATTGGACGAACCGACGACCGGTCTGGATATCACCACTCAACACAGTGTCATTGAGTTAGTACAGCACCTCCATGACGAACTCAAACTTACGGTCCTCCTTATTACGCACGACATTAATATGATCCGCTCACGGGTGGATCGGTTGGTTCTTCTCAAGACCAGACTCTTCGCCGCAGCATCTCCTGCTGAAGTTCTTAAACCCGAAATTCTTCACCAGGTGTACGGCAAAGACCTCGTTATTACAGAGAAGGATCTCGTCATCGTCGAAGATTACCACCATCACCACTAATCAGATTGATGGTATCACACAGCCAGCCCTACACCACCCGTTGGGAAACGATTCCTCTTATGCATGAGCTGAATTTTAACAGGGCCATCCCTCTTTACTCTGTACAACGTAATCGCTACCGAGCGAGTATTAACTTGTTAGACCCGCAAAATTACCTGGAGGTTTGACAACCCGGATGGTTACAGGGGCAAGTACTTCCCTCCGTTCGGACATTGCGGCATTCGTCAGAGCAGAATTCTTTTCCAGCTTGAGCGAAACATTTACACTGAGGATGGGCGCATTTCTTCTCAGTCATGATTGCCTCCTAGCTCGCGTTACTTTTGCGTGAGACAATCGATTCGAGAACTAGGGAAACACCTTGGACATTGTCTGAAGCGCATCATCCAACCGCGCCCCTGTAATTCTTTGCTAACCTTCCACTCCAGCGTTTTGTTGCCCACGGGCGGTTTCCTTTCGCGCGCCGTCACTATATATTGAGCATATGTTGTCCAGAAGATAACGGCTCGGCAGCAGGTGGCTAACGTCATGCCTTATTGCGACGGTTCTCCAGAATCCACATTCTTTCTCACTAGCTATGTTTTTCGACATGGCTATGATCCTCCACAAGCTCATTGAGTTTCTCCTCCAGCAGGCTGGTTAACACAACCTCAAACGGTTGAGTGGATGGTAAGAGTGCGCCGTGGGCTTCAGGCGGCGAGCCTGCTGTTCTGGTGACCGTCCTCTTTGTGTACTTTCTGTGTACGTTCGAAACATTCCAGGATGGCGATCATGTTGAAACGCATAGGCAGTTCTATTCCCTTGCTCTTTGTCGTAGTAGTCGGCTGTACCATGTTCTCGAAGTCGGCCATGCCGCTTCGCATCCATGACATCCATATCAATGGACGGGACTCCATAAATCCTGCGGAATTGTATGCGGTCATCGGTGAAGAAATTCGGTGGCACAACGACCTCTTGGCCCCGATCTATCTCGGATTTCTGGGTGTTCAGCCAATGCAACAGGTAGGTTGTGAAAGGGGGTTCAAGACATGGTACGGAGCGATGAAGGATATTGTAAGGATTCCAGCAGGTCAGTATGTCAGCTTGTGTTTTCTCCAGTCTCGAATGGTCCGATACAACATCTGGACGGATATTGCAGACCCCGTCCATTCGATGAGTCCGACAGCGGTCATTCATCTCGACGAAGCGGCATGATGGTGAGGAGATTATTCACAACCTTGTGTAAGGAGGCAGCGATGAAAATGACTGTCCGCCAAAAGTTTATCGTCGTGTGTGCGTATGGGCTCAGTCTTGTATCGGTGCCGGACATGAGAGCCTATGAAGAAATTCCTATTGCCGATAGCGGCTCGCTTTCGGGTACCGTCCAGCTCGAAGGCAAAGTACCGATGCCGAAGGGGTACAATCTCACGACCGCGCCGGACCCAGTCTACTGCGGGCGGATTTCCGACGGCAAAGGGTGGCGATTACTGCAACCCTTTGATGCCGGACCGAATGGGGAATTTCGCCGCGTGGTTGTGTATCTTGAGGGAATCGACAAGGGGAAACCTTTCGAAGACTATACGCCGCCGAGGATCGAAGCCATTGATTGCCGATTTCTGCCGTTTATCAATGTCGTGCGCGACCAGCACGATGTCCTCGTCGTGAACATGGACCCTGCCATGCACGACGTTCAAGCCTATGAGACCTCGAATTTAGGGCCTCGCGTCTTGTTCAATGTTCCATTGCCGATCAGTCAACGCTATCCTCATGAAGCCGGATTGAGCACGCGTGTTCACACGCACTACGAAGGGAAGACCGTCACGCAATCGGTCAAGATGACGAGAGACCGGAAGATTTTCAGCATGCAATGCGGTTTCCATCCATACATGGAGAGCTGGGCATTGGTCGCAGATCATCCATACTATGCCGTGGCCGATCATGAAGGACGGTTCGAGTTGAGCGGTATCCCGCCCGGGACCTATCAGGTGAAGGTCTGGCATCCCTATGTCAGGGAAGACATTGCGCAGACGATCGCGATTGAACCGAATAAGCAGACGAGCATTGCGTTGAAGGTCGAGGCGCCGAGCGGACGCCTCTATGCCAACCAAATGGTCGAGAATGCCTATGCTCGGTTCACCATTACCGAGGACGTGCAGCGTCAAATCCTACCGACCGTGGAAAAGCAAAGCATCACCGTAGACCAGGAATAGGGAGAGTATAAAAGTCCTGGGTCTCTGTTCCAAGACTGTCAGCGTCGATGCGATCGATTTAGACCACGTGGCACGCATGGTCCATTTTGGCAACCTCAGCGGCGCAAGACCGAAGTAGACGGACTGGATTCCCACGTCCCCGTTTCATCACTGAGCCTCGAAGAAGCGGATGGCGGTGAGCAATTCGGGGAACTGGTAAATAATATAATCCGGTTTGACGCCTTCTTTCTCCGCCAGGCCTTGGTTTGATTTGCAAAAGACCGTGGTCATCCCGACTCTCTTCGCTCCATACACATCGCGATACATATCATTGCCTACAAACAGCACCTCGGACGGTGTCATCTTCATGGCAGTCAATGCGTCCGTGAACAGGCGTTCGTGTGGCTTACGGACGCCGACGTCTCCCGAGATGATGATCGGGTCGAAATATCCGGCGAGCCCGACGGTGTTCAGCTCGGGAACGGCATAAGCGGTCTGCCCATCGGAAACGATGGCCAGATGATAGTTCTGATGCAGCTGCCGGATGGTGTCCACCACGCCGGGATAGGGCTGTAACCGAAAACGTGAGGCGGCGCGGTACGTCTCGGCCAGCAGTCTCGGGAGTTGCTCCAGCTTCTGAGGCGACAGGCCGCGTGTAAAGTCCGTCGCGTACTGCGTAAGGATCGTATGGAAGATGCCGATAGCATCAAATTCGGGGTGCCGCCCCTCACGGGCCGCGCGTTGCTCCTTCATGATCTGGAAATAGAGCTCCTTCACGACATGCGGTTCGAGCACAATGCCTTGATAGGAGAGCATGTTGCTCAGGATTCGATAGATCTCATCGTGCCCCTCATTGGTGTGAATATCCGTCAGCGTGCCATTGATATCGAAAATAATCCCTTTGACCTGCATCTACAGGGCCCTCAAACAGGCTGCTGCCTCATGGATCAGGCGATGACGATAGTCGTGGTCGATCCACTGGTTTCGCGCGATGCGTAATAACGTCATGCCGAGGTAAAATGGGGTCCTTCCCGTGATCGATTGAAAGGCGCGATCGCGGTCGGGGAAGTGGCAGGCATATTCCCACAGAAAGTGGCCGATGAAGGGCTCAGCGGCGTCCTTCTTGCCGGTGGCCCGCAGAAAGAAATGCGTTAATTCGCCGGCGATGCGGCCGGTATCAAACACGCGATCCGCATGCTTGGCTCGCTCCAGATCGAACGCCATGACTTGTAATCCGTCCCCAATCAGGAAGTTTTCCGGGGTCGCGTCCCCATGCACGAGAACCTGCTGGTCTTCCCACATCCGCGTCTGATGACGCCACTGGTCACGCAGCCAGTATAATTCGCCTCTCTCGTCTTTTTCGAATGCGCGGATGTCCTGCAGCCGGTGAATAAGGCGGTCCAGATATGCGCAGTCTTGGTGGAAGTCCACCCCCACGCCGTTGGCCGTTCGGTTGTGGAACGAAGCCAAGAAATACGCGAGGGCGGTGAGTGCATGATACAGTGTCCCGTGGTCCCCGCTCTGAATCACTCGCCGGATCACGTCGCTGAGTAATTCTCCCTCACAGTATTCGGTGATGAGCAGAGCGTTCATCGCGTACTGGCGGCCCAGCGGTCTTACGACATGGTGGGGGTAGCCTATCAGCCCGTAATCGCGCATCATGCAGAGACTGTCGAATTCGCGTGTCAGGCGGGAGCTTGCCTTTCCGGCGTCGTTCTTTTTGGAGGAGAGAAAAAACTTGCCGATGACCTTGGTGTTGGTCGCGCGGTCTTCATACAGGTACACATCGTGTGAGCCATTGAGCCGGAAGACACGGTATCCCGAATGACGTGAGGCAGGGCCGATCTGCGGCTGAATGGCATGCTGGAGATACGCGTGCAATGGATCGTGTTGTGGGAGTTTCCCCAGATAAGTTCTGTGCATCGTCGTGGTAGGCAGAGTGGAATCACCTCTCCAATTATCCCAGGAAAAGGGGACGTGTCGGAAGGAATAAGTTGGGTCGAATCGTCGAATCTAATATCTTAGGGACCGGTGGTTCTCCTAGTTCTCTAACTTGGCTTGCCGGATATTCTAGATGCCTTTTCAATTTACCAAGAAATTTACCAAGGAGGTCAGACCATGCCTGGTAAAGCTGATATCGTCACCTACATTATCCTTGGAGCATTTGCCCTGGCTATTATTGTCTTCGCGATGATGAATACGGGGTATAAAGGGCCGGGCTAAAGAGAAATTTACGCTTCGCGGCTCCATTACACAGTAACGGCTTGCAAGTCTCAGCACGCTTCCGACACAGAGGGATGTTCTGCGCCATGATCTCATGGTCTCCGGTGTAGTGCCATATACCCCTCAATCAATTTATTCACAACCGACGTCATTGCGGGGCGTCTCAGTTCGTACGCTGCAACGTCGTCGTATGGGCCTGGTCCGTCACATAGGTTTGACCATGTCGCCAGCCATCATTGGAAATGGAGGAAAGACCTTGCCGCTAGGCCCGTGCTCTGAGCTCTCGTACGCCTCGGCCAATTTTGTGCCGGATGAGGGTTCGCAATGTCACCCCATTGGCATAGCCGACCTGTGCAGCAATCTGGTCCACGCTGTGGTCACTGGTCTGTAGTAAATGGACGGCGCGCTCGACGCGAAGGTCCTGAAAGTATGCAAGCGGCGATTTCCCGATCACGGCGTGCAGTCGACGCGTCAGGGTTCGTGGACTTGTTGCCACGGCACGGGCGGCTTCATGGAGCGAGAAGCCGTCACTCAAACGGCGGCGAGCCCACCGTTCGAATTGCTCCACACACGGATCTGCGTGCGCCAGGTGGTCGGGAATGGCGAAGGTCGCTTGCATCGGTCTTGGGTCAACCACGAGGTAGCGGGCCGTCAGCGCCGCCAGTGCGGGACTACGGCGACGCACGAGCCACAAGGCCAGATCGAGGTGGGCCAGCGCGGCGCCGGCAGTGATGAAAGATGACGAGTGGACAATCATACGCGACTCGTCCAGCACCACCTGCGGATACCGTTCACGAAAGAAGGGAGCCAGCCACCAGGAAGTCGTCGCATGATGACCGTTGAGCAGTGAAGTCCCTGCAAGGATAAATGTGCCTGTGCAGGCTGCCCCAAGCAAGGTGCCTCGCTGGAACCATCGCCGCAGGAGACTCTGTGCGTCCATTATCTCTCGTCGCTCGAGCATGATGCGCAAGGCATCGGGCATCTTCGCCCCCACGGCAGGGACTAGGACGACATCGGGACGAGCAAGTCCCGTCGCTGGTTTTGCCGGGATCGAGAGGCCGTGACTCGTGGTCACGCGTGAGCGGACGCCCACGATGGTGACATCGAAACGCGTCGTCAATGCCTTCGAGGAGGCTGCGAGTTCATTCGCCACACTGAAGGTGTCAAGAAGGGTCGATAAGCCAGTATCGAAGGTGTCCTGAAGTGCCAAGAGGTAAATTCGCATGGCTAGAATTGTAGCATAATTGGCATTCTTGCCAATAGACCTTACTTAGTTCACACGCTAGGATGCGCACAGCAATGCAGTCAACTTCAGAAAGGATGGAGACCATGGTACGAGTAGCATTGTTAGTGCGGTTGCAGGCTAAACCAGGGAAGGAAAGCGAAGTGGCTCGTTTTCTCGAAGATGGCCTTGCCTTAGCGAATCAGGAAGCCGCCACGCCGATTTGGTTTGCCCTTAAATTTGGACCTGCTGAATTTGGCATCTTTGACGCGTTTGCCGATGAAGCAGGGCGTAAGGCGCATCTGGGGGGACAAATTGCGGCAGCACTGATGGCAAAGGCTCCAGATTTGTTGGCTCAACCACCACAGATCGAACAAGTCGATGTGCTCGCTGCGAAGATTTCGCACTAAGCGGACCGAGTGCTACGACAAGGTCGCCGATGGCCAGACGACGCAGTTGAGCGCAGCAGAGCTTCGACCGCGATAGCGCCAATAATGATCTTCACGTGGTTCGACCCGAGCACAAATTTAGAAGTTTCATATGACGAAATATGCACACTGGGTCCCCATTCCACTGCGGCTGATCGTTGGTTACGGATTCATGGCACACGGGTATGCGAAGGTCCTCAAAGGGCCGGAGCGTTTTGTCGATATCGTACATGCCATGGGAGTTCCAATGCCCGAACTCATGGCGTGGGCGACTATCATTATTGAGCTCGTAAGTGGATTGGCCGTCCTGCTCGGTGCGTTTGTGCTGGTGTTCAGCATTCCTATGGCGATCATCTTGCTGGTCGCTGCGTGTACCGTTCATCTGCCTTACGGATTTAGTTCGATCAAACTGCAAACAGTGACGGCGACGGGTGCTCAGTTCGGTCAACCTGGGTACGAATCTGCCATTCTGTACCTGGCGTGTCTGGCCGCTCTTGTGTTATGGGAAGCAGGGCCATATTCGATCGATTCATGGCGCGCAGCTCTCAAGACATCCGCTCATCATTCCTTGTTAAAAAGTTCTTCTCATAGAAAGGAAAACTGAGTGACATTTGTGAAACCCGATATGAGCTTGTAATTGGAGAGGGCTCTATACGGTTTCAATGCATCAACGCTACAGCCAACTGGCTCAATTCCGCTCGCACATACTCTTGACCTCTTGGAACTTCCGCAAATAGTCCCATCAAATGGTCGCAATGGTCTTGCCTATCGTACCGGTTCTAGCCCAGTATATGTTCGTCTCGAACGGCCGCGATCCCGTGATCCTGTATAAGAACTGAGGCTGTTTTAATAGGTCGGCATGCTCGATCTTCTCGCCTACGATTTCATGCAACGGTCTCTTCTCGCCGCCGCGATGGTGGGTGGGCTTTGCTCGGTCATCGGCGTGTTTGTGGTCCTGCGGGGATTGGCGTTTGTCGGCGCCGGGACGTCGCATGCTGCGTTCGCCGGTGTGGCACTCGGCTACTTGATGGGATGGCCGCCATTGCTGCCGGCCATTGTGTTCGGCCTTGCGACGGTCTGGATTACCGGGTGGGTCGAAGAACGTGGCCGAATGAAACTGGATGTTTCAATCGGCATTCTTTATACCACGACTATGGCACTGGGCATTCTCTTTATCGGACTGATGAAGACCTACAATGCCGAAGTGTACGGATATTTATTCGGCAGTGTGCTATCGGTCACTCCTGAGGAACTGCAGATCATCGGTGCGTTGAGTGTGCTCGTATTGGGACTCCTTCTGCTGTTTGCCAAAGAACTCTATTTCATCGCTTTCGATCAAGAAATGGCCGAAGCGTCAGGCGTGCCCGCACGACAGATATTTTTTCTCCTCCTGACATTGGTCGCTCTGACGGTGGTCGTCTCACTGAAAACTGTGGGAGCCATCTTGGTATTTGCCATGATTCTGATTCCCGCCTCGACCGCCTACCAACTCACTCATAGCCTTGCCGCACTGACTCTCTATTCCGCAGCGATTGGAATCCTGACCTCGGTCGCCGGCGTTATAATTTCCGCGTTCTGGGACATCCCTTCCGGGCCCGCAATAGTTCTATTGGCGACCACCATCTTTTTTATCGCCGTCTTTTTGTCGCCGAAGCGGATGAGGCGTACGCAGTTCGTTCATTCTCATTAGGTATCTTGTTCCATTATTCTGATAATGCTATTTGTATGGCACAACCACCGTCCAACGTCATGCTATCGTTCTTCCTAGTGCAAGAAGAGATGGCGGCAAGGACCATTTATTCCATTGGACTTCGATGAGAAAGTCGAGCACGAGAGGAGACATCTCATGCACAAGCACACGTTCCGAGCGGCCGTAGTTGGGTTGGTGTTCACCGTCGGCGTCGCCCTATTCCCCCTTTCAAACGGCGCGCTCGCCGGAGAGTTCGGAGGGATAGAACCAGGCAAATGGATACTGGGCTTTCGAGCAGGATTTTCACCCCTGACCCAACAGCTCTCCCAAAACACCTCAACCTCGGTCGGACCGCTCGTCAATTTTCAAGGGTTGTACAGCGTGAACAACTGGCTCCTGGTTGGTATGATGCTCGAATGGGAGCGCCACGGAGTCAATATAGAGCGACCTGACCTGGACCTGGGACATCAAGATACGGTATCGGTGCTGCCGACCCTGGAAGTACGACCGGTCAGATTAGGTCAAGTAATCCCATATGTGAACATGAGCTTCGGCGTAAACATCAATAGCTTCGGAGAAGACACGACCCTTAGCGTGAGCCCCAGCAATACCTTTGCTTGGCGGTTAGGGTGGGGAGCCGATTACAAGCTCAATGAACGGTTTGCCCTCAATGCAGAATGGGCCTACAAGCGGAACGACGGCCATGCAACCATCAATGGATTACGGAATGATGACTGGAATGCATCCTCATTCGGCTTTCTCTTCGGCGGGAAGATGTTCTTCTAGCAGGCTGTTGAAAAAGTCCGCCAGCGGCGTTCTCGCGGCGCTCAAGGCCTCAACGTACCAACTACGTACGCCTCGGCCTTTCGCTAGCTGCGGCCTTGCTGAACGACCTTTTTGACCAGCCTGCGGGCTTCCGAGGAAGAGTTCAGGACTTCTGGATCTCCTGCTTTGCTACGCTTGCAAAATAGCTTGTCAACATCCTCTGCTAAGAGACATGACCCAATGCTTTCACTCAAGCCGACTATCTTTGCTTCGACTCCAAACCATGCCGGTCTGCTCTTTTGAGCTGAAACCAAGCTTTTCATAAAAACCAGGCCGCCTGGTACAGAGCCAAAAGAGTTCCACCTTCTTGAGACGCGTGTGATTGAGGATACGCCGGACGATTTCAGTCCCGATGCCTTGTTTTTGGTAGGCCTGGTCGACGATCACATCCCAGATCGTTGCGCGATAGATAAAGTCGGTGAGTACTCGGCCGAACCCGATGAGACGATCTCCATCCCAAGCACAAAGCGTCAGGTCGGTATGACATAGCATTTCCTTCGCATCATCGAGGGATCGGCCCTTGGCCCATGGGGCTTGCTGGAACAGCCTCAGGAGCTGAGAGGCGTCAGGGGGTTCGTTATGGGAGTAAATGACGCCGGACTTGAGGGTTGGAGGCATCTTATACTAGAGTATCCTCCCGAATTGTCCTTGAGTGTACGGGGAAACCGATGTCAACGCAAGTCCGAACCTGTCCGAAGTGCTTCCAACTCATGTGGCTAAAGGCGGATGAGTACGAGGTGATCGACGATGAAACCGTTCGAGCGAAGTGCCCTCACTGCGGGAGCACGGCTCGCTTTAAACTCGTCACCGTCGGCGCGAACGCATTAGGGCCAAAAATGGGACACTGAGTGAGAACAATGGTCGATGGGAAATGGTGGATGTGGATACCCTAGAGATACATGAACCATTTACCATTCATCATTACATTGGCTTCTACATGCCGCCGCCCGCGCCGTCCAACTCCGGCTTATTGCCTGGAAGGACTTTGTGTAGAGCGACGCGGTATTCTCTAAGCCGCTTTTCGTCCATTCGTCCCATCTCAATTTCATTATCCCGCTGCATTCGTTCCAAATGATCCAATGCTGAGAGAAGCGGTTGAACGGCCCCGAGGAGGTTCCCGATTTCAAACGCCTCCAGAGATGACACCAACGATTCATTCAGCGCCTTATATGGAGTTCCGGCATTCTGGCTTCGGGCACGGGAGACGATGGTTTCATAGCTATCGACCGCCTCAAAAGAAGGTTTCAGGCCCGACGACAGTGCGCTCAAGTGGACAATGGGTGGAAGCTTGGCGGCATAGGACTTGAGATGAGCCGTTAATCCTCCCACGGCATCAAGTACTTCGGTGGTCAGCATGCATCCTCGCCAATGTACATGTCGGCGGCCGGTCCACGTGACTCCTTCCTCCCGGGGATAAGGAACTGTTCAAGCGCACGCATCACCTGTTCCATATCGCTAGGCATCAGCCTCGTGAAATCTTCCACACCCCCCGTCCCCGGATGAGTGAAGCCAAGGGTTCTGGCATGGAGCATCACCCGAGGAATCTCTACTTGGCCGATCATACACACTTTTCTCCCTCCATACGTGTGATCCCCTAGAATGGGATGTCCCAAGGAGGTGAGGTGAACCCGGAGCTGGTGAGTGCGGCCGGTTCGCGGGTAAAGCAGCACATGGGCGGCCACTCTTCCATACCGCCGCTCCACCACGTACTCCGTCACCGATTCCTTAGGGCTGGTCGTTTTCGACGAAAATTTCTTCCGGTCTTTGATGTCCCGACCGATAGCCAGTTCGATCAGTCCTCGGCCTTTCTTGGGAACGCCCCAGACCAATGCCTCGTAAACCCTGGTGATGGTATGGAGCTTGAATTGCGCTGCAAGAGCACGATGTGCCGTATCGGTCTTGGTAATCACCATGATGCCGGACGTTTCTTTGTCCAGGCGGTGGACGAGGCCTGGCCGCTCTTTCCCTCCAATGGTCGAAATGGTTCCACCCGACGTCTGAAAATGATGCAGCAGTGCGTTGACAAGCGTACCGGTCCAGTTCCCTGGGGCAGGGTGGACGACAATCCCGGGCGGCTTATTCAAGACCAAAAGAGACTCATCCTCGAACAGAACTTCAAGAGGAATAGCCTCCCCCTTGATCGAAAGGGGCTCCGGCTTCGGCACGTCCATGGTGATCTTATCGCCGGGTTTGATTTTGTGGCTCGGCTTGACCATCTGATCGTTGATGCGGATGCGCCCGAGCTCGATCAGGCGCTGCAACGCCGAGCGTGAGACATCCCGTTCCCGATTGGCGAGAAAGAGATCCAGCCGTTTGGGCTGTTCTCCCGCGGTGATGATAAATTCCGTAATCATGAGCGAGTACGCTACTAAAGAGCATCGGCCAAATGCAATTGGAGAGAGCGTTGGTTTGCTTCTTTCGTAACGGAGGGCCATATTCTCAGCGGAGGCGAAGCCGCTCAGCCGGGAAAACGACGAAGAGCACGAATTCTATCTCATCTATTCTCAAGGGACGGGGTAGAGCATCTGCTCAACGCACTTCCTCGTGATACCAGAACTTCACGTGAAAATTGCTCCGATACGTCTTTGGAGGTCTGCTTCGGAATGGAAGATCGACGACAGTTCTCTGTGTTTACTTCGACTCCGAGAGAAGAGGGTCTTCCGATTGGCCGGCGGCATGCACGACAACTTGTCGCCGGCGGAAAATCGCAAGCGCACGCTGTCCGGCATCGTCCGCCTCTTGATGCTGCCCGAGCGCTTCATACAGAGAAGCCAGCAGCGCCCATGACGCCGCCTCGCCGGATGAATCGCGCGACGATTGATAGAGAGTCGCCGCACGCTTCGCCGATCCTATTCCTTTCTCCTGTTGGCCGATGGCGCCATAGATCACGGACATGCGGTAGCGCAACACTGCCTCCATGCCGGCTTGAGGCCTTTGCTCGACCACGGCAAGTGCCCGTTCGTAATACTGCTTCGCCGCATCAGGCTCATCCATGATCCAACGGGCATCACCGAATGCAAGCAATGCAGCGAGTATCTGGTCGTTGTCCTGGCGGTTGCTGGCATCCTTGAGTGCCTGTTCAAGAAACCGGAGTCCTTCTTGGGTCAACCCGTCACTGATGCGTAGGAGCCCGAGTTGTATCCTTGCCGAAATGACCCCTTGGACGTTGCGCGACCGGCTGTATCGGTCCACCGCTCGTTCAAACAAGCGGCCGGCTTCTTCTCGCGACCCTAACCAGGCAGAGACTTTTCCGAGCGCCAACAGCGCATCTCCATGAGCGGAGCCGGCGGGAACTTTTGAGAAGAGCGCCAAGGCGTCGCGAAGCTGCGCGGCGGCGGCTTCTCTCCGGCCCTGTCGTTCGAGAATCGAACCGATCCTTGTCAAGGCTGTGGCTTCGCCTTGCCGCTGTTTGGTCGCGTGGAACGATTCGCGTGCTTGTTCATAGTAGGTAAAGGCTTCCGCAAGGTGGTTCTGTACGTCATGGATTTCGCCGATTCGGAGCAACTCGTTACCCGTCAATGTCGTGGTCGAAGATACCGGCTGAATGAGCCACAGCTCGTCGAGCGACCACGCGTTGGATGAAAGAACGAGAGTCACAAGGAGGAGGAACGGAATCACAGCATACCCTACCGCTCCCGCGTCTCATCGGTCAAATATGTGGAGGTATGTAATCGTACCTCGGACTCCTGCTCACAATATTGAACAACACGCATACCGGAGAGTATGCTTCTGTGTCGCATGACTGTGTGGGCGCGTCAGGTCATGAGAGTAAGGGAACGGGGCCATGTCTTTGGTACCTTCCCACGATTGCTTGCCCCCCAGGAAACCCGCCGGTAACACCGGCGTACCTAGTGATCCGCACAGTTTCATCCGACCCTTCCGATCCGCTCATGTTATTTCTCCACTGACACAACGATTTCTCATTGTTGACACCGGCGTCATTCATCTGCTCGCGGGATGCGACCGGACAACCGATCACTCCGCGCGCACAACAAGGAGGTATCTATGACATTCTCCCAAAGAATGCTGTGGGGAGCTGCTCTGTTGGTATTGGCAATAGGAGGCGCGATTGTCCTGTACCCGGCTCTCACCTTGCCGGGGACCACATCGATTTGTCTGTCGATGGACACGGTAGCCGACTACATCCATGCCGTCATCGAGGCTGACCGAGATTCGTATACCAGGCATGTCGTGGAACGCATGCAAGCGAAAGGGATCGTCGTCGCCTCGGAAAACTGGGAAGATATGCACACCTTGCCCCTGCCGGCCCAATTTCTATTGGAATCCGGGCGGCACCTCGATAAGAAGGGCATAGGCGTCCAGTACCGGCTGATCAGCTTGTGGCCAATCAACAAGCGAAATGTCGCGACAACTCCCCTCCAAAGTATTGCGCTCGGTACTATTGTGACTCAACCCAACCATCCCTTCACCGGGGTCACGAAGGTCGGCAACACCCGTTATTATGAAGCGGTGTATCCCGATCTGGCCGTCACTCAGGCCTGTATCGGCTGCCATAATGCCCATCCCGACAGCCCGAAGCGAGACTTCAAGATTAATGATGTCATGGGTGCGATCGTGATCAGTATTCAGTTGGGACCCGGTTTTCCTGGATAGAGAATCTGACCGCCATCCAGTCATGGGTGTAATCGTGGGCAGCATTCAGTTGGGACAGCCACGGCGGCCACTGAATGCCTATGGACCCTTGAGAAATCGCACAACCCAGTAATCAGCATTCTTGACCGGCGGAGTGATCTCAGCTCTGTCGGTCAGGCGCAATGGAATGCCGGATGGTCTATGCATTAGGAGGCTGCATAACGTAGGAATGCAAGTCATGCAGCGAGAGAATTGATAGTTTAGGCGTGGCCGGTCTTTCTTGTCCGTTCCGCGATCTTTTTGCGGAGACGAGCCTTTTCGAGACTGATCTGGGCTTCTTTGACTTCGGACGGCAAGCCGCCAGCTTGCAGGCGCCGCTCCGCCTCTGCGACTTTGGCAGTAGCCCGTTCCACATCGATGTCTTCAGCCTTTTCCGCAATTTCCGCCATGACGGTGACTTTGGTCGGTGTGACTTCGGCAAAGCCCCATAGTACGGCCATGGAATGAGCCTGACCATCGGCACGATAACGAAGTTCGCCGATGCGAAGGGTTGACAAGAAATGGCAGTGACCGGGAAGCACGCCGAACTCTCCTTCAGACCCAGGGGCAATAACCTCATCCACCTGCAGGCTCAGCAGCAGCTTCTCCGGCGTCACGACCTCCAATAAAATCTTCCCCGCCATCTTTTTCTACCTCTTCCTAACACCCAGCGCGCAGTCGGGAGGGTTGATCTCAATTGCGCGCATTGACCGAGCACATTCTTATCGTGCGCGGGCAGCGAGCAGGAGATCAACCCTTCCGAATTGCGCCTATACCTTCACACCCATCTTTTCCGCCTTCGCCACCGCTTCTTCGATCGGGCCGACCATATAGAACGCCTGCTCCGGCAGATGATCGTACTTGCCGTCGAGGATCTCTTTGAAGCTGCGGACCGTATCTTTGAGTTTGACGTACTTGCCGGGGGCGCCGGTAAATGCTTCGGCGACGTGGAAGGGCTGCGAGAGGAAGCGCTGGATCTTCCGAGCGCGAGCCACGACCATTTTGTCGTCTTCCGACAACTCGTCCATGCCAAGAATCGCGATAATGTCTTGAAGGTCCTTGTACCGCTGGAGAACGGACTGCACGCCGCGCGCAATCTTGTAATGCTCCTCACCGATGATCTGTGGATCAAGAATACGCGAAGTTGAGTCCAGAGGATCAACCGCCGGGTAAATGCCCAATTCAGCGAGCGACCGGGACAACACGGTGGTTGCATCCAAGTGTGCGAACGCCGTCGCCGGGGCCGGGTCGGTCAAGTCATCGGCCGGCACGTAGATGGCCTGCACGGACGTGATCGAACCTCGCTTGGTCGATGTAATGCGTTCTTGCAGCGCACCCATTTCGGTCGAGAGGTTCGGCTGATATCCCACAGCGGAGGGCATGCGGCCCAGCAACGCGGACACTTCCGAACCGGCCTGAGTGAACCGAAAAATGTTGTCCACGAAGAGCAACACGTCCTGGTTTTCCTCGTCGCGAAAGAATTCGGCGACGGCCAAGCCTGTCAGCGCGACACGGAGACGAGCTCCAGGAGGTTCGTTCATCTGGCCATAGACCAGCGCAGCTTTAGACTTCGTAAAGTCGTCCGGATCGATGACTTTCGATTCCTGCATTTCGTGCCAGAGGTCGTTCCCTTCACGGGTCCGCTCGCCGACGCCGGCGAACACGGAGAATCCTCCATGGTGTAAGGCGATGTTATTGATCAATTCCATGATGATGACGGTCTTGCCGACGCCGGCACCGCCGAACAGTCCGACCTTGCCTCCCTTGCTGTACGGTTCGAGCAAGTCCACCACCTTGATGCCGGTTTCCAGCACTTCGGTCTTGGTTTCCTGATCCTCAAGTTTCGGAGCAGGACGGTGAATCGGATAGGTCTTTTTCGTCTTGATGGGGCCTCTTTCATCGACCGGCTCACCGAGCACGTTGATAAGGCGGCCGAGCGTCTCGCGCCCAACCGGCACCGAAATCGGAGCACCCGTGTTCTGGACATCCATCCCGCGCGTCAACCCGTCAGTGGAGGACATCGCCACCCCGCGCACGCGATTTTCACCGAGGTGCTGGGCGACTTCGAGCGTAATTCTCACAGCCGGCTTGCCCGCAGCTTTATCCTCTTCCTGCGTCACATTGAGCGCATTGTAGATGTTGGGTAATTGGCCGGGAGGGAATTCCACGTCCACGACCGGTCCAATGACTTGAATGACTTTTCCTGTGCTCACTGTATAACTCCTTTGCTCGAGTACTGAGTTCTGAGTGCTCAGTGCTGAGTGGGACTTCCATTTCTCAGCACTCACTTCTCAGCACTCAGGACTGTCTTACTTCAATGCTTCGGCGCCGCCGACGATATCCATGAGTTCTTTCGTAATCGCAGCCTGTCTGGTCTTGTTGTAGTAGAGCGTCACTTTCTTGATGAGCTGACCGGCGTTGCGCGTCGCCCCATCCATGGCGGCCATACGGGCTCCGTGTTCGGCGGCCGCCGACTCCAGCAAAATCCGGTAGGCCTGCACTTGGAAATGCTTCGGCACCAGAGCGCTCAATAAGTCCGCCTCATCCGGCTCGTACAGATAACTGCCGCCGGTCGCCCCTTCCATTTGTGACGCACCGAACTCAATCTGAGCATCGACAGGGAAGAGTTTTTCGACGATGACGCGTTGCTGAATGGCGGATTTGAATTCGTTGTACACGACGTACAGCTCGTCGAACGCGCCCTTGACGAAGTTATCCGTGAGATCGCCGCCGATGTCGATCGCATGCTCGAAACTGAGTTTATCGAAGATGCCGGTCCACTCCTGACGGATGGGCCAACTGCGCCGTCTAAAATAGTCGCGCCCTTTGCGGCCGATGATGCTCAAATTCACGTGCAAGCCTCGAGATTCACACTGCCGGACGAATTCGGAACTCTTGCGGACGATGTTGCCGTTGAAACCGCCGCACAACCCGCGATCGCTCGTGACGACGAGCACCTCGACCTTTTTCCCCTCGCGTTTTTGCAGAAGCGGATGGGAAGAACGGTTCACGCGCCGGCTCAAATTGCTCAACACCCCGCGCATCTTATGGGCATAGGGACGCGCGGAAAGAATGCGATCCTGCGAGCGCTTGAGCTTCGCCGCGGCCACCATCTTCATGGCCTTGGTGATCTTCTGGGTATTCTTGAAAGCCGCTATTTTCCTGCGCAACGATTGAAGGCTTGGCATTGTATTCCATCAGGACTGTGGACTGAGTGCTGAGGACTGAGGTTGCAACTAGGCTCCCCGCCGTCCACCTCAGTCCTGAGTCCTCGATACTCCAGTCCTATGCTTACGATTTCGCCCCGTACCCCATCTTCTGTTTGAAGGTCGCGATGATCTCTTTCAGGCGGCCGCCGACTTTGTCGTCGATCTTGCCGATGGTCGTAACTTCTTTTTTCAACTCCGGATGGTTCTGCTGGATGTAGTGGAGCAGATCGCCCTCGAACTGCTGCACCTTGTCCACCGGCACATCGTCGAGGAACCCGTTGACGCCCGCGTAGATCGAGAGGACCTGATCGGCCACCGGCATCGGTTTATACTGACCCTGCTTGAGCAATTCC
The DNA here is from genome assembly GCA_030123625.1 of Nitrospira sp. NCBI lineage: Bacteria > Pseudomonadati > Nitrospirota > Nitrospiria > Nitrospirales > Nitrospiraceae > Nitrospira > Nitrospira sp. The sequence goes on from CP126121.1 coordinate 1,764,845, forward strand.
ACCATGCGCACACCGCGTGCGAGCTGCATCTGGGTCGCTTTATCCAGTTCGCTGCCGAATTGAGAGAACGCCGCCATTTCACGATACTGCGCGAGGTCCAACCGGAGCGTGCCGGCGACCTGTTTCATGGTCTTGATCTGCGCGGATCCTCCGACCCGGGAGACCGACAGACCGACATTAATCGCCGGACGGATACCGGAGTAAAAGAGATCGCTTCCCAGATAGATCTGACCGTCCGTGATCGAAATGACGTTCGTCGGAATGTAGGCCGATACGTCGCCTGCCTGTGTTTCGATGATGGGAAGCGCCGTGAGACTGCCCCCGCCCAGTTTGTCGCTCAGCTTGGCCGCGCGTTCGAGCAGCCGAGAGTGCAGATAGAAGACATCGCCCGGATAGGCTTCGCGACCCGGCGGCCGGCGGAGCAACAACGAAAGCTGACGGTAGGCGACCGCATGTTTGGACAAATCGTCATACACGATCAGCGCATGCTTGCCGTGGTCGCGGAAATACTCCCCGATCGCGGCGCCTGCGAAGGGCGCCAGAAATTGCATCGGCGCCGGGTCGCTGGCGCTGGCCGAGACGACCATGCTGTATTCCATGGCATGGTTTTCTTCCAGCGTCTTCACGACGCGGGCGACCGTCGAGCGCTTTTGACCGACGGCGACATAGATACAGAAGACATTCAAGCCTTTTTGATTGATGATCGTATCGACCGCAATCGCGGTCTTCCCGGTCTGGCGGTCACCGATGATCAATTCGCGCTGGCCGCGTCCGATGGGGATCATGGCGTCGATCGCCTTGATGCCGGTCTGCAGCGGCTCCCGAACGGATTGGCGGGTGTTCACGCCGGGTGCCACGACCTCGATGCGGGAGAAATGCTGCGACTTGATCGAGCCCTTGCCGTCGATCGGCTGACCGATGGCGTTCACGACGCGACCGATGAGTGCTTCGCCGACCGGAATTTCCGCGATACGGCCCGTCCGCTTGACCGGATCGCCTTCTTTGATGCCGACATCGTCGCCCATCAACACCGCGCCGACATTGTCTTCCTCGAGATTCAGCGCGATGCCGTAGAGACCGCCTGGGAATTCGAGCATCTCGCCGGCCATGGCTCCATCGAGGCCGTAAACCTTGGCGATGCCGTCGCCGACCTGAATGACGGACCCCGTTTCTTTGACATCGACTTGTTTATCGAAGCCCTTGATCTTCTCTTTGATGATCGCACTGATTTCTTCTGCCCTGATCTGCATGGCTACTCCTTATTCTCGCGTCAACAGGACTTGCAAATCATGCAAGCGACCTCGGACGGTGCTGTCGACCACCGTGCTGCCGATGTGAATCTGCAAGCCGGCGAGGTGACCGGCGTCGGTCTGAAACGTCACATCGACTTCGCGCTTGAGCGTTTCGCGGAGGCTCGTCCTGATTCGATCTTGTTCTCCCGGTGAAAGAGTCGTGGCGGAAGAAACCCTCACCGGCTGCGTCCGTTTTGATTGATCGACCAATTTGCCGAATGCATCGGCGATTTCCGGCAGAAAGCCCACCCGATTCTTTTTCACCAACTGACCCAAAAACGCCTTACCGGCCGGAGGGCATCCCAACTTGTCGCCGAGCGCCGTCAGGACGGCGATTTTCTCCTCAACCCCGAACGCAGGGGAGGCCACCACGTGGCGAAGCTGAGCCGACTCCTTCATGGCCTGACCAAGGCCGGTGAGCGTCCCCCGCGTGGCTTCGATGGTTGATTGATCGAGGAGCTCGAAGAGGGCTTGAGCGTAACGTCGCGCAACTGTTGTCTTAATCACCGTTCCAGATCCACATGCGTTATTTGGACAAACCTAAAGGGTTCGTGCGGGGCACGAAGCAGAGCTGGGGAAGGTAGCATTGAGACCTATGAGCTGTCAATACGAACGGCCACGGTCAGACAAAATGCTCATTAACGTACCGGTTCTTCCGTTTTGTTATTCTCCACTTGTGGCCGCTTAGAAACTTGTCCCCGACTTCTCCGGTAGTGCATCGCCACTTCCATCCGATTGCCGCACGGCTGCATGCTGCACCAATTCCGCGTGTGATTCTTGGTCGTGTCTAAACAATACAGAAGACAGGCGGCGTTGGCGCATTTCTTGATGTAGCGCAAACGGCCCGAGCTGAGCAGGTCACTCGCCGATTCCAAAAGAGGGCCAAGAGCTCCACCGGTTGAATCGCTAGGGGATGGAAGCGTTGTTTAATGCCTCCTTTGGTCCGAACAAGCTTCTGGTAACCTGGACGTTGAGCCAAGACTTGATTTATTGTCTCAATAGCCGAATCGGGAATGGATCCGCGGGCTGCGAATCGCTCAACTACGGCTCGAAACGTCGTACGAAGCGCCTTAGCCTCTTCAAATAGATGCGCATCATCAAACTCGAAGCATGGCGCGCAGCAAAAGCGGGCTCGGCACTATCAAGGAAATGACGAGTCGTTACTTCTTGCGATTGATACTCGCAAGCTTTACGTAGGAGGGCCCTTATGTCATCGGATCCGAACAAGCGTCCCCCCTTCCCGCCGTTCACTCAAGAAACTGCCCTACAAAAAGTGCGCATGGCGGAGGATGCTTGGAATACGCGTGAACCCGAACAGGTATCGCTGGCCTACACAGTCGATAGCGTATGGCGAAACCGTTCGGAATTCCTGACCGGCCGGGAGGCTATTGTGCGGTTCCTGGAGCGCAAGTGGAGCCAAGAGCTGGACTACCGCTTAATCAAAGAACTGTGGGCATACCAAGATAACCGAATCGCCGTGCGCTTCGCCTATGAGTGGCACGATGATTCCGGAAATTGGTTTCGATCTTATGGCAACGAAAACTGGGAGTTCGATGGGGACGGTCTTATGCGTCGGCGTATCGCGAGCATCAACGATCTTCCTATTGCGGAATCGGAGCGGAAGTACCATTGGGCTCTGGGCCGACGCCCAAACGATCATCCCTCTCTTTCGGACCTCGGTTTCTAAGATCACTTGGGAGACCTGCTGAGTGCGGTACGCATTTGAGATGACGTGCACTAGGAATTGAGCGGCTACACGAGGGAAGGGGCTCTGCCTTCAGAGAGCCCCTTCCTTTTGATTCTATAACGATGAGCCGGTTTTGTTACTTGATGATGACCTCGACCCGGCGGTTCTTTGCCCGTCCCTCCGCCGTCTTGTTGCTCGCGACGGGGTTCGTCTCTCCATGGCCGGCCGCCGACAGATTGCCGGCCACTCCACCGTCCCGCAATGCCTGAGCAGCGCTTTCGGCTCTGGCATCCGAGAGTTCTTTATTGGATGGGAATTTCTTCTTCAACGCGCCTTTGATCGCCACATTGTCGGTATAACCGGCTACATGGACGTGCTTTTCTGGGAAATCTTTGAGGACTCCGCCTACCCGCTGTAGGGCGTCCGTTCCGGCAGGCTGAAGTTGATCTTCACCGGAGCCGAAGAGATAGCCGGAAGCCAAGTTGATGAGAAGGCGCTCGCTGTTTAAATCAACCGTAATGTTCCCCTTGTCGATCTCAGGACGAAGGGCTCGGATCAACCCGCGCTGTGCCTCTTGCAACTTCGCCGTTTCAGCGGACAAGTCGCCTCGAAGACCGGCGAGTTCTTTGTCACGATCGGCCAGCTGGCTTTCCAGATCGGCCACACGTTGTTTCGCCGCCGCTAATTGCGCCTCCGACTCCGCCGCCAGCCGGTCATGATCCTCAATGTGCTGCCTCGCGGCAGCCAGTTCCTCGGCAAGCCGATCCTTGTCTCCTTGCGATTGGCTCAAGTCGCTTTGTGCCGCCGACAGCTGACTGGAAAGTCTCGAATCGCCGGCATCGGTATGTAGCGCAGCGATCTCTCGATCCCGATCCGCAAGTTGCCGCTCCAAGTCGCTGACGCGGCTGCTGAGAGCATCATTTTGCCTCCGTGCTGCTTCCAGTTCGTCAGCCGACCGTTGACGGTCCTGCTCCAGAGCTGCAAGGCGGGCGGCCATCTCTTGCGAAGCATCGGGTGTCACGGCTTTCGCGGTGGATGGGCACCCGCCGGCTTTGTGGTAGCCGTACCAGTTTTTATCGATACAGACGGTAGGCTGCTTGATATACGTATTGGGATGCTGCTTGAGAGATGATGAACAACCCGCCAGAGCGACGAGGCCTGTCATCACTATCGCGATCATGAGCGTTCGCATGGTGATCTCCTTCTCCTTAGGCGAAGTATACGTCTCGCCACTTCCTTGTTCCGGTGATCGCCGTCGCATTATTGACGGCCCTTCAGCAGATCACGAATCTCCATCAATAGTTTCTCCTCATTCGTCGGCGGTGGCGGGACGGAAGGCGGCGGTGGCGGCGCCTCCTTCTTAAACCGGTTGATCTGTTTGACCAACATAAAAATAACGAAGGCGATAATGAGAAAGTCGAACACGCTTTGCAGAAAGACTCCATAATTAAGCGTTGGAGCCCCGGCAGCTTTCGCCGCGGCCAAGGAGGGGGGTGATGTTCGAGACAGATCGATGAACAGACTGGAGAAGTCCACTTTGCCCATCAGCAAGCCAAGAGGCGGCATCAGGACATCGCTGACGAGCGACGAGACGATTTTTCCGAACGCCCCACCGATGATGACGCCGATCGCCATATCCAGAACGTTCCCTTTCATGGCGAACTCTTTGAATTCTTTCAGCATGGTTCTCCTCCTCTGAGTAGCATCAGTGCGATATGGCCCACCAACCTATCGTTTTCGGGTGGTGTCGAAGGCATATCCCAACGTGAGCAAGTACAGATTGTCTGTTTTGGTCTTGCCGGCGAGCGGCCGATTGTCGTAGCGCGTGGTCACCTGAAACCCGCTCGTCAAACCATCCAAGATCTTGAAGTGCATCGCATTATTCATCGTGAAATAGAACTCAGAGAAGTTTTGGAGGGACGGGAACATTTCGTCATCATGGTGCAGCGCGACCTTGCCATCGAACAACGGCCAATCCCATTTCATGGCTACCCGTCCGCGAAAACTAATCGTATCCGGGAGGGGGTCAATATGATCTTCATTGAAATAAGCCGGACCGCCTTCAATGTAAAGTGTCATGTCTTTGAAAAGGCCGGTGAGATCTCCGCGATCGATCCATTGGTACCCCGGTCCGCTGGAGATCGAGGTCCGCAGTTTTATACCTTGAAATCGATCGTTTTCGAGATACACTGACTCATACCAGAAGAACCGTTTGGTAATAAAATGGTCCAACTTAATGGTTCCTCGAGCATTACGAGTGATGAGGCTGCCGGCATTGTCGCCATAGACGTACCGGCCCAGTATGGTCAACCGGCGTTGTTCACTTCGAGCCACAAGGTCTCCCACCAGACTGATACTCCGAAGATGACTGTTTCCTGTTGCTTGTGAGTAGCTGGCATTCAAATTACCGGTATAGATGATCTGTGGTTGGACCAACGGATTCACTTGAGTCACCGAATCCATCGGCACGGTCATCATGCTTCCGGTCGACTCTGCTTTCAGTTTTATCATTCCTGGATCACTCTCTTCAGCAGTCCCGATCAGAACGATGCCCTCTTTTAAATGAAAGGGAATGGGATGAGTGATCCTCAGCTTATGGACCTCAGCCCATCTGACTTTGATGAGATCGTCCGCCATCGAACTCTTGATCTGTAACAACCCACTCGTCATCTCCACCACTTCGCCATAAATCACACTGCCGTCGTTCAAGGTCACGACATCCACGGGCGAAATCGGTGTTGTCGGGATCGTTCCATCATCGGCAAAGGCCGAATTCCCCACAATGCTAAAAGTCAACACGGCGACCAGCAGCACGAACGGCTTCATTCATCTCCTTCGTAATGCTAAGCACATAGGTAGGTCCGTCGGCCTTAGGTATAACTTGGTTTACCTCGATGCCGCAACAGATTGTTTGCCTGCATCACCAGCGACCTGAAAAGCCTGTCATTTTAGTGATACAAGCCTTCAAACCCGTACGTGCCCTTTTCCAGATGTACATAATGTACATAGTAACGCACCGCCTCGGATCGCCTGGATATCTTCAAACGCTTGTAGATCCTCTGCAAGCGAGCGGCAACAATATTCGGTGAAACATTCAGTCTTTTTGCAATTTCCTTATTCGTCTTCCCGGACGCCACCAGGGAAAGCAACCGAAGATCGTCTTTCGAGCACTTACCATGGGTTCCTTCTTGCGTGGCCTCACCTCCATCCCGAACCCATGCGATCACGTGCTGAGTCAACCGATGGTCTATAATGGCCTCCCCGGTCGCAACGATTTCTATGCTCTTCACAACAACCTCGGCTGCGGCAGTCTTCAACAGGTACCCCTGTGCTCCAGCTAGAATGGCGGAGTGCAAGAGATCCTTATCGTCATGCGCCGTGAAAAAGAGGACACCAATGTTCAGACGTGACTCACGGATAGTTCTGCACAAGTCGATTCCGCTCGCTTGTCCCACTCGTACCTCCAATACCACCACGTTCGGTCGATGAGTCTGGATTGCGGCCAGAGCCTCGGCTCGATTTTTTGCAACGCCGACAATATCAATGTGACTACTCTTCGAGAGAAATGTCTTGAGCCCATGAAGAGTCAGGATGGAATCATCAACCAGCAACACGCGAACCGGTTGACGTCGTCCCATCGAGTGCTCCATCCGGTGACTCCGGCTCTGCGAAGGTTCCATGGCTCAGCGTCGGTCAACCCGTACAAGATGTGTCGGTCTTCGTGAGAAATAAGCCGTCTTATGCACAAGTCTTTGCGCGATCATCTTGGAATTCTCTCCAACGGGGCCATGCACTTACTGGGAGCCGGCGCGTCGAATACTGTCAGCTCTCCCATCGACAGTGCTGAACCCTTAGAACAAGCTCCATGCCATGGTCCTGAAGAACGAAATTGTGTCAGGTAATCTAGGATTTCCGCCAAACTACTGAATGATTCGTGTCGCCCAGATTGTTTCACCCTGACACAGCAGAGTGTCTTATGAGACAGGCAACGTAACGGATGAGACAATTAGAAAATGTGGTTATGGTCGGAGCAATCAACGCGAAGAAGAAGCCAGGTGCGATCGGTAATGAGCATGGCTCTTAGCTCATTAAGAGAAACGCTGACAGGTTTCGATCACCTGGCGGGATGGATATTGAGTTCGATGAGACGCCGATAGAACGTGGCCCTGCTGACTCCCAGCCGTCTGGCCGCCTCGGTCCGATTGCCTTTGGCATCGGAAAGGGCAGCGAGCAGTCGAGACTTCTCGTCCCGGTCCGTCAGCGGGATCCACACTGAAGGGCTCGATACTATGGAGCTTCCGGTAATCTCGGGCGGGAGATCAGCGGGGAGGAGCTCCTTTCCTTTACAGCTGATCACGGCAAATTCGATGGCACTTTTCAACTCTCGCACATTTCCCGGCCATGGGTAGCTCATGAGAAAGCGGAGCGTGTCCGGACCCAATCGGTCGATGGTCTTTCCTGTGGCCGTGCAGATTTGGCCGAGGAATGAATGAGCGAGCAATGGAATGTCCTCGCGCCTCTCTCTGAGAGTCGGAAGCTGGATTCTGGCAATTCGTATACGATAGAAGAGGTCGGCTCTAAACGACCCACGGACGACATCTTCACTGAGGTTATGATGAGTAGCCGCGAGGACACGCACATCGACTTTGCGAGGCTTGGTTTCACCCAATCTGGTGATCTCTCTCTCTTGAAGGACGCGCAGGAGAGCCGTTTGCACCTGAGATGGAATATCCCCAATTTCGTCGAGAAACAAGGTACCGCCCGCTGCGGCTTCGAATAGTCCTTGCTGATCATGTATCGCTCCTGTAAAGGAACCGCGCTTATGACCGAAAAGCTGACTCGTCAGGATTGAATCGGTTAATCCCGCGCAATTGGCGGGGATAAACGGCTTATTCCTTCTCCCGCTGGCGGAGTGGATGGCTCGAGCGATTAATTCCTTCCCGGTTCCCGTTTCCCCTTCGATCAAGACAGTGGTATCGACTTGCGCGACATCGTGCACAAGTTGGTAAATTCGAAGCATCGCGGGACTCTTCCCCACGAGGTCATGAAACGAAGTCTGCTCGTTGAGCGCCCGGCGGAGTGTGTGGAGTTCTGTGTGGTCATTCAACACCACCATACGCCGACCTGGGTGACGCGGATCTCGATGGAGTTCCATCTCAATCCAGCAGGGACAGGGTCTTTCGATGTAAACTGGACCGACCTTCCCGCCATGTGAGGGGACCCCGAGCATCTCTCGAATCGTCAACAGATCTTGTTTCTGAAGCGGAAGTGCCTGTTCCCATTGCCGACCGACCACATTCTCAGTAGCGAGTCCCAGCATCTCAAGTCCGCGATCGCTGACGAACGTGATATGTCCGTGTTCGTCCAAGATAAGGGCGGCAAGCTTAAGATGTTGGAGAAGAAGCAGCGCGTCGTCCTTTGTGCGTTCGCTGGCTTCAAGTTGACCCATCAGACGCGTCTCAGTCTTGCGGTGGTACTTCACGGCGATGTCTTCGGCGAGTGTACGTTCCCTGGCCCGTTGAACGATGTCCCTCATCTGCTCGAAGCGAGGACCCAGGCGCTCGATGAGTAACAACCTTCGGGAGCCGATCGACAGGACGGTGGCCTCCAGCGTCATCGTGCCACCCTGTCGATCGGACTCTGTCCATGCACCCGACTTCTCAATCGTGCCGGACCTGCTCTCCCAAATGGAGTGAGCGTTGGCGAGATAATCCTGCAAGAAAGGCGAGCATCGGCTCAGATCCAATAGCGGACAGTTTGCAGGACCGAAGCACAGAGTCCACCAGTGAGGTGGGAGTCCTCGAAGCCGAAACTCCCCCGGATTCTCTCGCTCAAACACCGCGATATCGAGGGAAGATAGAACGTCATTAAACAGGGAATCGTCGGAAGGGCCGAAGTCCTCTTGTCTGCGTTTCATGAGCGGTCCGTGGCGAGCGAAGACGGATTCACCATCCGGGTGGCAAGCGTCACAAACAACTCTTCGACTCCTTGCCCCAACTTGGCGCTACCGAATAGGACGGGCCAGCCTCGTTCACGGAGTTGCTCGATCGCACACTCATCGATCTCCCACTCGGATCGAACATCCGCCTTGTTAATGATCGAGATGAATGGAACCGTTCCTACCGTTCGTGCAGCGGTCTGTTGCAGAGCAAGCGCGGTATCCAACGTAACTTTTCTGGTGCCGTCCATGACCAAGATATAGCCGGAGGAGCCGCGAAGATATGAGTCGCGCACCCGTTGGAACTCGTCGTCCCCGTAGAGATCCCACAGCATCAGCATCACGTCTAGGTTGTCGACCGTGACACTTTTTTTCTCCACAGTCACGCCGATCGTCGTCTGGTAGTGATCTGAAAACACGTTGCTCACGAAGCGCCGCACCAGGCTTGTTTTGCCTACGCCGAATCCACCCAGCATGCAGATTTTCTTCTGCATCATGGACGCGAAATCTCTTTACTACCGGTCGATGGTACGAGCATGGCATGCAAGGACGCGATCCGCTGGCCGGTTGATTCCCCTTTGGACACGCGTTGCTTCACGCCAGGCACGATGCCTGCGGTGATGGTGGTTGAATGACCAAAGCGCTCGCCTTCGAGAATTGCCAGGACGGCGTCGGCTCGCGCCTTACTGAGCCGGATATTGATCGACTCCGGACCTGTCTCGTCGGCTGAGCCGAAGACTTCGAGCACCACCCGTTGACCTGATCGGGATGCCACTTGATCCAAATCTCGTAGTAGAGCCGCGACGGTACCAAGCGCGGCGCGTTGCGATGCTTCTACCGTCGACGAACCGGAACTAAAGTGAAGCACAACGCGATTGATCCTTTCGATGAGATCCGACGGCGTGACGAGGCCATCCTCGCGATAGCGGGAAATCCCTGGAACGAGGACAGCCAAACGTCTCGTCTCTCGGACCCACTCGCTCGAAGCAGAGCCGGTCGCGACCAGCGTCTCACCTTCAAGCGTCAGTTTGACGGTGCTGGGCGGTTGCAATATCGATTGAGCTCTAGTCGCGACCAGTTCAGAGTTCAGAGCATAATAGGGAGACCAAACAGCGGTCACAGTTGATGGATCGAGTCCTGCATCGATAACCATTCCCGATGGGTCTTTGGCTAAGGGGTCCCGCAACCCCTCTACGTGATAGCTTCCCCATCCCGATCTGGCTACTGTGACGACGATTCCTGGTTCTGCCCGTAACTTAGTGAGCAGCTCCGACCATCGTGCGTGGGCTTGGTAGGCTATCCATCCCAACCAGACAGACGCCGTCAATATGAGACCGGCAAGAATCCACATCTTGAACGTCCCGGCCGGCCGGGGCGATTCATGGTGAGCTTGTAAACAGCCTTCCAGGTGGGACTGTGTTGCCTTAAACGAGGCCGCGCCACCATCAAAGTCTACCAAGGCATCGGCATACTGAGCATGAATATCGTGCAGTGTTGCTCGGAAATCCTCTCTGAGGGTCGCCGGAGGAGCCCCTCGAATAACACCGGCCAAGTACGCATGAGACCCTTCTTCGATCCATACCGTCCAGTCCCCCACTTGAAAATGGTCGAGGGGTTGGTCCTGTGAGGCGCCGAACGAATCCCGCACAAAACTTTGAATCGCCGTCAACATGCCGGAAATCACATGCTGATCCTGCACGACTGCCGCATCGACAGTCACGTGGTGCAAGAGAAGTCCCGTCTTCCGATGGATGAGAAACACTTGTTCCACCCGATATCGCAGCGTATGAAGAAGCACGACCTCCGCGAAAGGTTTTCCTGTGCGCCAGGCTTCCAATCTCCAGCGAAGGCCGCGAACGGATAGGCTCTCGTTCAAAGACTGATTGAAGGACTGCATCATACTTTGTAGGGCACGCGCGATGGACTGCCGAATGGCCGGTCCCATGATTGGAGCGATGGCATCGACGATCGCCCGAGGCGATTTACGCACAGCCGCAGCCAATCCATCTTCGACATAGGGAGTCAAGACAGTTGACAACTGTCGGTCTTTCTCACCACGCACGGCGAACGCCTCGGGAAGCACACGGCCGACTTCATGAGGCTGAACCGACCGATTGTCGAGCCGTTCACGGAGTTCATCGAGCTGCGTCTGTTCCGGGGCCAGCAATAAGGTGCGAAGTTGAGTCCAGTCTTCGTCTAAAGACGTGAATCCTTCGGAAGGGGAAGAAGTGGGACGAGATCTATGCGGATCGCTGGGCATGTGGCACCGCAATCATGTTTCGAGCCACGTGGCGCATGGAGGCCGAAGCTCGGCTTGCTGTTACGAGAGACAGCGGGCCCATCATTGTGTTGAGTCAGACATGATCACCGACTCATGTGCGATTGGAGTGTGCGTCATCGTCGGATAGCTGTTTGGACGCTTTCATCAAAATCGCTGCGAGAGCAGTGCGACTTGTCTTCTCCGTACGAAGATCCTGCACGGCCCGATCAAGCGCTGACGTCGTCTCCGCGTGCCGAGCACGAACGTCCATGGCCAATTCACTCGTCCGTTCCGTCAACTGCTGCAGAACATGGGACTGCGCTTGACTCGCCTGTTTTTCGAGTTGATGTGCTTTTTCTTCGAGAGTCGCAGCTAGTCGGGTGAGATCCTGCGTCAGCTTTGTGACGGACTCTCCTCGTGCTTCCTGTTCTTTCGTCAGCCTGTTGGTCAGTGCGTCGACTTCTTTCTTGATGTAGAGCTCGAGGCTCTCAAACCGTCGCTTGAGATCGGAGCGGAGATCAGCGGCCTCACGGATCAAATGTTGTTCGAGTTGAGCAAACCGGCGGTCATGTTCGCGAGCCTGTGCGCCGAAGAGAATATCGCGAATCTTATCGAGATTTCCGCTTGCGGATCGATCATCAGGGTGTGGCGTTTCACTGCTTTCCCCAAGACTCGTCGCCGGGTCTTCATGAGCAATCAGAGTTTGCTCTATGCGGCTTGATGTAGTCATCGCTTCACCTCCTCCCGAGATCGGGAGATCACGAATATAACAATGACAAGCACCTCATTGTTCGGCATCCGGTTGTATGAGCGACCCGCTATTCGATTCGACGTCTGAAAATAGTGCGGTTCCCTTTCTGTGCATTACAATTAAGAGGAAACAGGGGTTCATCCTAGCACTGCGAGGCGTGATCAACAAGGCTGAATGTGCCGTGCCTGTAGGACGCTCAACAAAAGAGTACCGGACGTGAATAGCCGGAGGCTTCTATCCGTTCACCATGCGGACGGTAAGACTTGCAGAAGGAAGCGCGATGCCTCGTTCTTGAAATCGTTGAAGAATCAATTTGTTCAACTCGCCGTGAGTCGCACTGTAATTTGCCGCAGCCGTCCACGGTTCTACGGCAATAGCCACCGCCAGAGAGGACTCCCCAAGAGATGACACTCCTACGGAAGGAACCGGATCTTTCATGACCGATGGGTGTCGATCAAGGACATCCCGGACTTGAACCATGGCCTCATCGAGATCCGCGTTCGGTGACACGGGAATGGTCAAATGCAGTTGGCGGATTGTTCCGAAATTGTGCAAAATTTCTCCGACGATTTTCCGATTGGGGATGATGACGCGGGAACGATCCGCATGCATCAGCGTCGTCGTGAAGATATCGATGACCACGACGTCACCGTGGACACCGAGCAACGAAATATGCTCGCCGACTTTATAGGGCTTGCTGAAGATGATCGAGAGCCCGGCCATCACGTTGCTCAGCACACCTTGCAAGGCTAAACCGATACCCACTCCCGCGACTCCGAGGCCGGCAATCAGAGGGGCAATGGGCACACCGAGCGTCTGGAGGGCGATCATTGCGGTAAACAGCATCACCACGATTTTGACGATGCGAACCAGAAGCAGCCGCAACGGAGGCTCAAGGGTCTGCCGTTCGAGCGCCTGCTGTGCAAAATTCCCCGCCCAGCGCGACGCCATGATGCCGGCGACAAGGATGCCGAAGGCGACCGCCGCCTGCAGGCCGTACTGCACGGCATAGTGAGTGAGCGTATCAACGACATTCATAGGATTATCTCCTCTAAAGGGTACCCATCTTTGACACGTCGATTCTGAACACTACGAGAATGTGGTGGTGGGCTCTATCGTCCGAAGAGTCCTTTCAGAAGCTCCTGTCCCTCTTTCTTCAAGTCCTCCGGTGTTTTGGTACCTTTGATCAACCCATCGACCGCTTCTTCCATCTTCTTCTGTACTTGTTGATGCACTTTTCCGGTTACACCTTTGAGATCCACTCCATAGGTCGGCGCCTGTGGGGTACCGGCAATCGTGAGCGGAAGGCTCAACCGGCCGTCTTTGACGGCAAGTTTCATGACAGGTGATCCGGCGGCGATCTTCTGACTCAGATCCTGTGACAGGGTGAGATTCACGGCAAGATTCAATCGTTGATCGAATCCGATCGTGCCGCCGCCCGCCGCCTGAAAATCATGACTATCCATGAGCAGACGCTGCACATTGATGATCCCCTGTTTGATGGCAAGATCCGTCTCGATCGTCGAGAATGCGGTCGTCTTGGCATCATCAAGTGAAATGCCGGCCACCTTGAGTGCCGAGACGACTTCCTGAAGAAGATTCACCCCTTCGATCTTCCCGTCCTTCACCGCCATGTGCCCGGTTCCTTCCAATGCCTTCGTCAGGTCCGGCATGGAGAATCCCTTGCCTTGCACCGAGAGGTCGGCGCCGGCTGTGCCGCTGATGGAGATCGGTGCCTCCGCGACAGCATTGAGCGCCGGACCGAGCTGCACGCCTTGGACCGTGACACCCCCCTTGAAAGGCGGCGCCTCGGATCCAGCGACCAGCTTTCCCTGCCCCTTCACCTGGCCATCAAAGAGTTGGAACGACAGCATATTCAGCTTGGCCTCTTGTCCCCTCACTTCCGCCGCGATCTGGAAATTCTTGATGTCGATTGGCTTTTTCAGGGAAAGTGAAACCGGAAGGTTCGCGGTATTAATCACCGGCGAAGTGATGTAGATGTTGGCGTCGTTTCCGGCGGCGTTGCCTGTAATAGTAAAGTCCGTCTTCCCCACACCCAACTCGAAATTGATCGCCTCGATATCCATTGTTTCTCTCAGCGGACCGAATGCACCGTCGAGTTTCACGGGCAGATTGAACGGCTGCACGAGCGAGAGGAAATGCAGGTTCGGAGTTTGACCGAGCCGAACGCCGCGAAGGAGGACCTCCATATCCTGTAATACATATTCCGTCGGCTTGGCAGCCGATAGATCGCGATACGTCAATTTCCCGTCGTCGATGGAGACCCGGTCCACGGCCAACAACGCGAGTATTTTGAGCGGCCCCTCCGTCGAAGGAATCGGGGCGCGCGATGGCTTTTCCGGCAGCGCCACGCCTTTGCGACCGATGGTGGAGACATTCAGGACTCCGTTTTTGTTCTTAATAACCGTAATGACCGGCTGGTGAAGCGTGATGTCCTCCACTTCGACCTTGCCGCTCAGCAACGGCATCAACTTCACCCCCACATCCAGCGAGGAGAGCGATGCAAACGGACTCGACCCAAAGGCCGGATCGTCCAGTACCGTGAACCCTTCCACACGCGCGCCGATCCCCGGCCAGATCGCCAACCGAATATTTTGTAGCTGAACCTTGCGATTGAGAGCATCTTCAATAAGCGGCTTGTACTTGTCTTGATACTTATTGAGATCGATCAGGAAGGGAAGCGCGAGCCCAACGCCGACGAGGAGAACGACCAGAACGAGCAAACCTATCAGGATCTTCATCTCGATCGCCTCCAGTTGAAAATGCAGTATATAAATGGAGTCTCGGTGAGTCAAACGAGGAAGAGTGGAAGACGAAGCTTGAGCTTCCAGAAATCACATTCTGCTAGAAGTCGTCCTGACCGATATCATGACCAGCACTGTGTCGTCTGTAGATGTCAAGAGTTCTAATACAGCGTCGCCTGAGTCGTCGTCATTTGGCATGCCATTTGACGACAGAGTCGTCACTTAAAATCGCTGAATTTAACAATCGAGGACGAGCGGTGGAAAGATCGGTGAAAAGAGCCGACCCACGCGGCGTTGCTTCACGCCCAATTTTCGAGTCGTAGACCAGGGACGCGTCGAAATTCCCTGAGGTTGTTGCTGACAAGCCGAACTCCAAGGCTGAGTGAATGGGCGGCGATGAGCATATCCATTGAGCCAATCAGAGTTCCCTTTGCCTCAAGTTGCCAACGTAAGCGACCATAGGACCAGGCCGCAGGCTGGTCAAACGGAGCGATTTCCAAAGGAGCCAGAAACTGCTCGAGCGCATGGCGATTCTTAGATGCCTGACGGCTCTTGCTGACCCCGTAGGCCAATTCAGCTGCCGTGATGCTGGAAATGCCGATCTCTCCGACCGGTTGCGACAGGAAGCGTTCGATGACGGTGGGAGGTTGTTGTTTGATCAGGTAGATGCAGATGTTGGTATCCAGCATTACCTTCATGCGAGGGAACGCCTTCGTTTCTGGAGCGGCGGCTGCTGCCTCCCCTCTTCCATAAAGTCGTCGGTAAACATAGCCAGACTGTCGGTGAGCGGCTGCCACGTCTGCTTCTTTGGACGAATGACGAGCGTATTGCCCCGACGTTGAATCTCGACTTCGTCGCCTTCCAGCTGAAATTCGCGGGGGATCCGTACGGCCTGACTGTTGCCGCTCATAAAGAGCTTCGTCTTCTTCCGCGTTGCCACCGTAAGCCTCTCTTCAAGGAAAAGTATATACGTCATAATATACATCAGTGCGTCATCTGTCAACGGAGCGGCGGTGAAACTGACCCGCGCGTGAACTGTTCCGTAACGCCCACGGTAGGCAAACCTACATGAACGATTTGGCCTTTTCGATTGCTACCTATTCCACTTTGGCATTGCCGCCAGAGCTGGCCATAAGCGACGCATGATATGGAATGCACGAAGCAAGACCAGACCCTGCTTTATGTTTTCTTCTGGATGGGTGTTTGCCGCCTGCCCTCTTCCATGAAGTCGTCGATTAACATAGCGGGATTGTCGGTGCGACTGCCATGTCTGTACCTGAAACTGGCAAGGATTTGACCTGCCTGTTGTCGTTCATGAAAAGCTCCGTCTTCTTCCATGCGACCACCTTAGTCTCTTGTGTATATAAACCCTTGGTCTACGGTAATACCTCATCTGTCAACGGAGCAGCCGGTGAAACTGACCCGCGCGAACTGCTCTGCCATGTTCGCAAGTATATATACGGTCTCGATTCAGCTTTGCCCTACCGCTACTTTTCCACTTCGCCATGGCTGCCCTGAGTCGATCGCGGAAGGCACATGATTGGCCAAACGTCTAGAAAACGACATAGTGCTGCTACACATGTTACGAGAATCGGAAAAGAAAAGAGAATCTAACCTGACAGCATGCATCGCCTGTAAGAATGAGCTAGAGACTGGGCATCCTTATGCTCGCATTGCGGAAGTTTTCAGCTAGCCTGGAAGAATCACCTTCGCTATTGGTCTGCAATTGTTGGTCTGTTGGCCTTTATTTCCACAGCTAGTGCATACCTCTTTTCAGTCGGACCTGATGTGTGGAAAATTTTCATGTGGAAGGACAGAGTCAAAGTTTTAGATTTGGTCTACCCAGGAATCATTGTGGTAGCAAACATCGGGGATGGCAATGTATTTGTGAGCAAAATCGATTGGACTGTAAACATGGAAAGTATATTTTCAAATGGAACAATCCCAATCTATAAGACGGTTGCAAAAGAACAAGGTCTGCAAGCCATAGAATTGCAACGTTCACTTCTTCGAAAGAGAGAGTTCGAAGGGAGCTACATAAGAGGCAATGAAGTACCCAATGAAATGCGTATGAAATTATGGCAGCAGGCCCGTTCTTCAACCAATGAATGTTGGGACGTTAAGATCCATTTGGCAAAACCAGAAATCTTGTTAGAGGCGGAACGGGTTGGAGGAGAAGAGTTTTGGTCAGTCCCCATCAAGGGAACCCTTTATTTCTATTCTCTTCATGCCAAACAGACTCTTGAGCAGGAGATTCCGCTTTTCGCTTTTGTTGTAAAGAACCACAAAGATAGTAAATGCTAGCCTTGTTCAAGGTGCGATTTTTATCGTAACTGCAATGGCAACCATTCGAGGAATGGCATTGTTAGGATTTCTGAGAATCCACCAAGCGATGATTTCAAGACTTTTCACACATTTCTCAACTCATTGTCCGACAAACCCATATCTGCTTTAGGCTTTCGGAAGTCTCCGATTGGTCGATCAATTCAAACTCCGCCTTCGACAGCAACAACAAAAGTTCCTGCGGATAGATACACCCGCTGTGATTGGCAAGACCATTTGTCGTGCTGATTGCCAGAGAAAAGAGACCAGGTGCCATAGCTGATTTGCGTGGCTGCGTCATATCGATGTGAGCTTTCTACAGTATCCCATACCGGTCTGTAGTGGCTTCCATAACGGTAACTCGTTGATCCAGCCTCGCCCATATCCGAACATCGGATTGAATATGTCAAACACAAAAATCCCCGTCCTCGACAGATGTCGTTTCACGGGCGCAAAACATGCCAACAGATCTTCGATTGACAGCAGATGGTGATTTTCGCAAGGGGAATGCCTGAAGGGCTTGCAGCGATGCAAGCCCCTTCAGCTGTTTCCTCATTCTCTCTGGATCAGTGCACCTCAGCGTTTCTTTCGGTTGAATCAGATTCCCGGACCGTACTTGGCACGCCAGGACATCGCAGATGACGCGCGTGGCCATGAGGCTGGTAATCTCCGCCGCGTCGTAGGGCGGCGAGCATTCGACGATTTCCATTCCCGCCAGGGGCTTCGTGTCGGCGATGATCTGGAGAAACTTCAGCACTTCACGCGGCAGAAGGCCACCGTGCTCGTCATAAGGGAGAGGGAGTCTTTTATTATAAATCGCTTGCCGATGCGGCTGGATCGCCTGTGCTCAGATGCCTTGATGGAAGTGTGATATACGAAGATCTATCACGCGGCCGTGCCGATCAGACTTTCCAAGGGGATATGCAGTTTGCGATGAAGGCGACGAATCATTTCAAGGGAGAGTGTCCGTTTCTTGGTCAAGATCTCCGAAACACGCCCACGTCCACCGAGTAAGGCTTCCAGATCTTTGCGAGTCATCCCGAGTTGATCCATTCGAAACTTTATAGCCTCGATCGGATCGGGCGGGCAGATGGCATAGTGTTTTTTTTCGTACACTTCAACGAGTGTTGTTAACACGTCCAACTCATCGCCGGCCTTCGTTCCCGGTTTTGCATCCAAAAGAACTTCGATTCGATGCAGCGTACGCTCATAATCTCGCTCTGATTTAATGGGGGCGATGGTCATAACTTTCTTCCTCGTCATATTGCCGTGATATCGACAGTGTCGTAATCTTTGTGGGCCCCAATGAATCGGATGTATACGATCCGATAAGGGTAATTGATCTTCACAGCCAGCCGATATTGATTGCCGGCGATATTGAATACCATTCGGCTGTCTTGCAACACGCTTGCCGATCGAAACTGAAGCTTCACCGCCGAAGGTGTCGACCAATCCGCTCGTGTCACTTCTTGATGCCAGGCCTCCAACGGGCCTTTCGCCTTCGGATGTTGTTTCCAGAAATCGCGAAGGGTCCGTTTAGCAATAATGCGCACTGAGCTACTGTATCATGATCCCAATATGGGATCAACGTGTGACAAGCACGCTCGAGGAGAAGAAGCCGTTCGTCAAGAAGTGTCTGAAGGGGCTTGCATCTATGCAGGCCCCTTCAGCGGCTGTTTCGTTATCTCTTGGGTGCAGCTCAGCGTTTCTTTCGATTTTGCAGGTTGCCGGACCGCACTTGGCAGGCCAGGACATCGCAGATGACCCGCGTGGCCATAAGGCTGGTGATCTCGGCGGCATCGTAGGGCGGCGAGCACTCGACGATTTCCATCCCCGCCAGCGGCTTCGTGTCCGCGATGATCTGGAGAAACTTCAGCACTTCACGCGGCAGAAACCCGCCCGGCTCCGGCCAACCGGTGCCCGGCACGAACGCCGCGTCCAAGCAATCGACGTCGAAGCTCAACCACACCGCATCCACACCATCAAACGCCACTTCGAGCGCCTGCTTCGCGGCATTCTCGATGCCCATTTCCACGCAGTCGGTCACGGTCATAATGGTGGTCTGGCGTTCACGACCGACCTTCACGCCGGGTCTTGGCGCTTGCCAACCGCCGATGCCGATCTGAACAAGATTCTTGGCCGGCACGTTGGGAATATTCGTCGCATGAAACCAGGGGGTCGTATGCATGCGTTCATCGAGATCGGTCTCCTGCGTGTCCACGTGCCGATCGAAGTGAAGGATGCCGAGCTTCTTGCCGTTCATATTCTGCGCCACTCCCCGCACGGTCGCAAAGCCGAGGGAATGGTCTCCGCCGAGCACTACGGGGAATGCGCCGCTGGCATAGACATGTCCCACGCCTTTGCTGACTTGATCGAACGTCTTCTCGATATTGCCGGGAATCGTAAATACGTCGCCGACATCGCAGATGGACACGGATTCCCGAAGATCCACGCCGAGCTCGAAGCTGTAGGTGCCGTACAGCGCGGAGATCTTGCGAATCCCTTGGGGGCCGAACCTGGTGCCGGATCGATAGGTCGTCCCGCCGTCGAAGGGCGCGCCGAGAATAGCTACATCGTATTGGCCGCACTTGCGGACATCTTCGACATACGGAGCCTTGATAAAAGTGTTGATGCCGGCGAAGTGGGGAAGTTCCCCTCGGCTGAATGTGGGAATCCGGCGATCTTTGATGGAATCGGCGCCAGGTAGGCCCAATTCAAGGCCTCGGGCGACTTCCTCTTCAAATTTCGTGGTCGGCAGCAGTGCCTCCGCTTCGACCGCGTACTTCGCCTCAGGCCCGTATTTGTCATGCAGCGGAACCTTGCCTTGGTATTGTTTCTTTTTCATTGAGTACTCCTTTTGAGAGGTGAATTGATTTATGAGTCTGTTTGAAGCCCTTGTTGCGACACGAAACTTGATGACCTAGACTGTTTTTCATTCTTGAGTCGGGGCGGACTCCCGCGGACGCATCACTAAGTCATTCCTTGCCGGTTTCACGATGAGGAGATAGAGCGTGGTCATCCCTAAGATGCTTCCGAGGACCAGCGGCACGGCCCAGAGTTGCCACCAGGGGGCGTCAGGCGAAGTTGCGTAGGGGCGTGGCCACGCGATATTGACGAATTCAAACACCGACCACAAAAAAGCCGCTGTATTGATCGGCAAGCCCCAGACACCTAACTTCAGTTGTCCTAACGAAGGGTCCCAGCGACCCGTGAGACGGGTATAGAGCCCAACGCCCGTGGTCATTGCAAACATGGCATACAAGCCGCCGGTACCGAACGCCAACACCGTGGCGACCGCTTCATCATTGAGCCCGAAGAGCAATCCGAGCGTGGCTAGCAGAACCGTAAACAGCACGGCATTATGCGGCGCCCCGGCAACTGTGACCCGACTGAGAACGGCCGGCATACTTCCTTCGCGCGCCATAGAAAACACAATGCGGGATGTGTATTGCACCATGGACGATCCACAGGCCAGGAACGCGATCATGACGATCGCCAGGAAGGGGGTTTCCGCCCAGGCGCCAAAGTTGTCGACGATCACGGGTGTGACAGGATCTGACGCGGCGCTCGTATGGAGCAAGGTGTCTCGGTTGAAGCTCAGGGTAAGGGCGGCGGAGTTGAAGAGCACCACGCTTCCGACCATGCAGAGAGAGAAAAAGATCGCGCGCGGCACCATCCGCTTGGGATCATGCGTTTCTTCGGCGATGGTCGAGCAGGCATCGAAGCCGATGAACGCCCACCCGGAAATAGCGAGCGCCGCCAGAAATGCAGCGGTTGAGGTAGGGGCGGTTCCCGTCCCGAGACGTGCGAACAGTTCGGAAAATTCATGTTGCCGGAAAAAGACAAACAGCAGCAGCGCAACACCGAACGAGCCGACGATTTCCGCATAGACTCCCAGAGAAATGAGAAATTTAAATACTGAGACGTGGACCAGATTGAGGACGGTGCAAATCAGCATAAACACCGCTCCCCAGATCACGAGTGAGACGCCTGTTCCGCTTCCTGAACCGAAAAAAATCGCGAGCCAGATACCGCCGGTGTAGGCGGTGGTCGTAAGCATTGCGATCGTGGAGCTGACATAAATGGCTCCGGCATACGTGCCGGTAGTGGCGCCTCCGAGCTGCCTTGCCCATTTGTAGGCGCCTCCCGCAATCGGAATCTGCGAGGACAGCTCCGCATACACGGTCGCCACCAGCAGCTGCATCACCAGACAGAGCGCTAAGGCGGAGAACCAACCACCGCCTGCAACCACGGTCTGTACACCGATAATGGCGTACAATCCGGCAACCGGTGAGACGGTTGCGAATCCGATGGTGAGGCTGTTCCAGAGACTGAGGCTGCGGCAGAGTGTCGCGGGAGTACTCGTAGCAGGGGAAACCGTATCCGGACTCTCCTTCACCAACATGACAGACCTCTCTGACATGACAGCAGGTCTGACTGATCCGGTAGGGAATGAACGATGGGATGGAAATGCATAACGAAGCCTCCATTGGAAAGGCTAAACTCCCAAAAGGCCATGTACCTCAGTACATGATCTCCCGGGCTTTTATCCCTCCGTGGAGCCTCATTATGCGAGGCCGGAAACTCTTGGACCAGACACTCCCACTAAAGGCAGCCGGAACCCTAGTTTCCCTTTTGGAACGATTTTTCTCACCGTATTACTTTGCCATACCAAAGTCAAGGTCTCTAGAAGTCCATAGAAGTCCATTGCAATATCGCACCATTCTTTGCCTCGTCCCTCCAGAATAATTGTGCTAGGATGCCTCCCGCGCGTTTGCGCGATGAGATCCCTCTCGCTACGGCTCGGATGCCATGACGTCCCGGACCGCCTCACATACTTCCGACTATCGCTTTCTGCTCCTCATAATCCCCTCGTTGTTCATTCTGTTTCTCGCTACCAGCCTGTTTGAATTCGGCTCCAACATCACGGTGGAGAACTTTCATACTCTCACGCACCGGCTGATGCACCCTGCCTCCGAAGCCTCAACCAAACCGTTGGACCCTTCGCAATTTCTGGTTGAGGTCAAGTCCCGGTATATCTGGCTGACGACCGTGGTGGTGGCACTGGTGGCCGGGCTGTATGCTTTGATCTCCTGCGGAGCGATCATCTACCAGGCGCATCCACGACCTCGCCTGATAGTCGTTATCGTCCTTGGAATATTCCTAGCCTCGCTTGGGCTCGCATTTATTTGGGCGCTTGATGAGACCTATGCACTCTACCGAGCGGTCTTCAGCTTTAGTTACGATAATCTACGTCAGGCCGGGCGTCAGCGCATCAGCGAGGATCTCTTACGCTATGCCATGGTGGTCGTATCCATCATCAATGTGCAGGCCATGGTCGTGCCTGTCGTCGCCCTGCTCGCCGCGTGCAGCACGCTTGCCTCACCGGTCTCAGGCGTTCAACCCGATCCGACATTTTGGTCATTTCAGATGAAACGATTGAAGGAAGTTTTGAGCGCAGCGTCGGCGATTCTCGTCAGCGGTGTCTTGCATATGGGAGCCTGGCTGCGCTGGCCGGCGGCGCTGGTTGCCGACAGCAAGGCGCACGAGGCCTTACTGGGTGCCGCCTTAGCCATCACGCTTTTTTGGGGTGTCACATTTACCTTGATGTTGGTGTCCACCTATCTGCCCGCCGCTATTCTTCTTGCCAGACGCGCGCAGGCACTGTTACTGGAAAGTCCCCCTCAACCATCCACGCCGGACCCGGAACAATGGCTCAAGGACCATGGGTTGTTCCTCTCGTTGCAAGATCATTTGCCCCAGTTCGGCCTCATGCTTGCTCCACTGCTTGCCAGTCCCTTGAGTTCCCTGCTGCTCGCACCGCTGACTCCGACAGGCTAACGACGAAGTGTTCTGTTGAAGTAAGTGAGGAATGAAAGGGACCCGCCATCATTCGTCCCTTCCATGGACTTCAGCTGGAGGACAGGTCGCCTCTATTGCCGTAAAGGGTTCGAAAATCGTATAGGAATGCCGACTTCCCTTCGGCACGACCCATGAATCGCCGGCATTGAGGAGAAGCGACTGACCCTCGATATCCAGCTGCGCGCGTCCCTTGATGGCATATCCAATGGTCTCATACTCCCTGACGCTCGGCTCCTTTTGCTGCCCTGGTCGGAGATCTTCCCAGAGTCGCATGGAGATCGATTTTCCAGAGGCCAAATATTTTTGCCCGATTTTTCCGGTCGGTGAATGGTGAGAATCGATTTTTTTGGCTGTACTGTCCGCCATGACATCCTCCGATTTTGTAATCAGTGCCGCACCACATCACACCAAATCCACACCTGACTGGGCACCAGCAACTTCCCTGGTTTGTTAAAACGGAGGCTTCGGTAGGCTCATACGTGAGTAGACCAGCAGAGATGTGGAACGGCTTCACATCCGCAGTTGGGCCACTCATGGATGTTGGAACTGAGCGAGGGCTCTCCCCAGTGCTGCAGGAACCACAAACTCGATATCCTGTCAACGAAACAGGGAGTCACATGCCGCATAACGATAACGGGAGTCTTCGGCGCTTCACCAACGACAGAAAAGGAGAGGGACGATGACGAGTACGATCATAGGATTATTTGATAATCCCGCTCAGGCGGAACGAGCAAGAGCCGAGATCCTGTCCCGCAACATTCCTTCCATTGATACTCAGGTATATGACAAAGCAGGCTTTCAACTCACCGGAGGAACCGATACTTCAGCAAGGGGATTTTGGGACAGTTTTTGGAACACCCTTGGCTTCGGCCCATCGAACCAGTCCATGTACCAGGAAGGTGTTCAACGCGGAGGGACAATCGTGAGTGTCCGGGGAGACGAAAGTCGAAGCGACGAAATTGCGGACATCCTGAACCAATGCGGAGCGGTTGATCTCGACACGCGAGCGATGGAATGGAATGTGGGAAGTTGGAAAGCCAAAGAGCCGAAGCCGGAATTGTCATCTGGCACCTCGGACACGTCGACTATGCCGGGAGTGGAAAACGAGTTTACCCTCGACAAGCTGGAAACCAAACGAGGAAACGTGTGGGTGTACAGGCATGTGAGGCGTAAAGTGGCCTAAGTGCGCTACGAACTAGGAGTTCACTCGGAGGGATATCGGCTGCATGCTCATCGGCAGGTGAAGTGACAGTATTCGATTGGACTGGGAGGGGCGTTCAAGGCCATTCTAATCATCTCCCAATCGTAGCCGATCGCTTCCAAATGCTGCTGAGCACGGGTGAGCTCCTCTTCAGTGAGATAGGCCACAGTGTCAGGAATGCCGTTGTCTTTCAGAGAGCGAAGAAGGGCATTCGATGTCTCATGTTCTGCAGGCGGCATCGCATGGCTGAATGGGAAATCAATCCGGCGACGATAGGGGCTTTCGAAAGTCTCGTTTAACGCCGTGATGGTCTTCACCACAAGTCTGTCTTGTTCCCAAGCCTGCAGTTTCGGTCCGGCGGACGGATGCGTCGCGAGCAGATCCATCAGCGTGATGACATTGGTGTTCAACGACCGCCCGATAAATTCCCGTTGGGGTTCGAGTGTGGTCTGTTTGATTCCCACATGCTTGGCCACGGCGTGGATCAACGCGAAATTGATCATAAAGCTGTATTGACCGCCGAACTGGCCGTAGCAGGGCTTCTCCGGATCGTTCAACACGTTCATGTCTTCGGTGCCTGCATCGAAAACGCTGAAGCCGATGGCGTTCGGAGCAAGCAGACGTTTGGCCTCTTTTAGGGTTGCGAAGGCACCGACGTTGACCGGCACTAAGACATCTTGATCGATGGACTGAAGAAATTCCGCGATCGTTTTCCGATAGGGCACGTCTTTCCATTCAACCTTCCGGTATTCTTTTTCCCAAACCAGTTCATCGAGAAAGGGCGGAAAAGTCCGGAGCGTTGCAAGATCCTTTTCCTGAAAAGCCCGGACGAACGCCGACCAATCGTGAATTTTGGCATGAAGCGACTCGCTGAGGTTGGGACGGAGATATTCTTCCTCGACGTCGCCGGCATGTTTCGCCAGTAATTTCGTCGGTAAATCGTTCCACAGCTCGTTACAAATGATCCGGTCGACGCCGGCCTCGGCGATTCCCGACAAATCCTCGACAGATCCCTGATGGGTTTGGATTTGTGCTCGATGCATCGCGAGATCGGGATGCGCCAAAGCCCCATCCAGCACCGTTTGCTGCCAATCGACCATGACATACCGAATGCGCGGATAGATCGTGCCTTGTTTATCGAGAGCCTTGAGATGACTGAGAAAGCACGCGGCGAGATTACCGTTCCCTGGCCCAAGCTCCAGAATCGTGAGGCGAGACTCGCCGGACAAGCGTGACTGGCGGGACAATTCCGAGGACCCCGCCGAAGCCGTCCCGCCTGTCCCGCGTTTCGCGCCCTTCTCGCGTTGCATGACCCGCTCGTAATAATCGGCCGCCAGCGCATGGGCGAGACGGAAGTCCGCGGACGCATAAGTCTGGTAATACGATCGGAGTTTGTCTCCCCGCAGCCCATAAAAAAGCTGGTTGAGATGGGTCTGCCACTGGTCGAGCGGCTTATATTCCCCGATTAGCTGGGGAAGGGCGTCGGCATCTTGCAACATGTCTCACGTCTCACGGTCGCTAGTAATGAATGCTCGTGAATTGGCCGTGCGGTGGGTGAAATCCTAACAGAAGCCTGGAAAACGCCGCAATGGGCACCTTGCTCGATGATTTTCCCGATGATTTTTGGTTTATTGACAGCATCGCCTCAAGGGGTGTAGCAGACAGTCATGATGAACAACGCTCTCCGTTTGGGCAAATTCGTGATAGGCGGTTTCCTCCTGTGCGGCCAAGGAACTGCGGCCGAAGACCCGCCTCTCACCGAAAACGTGCCGATCTCAGAATTTCAAAATCGCACGGAGGACGCGAAGACCTACGATTTCGATGCGCCCCCGCAGGGCATGTTTCGTTCCATCGCTTTGGCGGAAGATTTTGAGGAGCGACTGGGATTTCAGCGTACTCACGAAATCATGCCGGTCAAACCCACAGAGCGGTTCCCTCCGCATGCCCCGGCTATTTTTATCGTATTCTCGCTCCATCAACACTATCAAGGGTTCAAGGTCTTCGGCCGTTGTACGCCCGAACAGGTGGCCGGTGCCATACCAGGAACGATCGTCAGCGAAGACGCCATGCACATTGCCTTGGAGGATGACAGCGGCTATCTCAAATTGTCTCCCCCGCCGGGAGGCTGGATGCCCGGTCGATACAAGGTCGAAATACATGTGGGCGAGCAGGTCAACGAGACAAGCTTAATGGGCACGATGCGTTTCACCGTCGAAGCATCCGGCAAGTGACTTGGCCTTCATCAAACATCCAGTCCATCGCCGTCGTGCGTTTGACCCTCCTTTGACCTTCCGTTAGAATGCGCGCCTGAACAAACCGACGCTCCGACCGTTATTCGAGTTTTGTAGACTATGCCGCTGTCACCCAGCCCATGGGCTTCAGTGATTATCCCTATCAAGGATGAACGAGAGAATCTGTCTCCTCTCATGACAAGCCTGCTGAAAGTCATGGATTCGCACGAGCTGTCTCGCTCCCGCCCTTATGAAATCCTCTTTGTAGACGACGGCAGCAGCGACGGCAGCAGCGACGAGCTGGATCGATTGGCACACGATCATTCCAACGTGCGGGTGTTCCACTTCGACCGAAATTACGGCAAGACCTGTGCGCTTGAGGCGGGCTTTCGGCAATCTTCGGGCGAGATCATCATCCAAATCGACGGCGATCTCCAACAGGACAGCGAAGACATCTTGAAGCTGCTTCCTTATACCGCCTCCCATGACGTGGTGTGCGGATGGAGGCAGCAGCGCCAAGACGGTCTCGTCAAGAAGTTCTCCTCCTTGATCGCGAACCGCGTGCGAAATATCTTCACGCATGACGGCATGCACGACACCGGATGCCCGCTCAAGGTCTTCCGACGGCCGGTGCTGGAGCGGATTCGGCTTTTTGAGGGAATGCATCGATTCTTCCCGGCTCTGGCTTTGATGCATGGTTTCAGGGTGACGGAGGTGCCCGTCAGGCATTATCCGCGTATCCATGGAGTATCCAAATACGGCATGGGAAACCGGCTGTTCAAATCCATCTATGATCTGATCGCAGTGCGATGGATGCAGGATCGCGTGTTGCTCTACAAATTCCGTGACCGTGACGGGACCCATCACGAACGAGACTGATACCTTCACGCTCCTAAACGGCAATGACGACCGCTCTCCCGACATTCCATGAGTACTGAGACAATCTGGATCGGTATCGGATTCCTCGGCCAAGGGCTCTTTTTTGGTCGTTGGTTGATTCAGTGGATCGCATCCGAGCGGAGCGCGGAAAGCCGTGTGCCCATTGCCTTCTGGTACATGAGTCTCATCGGAGGGTTGATTACGCTCACGTACGCCATCTACCGAATGGACCCTGTGTTTATTTCAGGGCAAGGGCTCGGGTCGGTCGTGTATCTACGCAATCTCGTCCTCATTCACCGTGGAAATCAAACCAAAGACCAGGCTCGTCCAGCAGCATGAGAGGCTGGGAAACCAACGGCCATAGCGGGCCTTCCATCACACGCGAGCAGCAGCCGCATCAGGCGATGGAACGCACCTCTCCTCAGCCTATACAAATGCTGCTCCTTTTGCTTCTGTCCGGTCTCCTTTTCTTCCTGAGTCTCGGCAACATGGGTCTTACGGATCGCGACGAGGGCAGAAACGCGGAAGCCGGTCGCGAAATGTTCGCCTCGGGTGACTTGATCACCCCCACCTTCAACGGAGAGCTGCGTGTCGCCAAGCCCGTTTTTGTGTACTGGTTGATGACGATGTCGTACCACGTCTTCGGCGTGAGCGAGTTTGCGGCGAGGGCGCCGTCTGCCCTGTTCGGGGTGGCATTGATTGTGATGCACTATCTGTTTCTCACCAGGCTCCGCGGCCCGACCGTCGGTTTGTTCGGCGCTCTGATGTTGCTGCTGAACATCGAGATGCTGGCGCTCGGACGCATGGCGATTACTGACAGTGTCTTGATCTTTTTTACCACTCTATCGCTCTACGGGTTTTGGCTCGGTCTTCATGAACGAGGTGGAGGGCGCCACTGGATCTGGGCTTTTTATGCCGGCATGGCCTTGGCAACCTTAACGAAAGGGCCGGTGGGATTCGCCGTTCCGCTGATCACTGCGTTCTTGTATCTCGCAGCCACTCGACAGTGGCTGGTCTTTTGGGAGAGAGGCGCGCCTCTCTCCGGCACGTTGGTCTTCCTTATCCTTGCAGGGCCTTGGTATGCAGCCATGTTCTTCATCCATGGAGATGCCTACTCTTCCCAAGCGAAAGTCCACACGGTCGGACGATTCCTCGCTCCGATGGAGGGACATGGAGGGGGATGGTGGTTCTACTTTCCCGTTTTGCTGTTGGGATTTTATCCTTGGAGTGCCTTTCTGCCTGCCGCGTTCTACCGGACTTATGGGAGCTGGCGCAAATCCCGCGCGGCGGAAGACCATATGCACGAATCGCCTGAATCCGGGGAACCGGTAGGGTCCGGCGATGAATTGGAGTGGTTTGCAGGACTGTGGATCGTCGGGGGGTTCATTTTCTTCAGTCTTTCATCCACCAGATTGCCTCACTATATCGGGCCGCTCTTTCCTGCCTGTGCTCTCCTGGCCACTTCGTTTTGGGTCCAAGGACTGAGGGACCCGTCGACAAAAGGGCTGCGCGGGTCGATCCATTTCATGATGGGGATCGGCTATCTCTTGGCGATCGGGTTTGCGAGCGCGCCTTCTCTGTTCGTCACATTCTCCGGGAAGATGGTCAAAGAGTTCCCGCTCGCTACCCAATTCGATCTTGGTATTGGTCCTTACATTGGCGCGGCAATCATCATGGTCGCCATGGGGCTGATCGGGTACTTCGGACTGCACGACAACAGGCGAGGCATCGCCTTCGGAGTGGCCGGCGGCGCATTGGCGAGTGTCTTCCTTGTCGCCATATTGACGGTCGTACCAGGACTCAACCGATACGCGATCGCGCCGCCACAGGAATTGGCCTACGCAGCGGGATTGAACCTGAACCCAACCGACCAACTGATCGCGTTCGGTTCGACCAGACCATCCATTGCCTTCTACGCGAGGCGAACGGTGACCTTTATCCCAGCCGGTGAAGTCGATCGGCTGCGAACGGCGTTGGGCAAAGAAGGCCGGACGATGATCCTTCTGCCGGAATACTACCAGGATGCCTTACCGAAGGAAGCGGCTGAATTTCAACCGATTCTCAAGCGCTATGGCTACGTCTTGTTGGGCAATCAGCAGATGATCACCCAGCCTCAAGATGCAAACGTTGGTGGCCCACCGCCGCCTAAGGCTCTTGGGCACTGACTTCCGATTGCGCTTTGTGAGGTCTTCTCTTTGAAGGGAAGGTCAAACGAAGCCATCACGCGTTGCTTACGGAATGATGGTCACTGAAAGGACAGGACCCCTCGTGCATCAACGAGAATGAAAATGGCAATGGCCAAGCCGCCCATCAAGGCACTTTCCCGCATCACGCACCAGCGAGTCGATTCTTCCAAGTCGTCGTTGAGACCACTCATATGGAGCCAGGATGCCATGCAGGCGAATCCGACCGACGAGATGACAAGAGGTGAGGTCGTCATGGCAGCCAAGCCGTATGCGATCAACAGTGCTGCGATATTCGAGTACCGGCTCCGCCCCGTTCTCTCTCTGCGAACCCAATGAACTCTCCGGATCCATAACCCGCTCGCTATCGCAATAACCCCTAGCGCCAAGAACAGAATGCCTGCCACTCCTTCCTCCATTTGACGGGATAGGACCCAGAGTAAGGCAAACAGTGCCGACGTTCCCATCGCCGCATGTCGTAGCCCATCCTGTATTGAAGTGTGCCACTGTTTTAATGGGGCCGTGGCGATGAAGCCGCTGAGAATGCCTATCACCGCCCCTCCGAGGACATCGGTCGGGAAATGTGATCCTCGAAGGACACGACTGAGTGCGACGAAAAGGGCGACTGCGATACAGAGTGGCCCGAAGAGGGGAAACCGTTTAGCCAGCACCGTCGCGACGGCAAAACTTGCCGTGCTATGTCCCGAGGGAAAGGAATCCAATCCCGATGCCCAGGAAATGGACATGTGCCAGTCTCCCGCGTGAACAAACTTCGGTCGAGGCCTGCCGACAAGGTGTTTCAGCGCGTTGGCGAGCAAGGCGGCGATTCCGTGAGCGATCAGCGACTGGATGGCGGCTATTTTGACAGTCGGTTTTTCAAAGGCCCACGCGCCGATGAGGAGCAGAAGGCTTACGGCTGCCAGCCGCCATCCTTGGCCGATCCAATCTCCCGTATCGCTGGTGAACGCCATCCACGGAACGGTGAGTTGGTCCCAGGGTAGATGAATCGTTACCGACCGCACATACTTGGTGATCGGTAGATCAAACTGGGCCAAGCCGAAAAAGCTGACGGCCAAGGCGGCGCAGGAACAACCGACTGCGGCGATCGACGAGGTCGTGTGCTGTGGTGACTGGGACAGGACGCTCCTCAAACCACTATCTGTTGCGAGATTCCTAGACTTTCGGAATTGGATCACCAATCGCTCATTGACGATTCCCGTGCCTTACGGCACCCAGTCGGCCAGGAACACGTTGAATTCTCCAGGTTCCATCGCATTTCGATCCGAGACCCACACGAGACGTTTGCCGTCCGGGGAAAACATGGGAAAACTATTAAAGTGTCCTTCCATGGTGAGACGTTCCAATCCAGTTCCGTCGTCTTGCACCAGATACAGATGAAAACTGGGGCGTCCCCCTTCCCCTCTGGTTTCTATGTTGGAGGAAAAGATGATGCGTGTGCCGTCGGGATGAAAATATGGAGAAAAATTCGACGCGCCGGTCGTTGTGACCTGTTTCTTGCCGGACCCATCGGCATTCATGATAAAAATTTCAAGCTGACCGGGCTCGACCAGACGTTGTGCCAGCAATTCCTTGTATTTGGCCACTTCGGACGGATCGATTGGATGCGCGGCCCGATAGACAATTTTCTTGCTGTCCGGTGAAAAGAATGCTCCGCCGTCGTATCCGACATCGTCCGTCAGACGATGAATGTCCGAACCGTCAAGATTCATCGTATACAGGTCAAGATCTCCATCCTTCACCGATGTCCAGACAACGGTCTTCCCATCAGGCGAGATCGTGGCCTCCGCATCATATCCCGGTGACGCCGTCAGCCTCTGCATGTCCTGTCCGTCGAGATTCGCAGAGTAGACATCGTAATCGTCGAGCGCCCATCGATAGGCGCCATCTCGTTTTGGTTTGGGCGGGCACTCGGGTCCGGCAGCGTGCGTAGATGAGTACAGCACCCGGCTGTCACCGGGGAAAAAATAGCCGCATGTCGTTGCGCCCTTCCCCGTACTCACTAGATGGACGGTCTCACTTTCCATATCCATCACATACATTTGATAACATCCCAGTCCCGACGCGGCTGGTTTCCGTGTGGAGGCCGATGAATCCTTCATCCAATTGTTCGTCGATTGAAAAATCAGCTTGGTCCCATTGAACGAAAAATAGGCCTCCGCGTTCTGACGACCGAAGGTCAGCTGGCGGATATTGGCGAGATGCCGTTCCGTAGAACTTGCCGACACCACTGCCTCCTTCGGCTGATCAGCGGCCAGGGCAAACGGGGGAATGCCCATCAATGCAGAGAACGCCCATAGCCACATTCCCCCCGCCTTACGACGTTGCATCAATCCTTACCTCCTTCACATCCGACGAACGTTGCCACACCTCGCGCTTCGTTACCGCGCCGTCTTGAAAAATCACGTAACTGTGCCATCCATAATAAAACAGAAACCTCGACACTTTTTCGACCGCGCCGGGCGTCACGGCATACAGAACCGTGACGACGCTGCTCGGCACATTCGCCCGGTGACACGAAAAGAGCACCGCCATCTTCGGCCCATCATAGACCTCACCATCAATCTGAAAACCCTGATCTCCGAGGGCAATTCGATCGCCACAAGACTCCTGCACCATTGCTTGAACCGCCTGTCGTTGGTCAGCTCCTGCCAGTACCAGGATTGATCCATCATGAGGAAGGGAATTCTCTTTGAGAGAAATCACCGTCGTCCTACGCGATTCTGTTCGTTCGTGATCGGCAATGCGCGACACGATCTGCTGCAACGGCGAAGCAGGGTCGGAAAACGCCAGGACCACTGTCTTTTGTTGATCCGTCACATAGCTATTCAACATGGGCGGCAGCTGATGTCTCGTCAGCCGGCGAAACGTCATGAGGTTGGGATCAAGCTCCACCCGTAATGGCTGATCGGGAACGACGAATTCCGCAACGCTTGTTTGCGAGAGACTCAGCACGATCGACTTGCTTTCCGTCGATTTCCTCATCACGATACGGATGGGGATCGCCATCCGAAACGGCTTCCCGTCCTGCTCAATCTGAATCGTCAGCCGCCACATTTCTTCGCCACCCTCTCCCTTCACGCGATGAGCGTGGACATCGCGCAATGATATGAGTGGGGCACCGGGCTGTTCGACCCATTGCTCGAAAAACCACCGCAAGTCCTGACCGCTTTCGCGAGAAAAAACCTCTTCGAGTAATCTCCAATCCGCCGGACGATCGCGATAGCGGCTGACGAAGGTCTTCAAACCGCGCCAGAATGGCTCGTCTCCGATTTCTTGTCGAAGGAGGTGAAACACAAAGGCCGATTTTTGATAACCGATGGCATTATCTTTCTCGTCATGTTTCCTCAGAAACTGTGAAACCGCATAGTCTGTTTGAGGCCTCACATAGAGATTGTACCCGTCCAGCATCATTCGCCTTTGTTCGAAGGCTTGGGGAACATCCTGAATCAACTCGTGCCAGTAGTAATTCGCCAAGTACGTCGTCAGTCCCTCCACCCAATTGCCATGATCGTCGCGATTGAAGACCGAATTCCCGAGCCATGAGTGGACGATCTCGTGACCCAAGGCATAGGGTTGGACATAGTGTCGCTTGATGCTGCCGCTGCCGAGTAGGGTAAACGACGGCAGACCGAGACCGCTGGCAAAAAAATTCTCGACCACTGCAAATTTGTCGAAAGGATAGTTCCCTAGGATTCTGACATAGGCATCGAGATACTTTGCAGTTGCATCGAGATACTCATTCGCCAACTCGGCATTGTCGGGGAAAAAATAGGTCTGGAGTTCGACTCGCTGTCCCGTCGGACTTTTCCATTCCCGCGATGTCATCACAAACTTGTTGGCAACGAGTGTGAATGCTTCAGACTGGTTCTGAACGATCCAAGTTGAGGACACCTTTCCCGCGTTCGTCACCTCGTCTTCTTTACGCCCGGATGCCACTACCGTCCAACCTTGCGGAATCTGAGCAGTCACGCGATAGGTACTGAAGGAGCCGGTGATATCGGGATACCATTGGCTTTCTCCGCTCAAATACACACCTTCTAAACCGATGTATCCCGCTGTCTCACTGGGTGTCACGAATCTCAAGTGGCGCGGCTCCTTGGGAGGGTCATTGATCTGACCACGATACCTCATGACTAATATCACCCTTCGGCCATGGTTTTTCGGAAGGGAGACCACAATGCGCTGAGCAGCGGTCTCAGGAGGACACACCCTTGTAAACGGGACGACTTCGTCCAATCTCCCCTGCCCACCCGAGACCGAGTGCGTTCGCATGGCAATGGACTCTACGTGCAGCGTATGTGCAAGCGCGAACGTGACCGATGTGATCTGTGGCTCAACCTGCAGTTCGATCTGATCATTTGCCGCTAACTCATGTGTCGCAGGGATCAACTCAACCGAGAGGGTATGATGAATGTCGGTGACATTCTCCTGGGCAGACGGGGCTGAAACGCCCAACATGTATGCGATGGAGACCAAGAGCAAGCCGATCAGGCAAGCGCGACGAAGACGTTTTCCGATGAGCATCAGGAAGCGTTTTAGCACTCGCGGCACACGAGTACAAGCTGGATCGCGGTCAAGAGGCGCTCAAGATCGACCGGTTTAATGAGAATCTCCTGAGGGCCTAAGCTCCAAGCTTCTCGAAGCAACTCCTCATTATGGCTTCCAGTCATGATGATGACACCACCTGGATAGCCCTTGTCACGCAGGGTACGAAGAACTTCGATTCCGGGCATTCCTGGCATGATCATGTCAAGCACGATCGCATCGGGCGGGATATCTTCGACTATCCGCAAAGCTTCATGGCCATCTTTGACTCCAAACGCCCGATAACCGCGTAGGCTGAGAAACCGGACCAAGAGGTCGCACAGGAGAGGTTCGTCGTCGACCACTAAGACTGATTCATCGATCTGCTCAATGACATTTCCCTCGCCAAGGGAGAATTGCGTGGCCGACAAAACAGGTAGCTTTAAGAGTCGAGTGACGGCTTCGACGAGGACATCCAGCGACAATCCCTTTCTGATAAAATCAGTGGCTCGTAGAGCTCGTGCTTGATTCTCCTGAAATTCGGTTGCTCCACCACCCAGGATAATCACCGGTGCATGAGGGTCGATGGCCCGGATTTCTTTTAAGACAGTCAGTCCGTCCATCTCCGGCATACGAAGATCCAGCAAGGTGACTCGTGGGTTGTGTGCACGGAATAGATCAAGGCCTTCTCGTCCGCTGATCGTCGAAATCACGTGACACCCTTGACGAGTAAACACACTCTGCAATAGATCGCAATTCATCTGATCATCGTCCACGATCAAGACTTTGTTCATCGCTGCTGGGAGCTCCTCTTCAGCTTGAAAAGCGGTACCGGTAGAAAAAAGAATAACACGAGGCCATGAATAAAGAGAAGACAATGCGTGTTTATGAGGGGAAAGTCGGTTGCCCGAATAGAGCGGCGACAAATGCCTCGGCATTGAAGTCCTGGAGGTCATCGGCTCCTTCTCCCACACCAATTAGACGCAGGGGAAGCTTCAGTTCTTCCGCAATCGCCACGACAATACCTCCTCGTGCAGTTCCATCAAGCTTTGTCAGAGCAAGTCCAGTGACCCCGACTGCTTCGTGAAATTGGCGGGCCTGAGCCAGCGCGTTCTGGCCGACGGTGGCATCTAAAACCAGCAACACTTCATGTGGCGCACCGGGTAATTCCTGAGCGATTACCCGTTTGACTTTCCGCAGCTCCTCCATCAGGTTGGACTTCGTGTGCAAACGACCTGCCGTATCAACCAGGACCATATCCACCATTCTGGCTTTTGCGGCAACGATGCCGTCGAAAGCTACTGCCGCAGGATCGGCCCCATGTCGTTGGCGAATCACTTCCGCTCCGACACGATTTCCCCAAACTTGAAGTTGGTCAATGGCGGCTGCACGAAATGTATCCCCTGCGACAAGGAGGGTTCGTTGCCCCGCTTGTGTCATCCGCTGTGCAATTTTTGCGATGGTGGTTGTTTTGCCTACGCCGTTGACTCCGACGACGAGGGTGATAAAAGGTTTAGAGCTTTCCTTGACCAGCTGATCGATTGTAGGACCTGATACGGTCTTTAGAATGCTATAGAGCGACCGGCTTAAGACATTCTGAAGCCCTTCTGAAGTTTTTGCGTCCACCCCGCGCGTCTCTTCCCTGACACGCCGCATTAAACGATCGACGACAGATGCGCCAAGGTCGGCAGCGAGTAACGCCGCTTCCAGATCTTCAAGAAGTTCTTCATCCGGTGCACGTCCAAGGAATTGATCCAGGGACTGTTGCATGACATTGCGTGTTCTGCCCAGTCCTTCGCTCAGGCGTTGAAACCATCCCATCGTCAACGGCCTCTTGTTTGTCGTTCAGTACGAAAAGTTACTATGCGAGGCACAGGGGAAATCCGATGGAACAAGGCTCTTTCACGACGCGACATTCGTGCCGCTTCCTGTTGATTACGCTCATGATCGTATCCACAAAGATGGAGCACACCGTGCACCAACAGCATCGCCAGCTCATCGTCGATCAATCGTCCGGCTTCCCTTGCTTGGCGAACGGCGGTCGGTAACGAAATCACGACATCACCAAGCATCTGAGTTATAGGACGCATGCCTCGCGGCATAACAGCCTCACGGATAGGGAAAGCCAGTACATCAGTAGGTCGATCTTTTTTTCGGTACTCACGGTTCAGCCGTCGCATACGCCTGTCTCCGATCAATTCCAAGCTTAATTCCGATCGAGACTCTCCTACTGCCGATAAGACACGTTCGGTTAGATGAGCCAATGTGCTCTGCCGGACGGCAAACCGCGTGAGGCGCACACGAAGATAGACTGCCATCAATGAGAATTGCTGGATAGATCATGCGGCGACGAACCGGCCGCCGGCGACTTGCGGGAATGATGCGATGGGCGCTGGTGAGACGCGATTTGTCCCCGAGCATGCCGTGAGTCCTCGCTATTTACCGGCTGATGACGATCATAAGCCTTGATAATTTCTTGAACCAGTCGGTGTCGAACCACATCCTTTTCATCGAAGTACACGAACCCAATTCCCTCGATGTCTCGGAGAATTTCTTTCACCTGAATGAGGCCCGATACTCGATCGCTGGGTAAATCGACTTGCGTGACATCGCCGGTAACCACAGCCTTTGAATTGAACCCCAGCCGGGTGAGAAACATTTTCATCTGTTCCGCCGTGGCGTTTTGCGCTTCATCTAAAATGACAAAAGAATCGTTAAGCGTTCTCCCACGCATGAAGGCTAGAGGTGCAATTTCAATATCCCCCCGCTCAATCAAGCGATTTGCTCGTTCCATATCCATCATATCAAACAGCGCATCGTAGAGAGGCCGCAGATAGGGATTCACCTTCTCATATATATCGCCGGGGAGGAAACCGAGTTTCTCCCCTGCCTCCACTGCCGGCCGAGCAAGAATGATCCGGCTTACCTCTTTATTCATTAGCGCACTGACAGCCATTGCCATGGCCAGATAAGTCTTCCCCGTTCCAGCTGGGCCGATAGCGATGACAATATCGTGCCGCTCGATCGATTCGATGTAGGCCTTCTGAGTAGGTGACTTGGGCCCGATGAATCGTTTTTTTGTGACGATCATTGCCGACTCACCGAGCAGATCCTTGAGCGAAGCCTCGGGGGTTCGGCGCAATGCGCTGAGCGCATGAGTTACATCTTCAGCTTGAAGTGATATTCCTTGGTTAGTCAAAGAAGCGAGTTCAACGAGGATACGTTCGGCTTGACGGACGGCCTCGGGAAGACCGTCCAGCGTGAGTTCTTCGCCACGGGCGGAGAGTCGGACACCCAACTCGTCTTCAATCAACTTGAGATGCCGGTCATGGTGGCCGAACAGGACGGCTGTATTGGTGCCTTCTCGTAATTTGAGTTTACGCACGGGCTTTGTGGTGGTCTCCCTCCTACGTTATAAAAAGATTGTACCAGACAAGAAAAACCAGAGACAAGCGGATATAACCTTCGGAAGAATTCAGGTTCCTGGAGGCTTAGTGGGTTCTGCGCTGGTCAAAGTCAAATCGAATTCCTGTGTAGCTATACCACCATGTCCGTCTTTAGCCACTACTTTGACATGGAAGATTCCCTTTTGATCAGGCGAAATCTGCCACAGGATATGGCCAGATGTTTCACTGATGCTCATTCCGGTCGGGGCAGCTTCCAGATAATACATCACTTGGTCGCTATCTGGATCCATAGCTTTTACAGCGTAATCAAAACGGCCTTGCGAGTCTGAGATAGGAGGAGTAGAGATAATCTTGGGAGCACTATTCTCCAAAACCAGTGGTTCAGATTTCAAAGAATTCCCTGTAGCGGCGGGATCATGGGCTGTCACCTCAACCGTAATTCTATCGCGAGCTACAAGTCCTGTCGTATCGATAAAAGATTCTTCTCCCTCCTTAATCACAGTTTCATTACGATACCATTTGTAGGTCAAGTCGACCCGATCATGGTCTGGATCATTTGCCTCAACTTGTGCCTGAAGTTTATCTCCCATTCGAGCCATCTGAGGCGATAGTGAAACAGCCGACACTCTCGGAGCCGTGTTTCCCATCACTACGCTCTTCGTTCGATAGGGCTGACCTTTGTTTGCACCGTCTGAAGGAATAATCTCTACAAAAACCGTTTGCCCACGTTTCAGCAATTCAGACGGGAGAGCCGCATTGGTTTGTCTAGAAATGGGAGTATTATCGACATACCACTGGAATTCGAAAGAGACTGCTTCACGCTCGGGATCTTCCGACTGAATCTGTACCGCAACAGGAGCTGCCTGAGAAAGAGAAGCATCGAGGATTATAGCTGAGGTCACCATCGGTGGCCGATTATCTCCGGACCTAATGATCGGAGCAACGGTTTCAGTTGTATCGCCGCTGGTGCAGGCCGTGATAAAAGCTGCCCACATTAATAAAGGCCCTATCGCTAGAAGATTTCGTCTACTGCGCTTTACAGGCTCCATCGACTCACACGATGCTCCTTAGCGTACGGTCAAACTGGAAACCTAGTCCCGCTGATGCACCCAGTTGACGTAGCGGCTGTAATTACCCTCCAGACTCACATCTCCTTGCGTGAAAGCGCCCGTAGACATTTGAGTGTTATAGCTACAACCTTGCCCGCAATGGACCGTCCCACTTGAGGCAAGACCGGTCCCAAGAGCCGTCTTGGCGTTCACATTGGTATTGCTGCCAGAGGTCGTGGTGCCTATGACAGGAGCTGTCGACGCTGTTCCGGTCTTGTAGAAGAGCGCATACAGGTAGCTTGCGCCATCCGACGCACAAAAATCATTCGTCGGAGCAAAGGTTGGAAAGAAAACCGTCCCCGCCACCAAAGTTGGATTGACCACGGAGCGTTCGGCGGAATAATTCGTTGTGACGAAGGTCGTCGGATTTGTGATGCTGATCGTCCCAGGCAAAGTGATACGCCAGCCATCCTTCGAGGCAACTAAACCCATCATCGAGGTTGTCCCCGTCCCATTGAAGGTCGTAACACCAGGGTTGGTCGGATCTGTCACCTCATTAGTGCTACCGCTGCATACGATACAAATCACCGCCTTAGTGACATCCACGAGGTCATTATCGTGACAACTCGTTGTGGAAGTCTCGTTACACGTTGCGCTCAACACAGAATCCTTGATTCCGAAAAGGCGCTGAAAGGTGTTGTCGACCTTATCCGCATTACTGAAATACCGACCTGTTCCAAAAAATACCCACATCTTGTCGGTATCATCGAGGGTCACGGCCGGAGCCGACGCAGAAGGCCCAACCTCCACGGTCGTACCAAGAGTTGTGTCGTAGAACGTGTCGATCACTTCCGTGGGCGTCCGGTTGGCTCCGTTGGCAATGCCCCAGGCCGTGGGATTGCAGGGAGCTGTAGAGCATCCCATGGTCAGGCGATAGAGCTTACCTCGCCAAGGCAACCCATCATCGTCGCGGATTGTCCTTATCGAGTAGGCCACATCCGTTCTCCAATCGGAATCCTTATCTACCGCTACTATATGACCCATGAACGATTGCCAAGTACCTATCGGCATGATCGTCAGACTCCCACTCGCGGCTACTTTGGGACCGTTCTTCAAGTCTACAGTATAAAGCTTTGCTGTTTGAGGAGAAGCAGCGGTGAGATCCGCCTGGTACCCATTTGGTCCCGATCCAAACAGAACATACCACTTTTCATTGGTCGGATTGATAGGGCTGTCGGTCTTTGGATTCATGCGAGCAACGGCCGGATAACTTGTAGTCAGCCCAAGTCCACTGTCGGTAAATACCCAGAGCACCCTGGGGTCGACTTCGGGATTTGTCACATCCAAAGCGAAGTATGCACTGTAGAATGTGCGCGGTACCCCCCCGATTGTGACTGTCATCGGCGGCGCTCCCGAGCCTGCCGCACAGTTCCCACAGCTGCCACCCATCCGGAACCCTCCGATCAACACGGTTCCCCAACCACCCGGGTGATCAACATCCGGCGTAAAAATCCTTGCTTCAGCGATCGTCGGTTTGAGATCGACGTAATACACATGCGTGTAGTCCGTCCTGGCAAGCCACTGGAGGTGAGGCAACAATTCCTGCGGAATGAACGACCAGAGCTCAGTTCCAAGACTAGGCCCGCTGGAATTGTCCGTCGGATTCTTCGTGTACCAACCATGCTCCACAGTAGCGGCTGTCGTAGGATCGTCACCCTTGTGGTAATAGCCTCCATTGAATGCGTGAAGCATCCCGTCATTCGCGCCAACATAGACCACCTGACGTCTCGTTCGATATTTCGCGTAAAAGGCTGTGTAGGTGGGATCCCCAAAGACCAAATCGTAGCGTGCCTTGGGGGCGCCCACCACTGTCGGAGTTGAGTGAATCGGGTCACCCAGCTTCCAAACCTTGAAGTTTCCGCTTCCGATCGGGACTTCGAGCATCCTGGTCCGCAGCCCCGCAATTTCATCACCGCGAATGAAGTTGATCAAATTCGTAGCGTTGGTGCTGCCGGAACAGGTATCGGATGCGTATCTCAAATAGTCTCGAAGTGCAGCACAGTTAGCCGTACTGAATTCGATCTGTTCCGTGGGGTCGACAATCCCGTCGTTATCCACATCGATCCACGTAAGCACCTTACGTGAGGCTGAAGTCACGTTCGCGAGCTCTTTGCCAGCCTCCCAAATGGGCCTGATTG
This sequence comes from Nitrospira sp., assembly GCA_030123625.1. Lineage (NCBI taxonomy): Bacteria > Pseudomonadati > Nitrospirota > Nitrospiria > Nitrospirales > Nitrospiraceae > Nitrospira > Nitrospira sp. The sequence continues at coordinate 1,805,415 of CP126121.1, forward strand.
ATTTGAGATCGCCGGTGACCGTAGGTGTCACACTGTCGGCCACTCCATCTGCCGGGCTCGTATCGGCGTACTTGTCGACGAGTACTTTCTGATACGTAGGGCTTGTAGGATCATTGTCGTAGCGCGTCGTGACGATCAGATCAGCATCGTAAGTCAACACACCGTCCTGGTTTGTATCCTCTCGGAAATTACCGAAACCGTCCACAAAGAGTGCGTGTGCATAACCAGTCCACTTGACGTTCGCACCACCTTGACCGACGTCACTCGTATAAAAATAGGCTTGATAGATCGATCCTTCACCGGTGGCAGAGGTCGCAAGCACGGAAATGGATGTGCCTGACGCACTTTTTCTCAGAATTGCGGTAATGGTTGCCATCAGACGATCCTGCAAATCATCGACATTGGATGATTCAAAATAGTTATCCGGGACTCCATCCGTGCCTGGAGCCCCAGTGGCATTGATGACCTTATCCCATTCAGACACTTGGTCAGGAAGGTTATTACCGTTGGTATCCTCGAACCCTCCCAGTTTCGCCGTTTGCATGAGAATCTCTCGACCCGAGATGTTTCCGAAGGCAAAAAATGTATAGACCGTGACATTCTGCAAGCCCGGCAAGCAGTGACCGGCCACGTTTAAAACCGGGATCAATCCATCGGCTGTTCCGTTACAGGGGCGAAGGTCGTTGATGTGGGCCCAATAGGCTACATCGTCGAGATAGTGGTTCCCGCTATCGGCATAGTCTGTCTTGTGCTCGCCGAGCAGGGTTGCCGAGGGAGTTGCACTATTGGTATTGCATGTTCCATTTGGGACATGAATCGTCGCATTGCCTCCTGTACAATGGAGGCCATGTCTTCCATGAGCATAGTCCTGCAATCCGGCTGGGACATTGGTATCCTGCGTTGGCGCTCCATCCGTAACAAGGATAACGAACGTTTTACAACATGCGACTTGCGTAGAAGTGGACGCCCAGGCCGGCGTATGATTGCTGCCGAAAAAGTAAGGATCCCGGCCGCATGCATTCACAATGTAGCCAGCTGGGCACGTCTCTGTGCCAGTCAGAGCAGAGATTTCAGAAGCCCCAATCGAACCCACTCCTGTTCCCTTGAACGCTACACCGTTGGAATTCCCTCCCGAATAAGCAATAGGGTACACATATGATGTAGTGAGATATGTTGAATTGATTTGTGCAATGTAGCGAGTCGTTTCATACAAGGACTCGGAAAGTGGTGTCCAGGTTGAGGGAAACGATTCCTGGACCGCGTCGATCATGGCGGCTGTATTCGTATTGAACGTCTCCACGCCTGATCCGGAAAAATCGATCGATTGGCGGGATCCAACACCGACCAGCATGCGGGCCCCATCCCCAGTCGGCTTGAATTCAAAGAGCCCGAATCGTGCTTGCGCACCAATCTGTTGGATGGTACCGGTTGGCTCCGTGCTGTAGCCGATCTTTAATTGAAATACTTTGTTATTGTTGTAGCTATCTGTGCAGTTGCTATTGAATGAGTTATCGTTATCAACGCAAAAATAGGCAGCGTCAGTACCGATATAAAGAGTGTTCGGGGTACCGTTCGTCTCAGTCATGGGAATTCTTCCGGCATAGGTATTGGCCCCAGCGCCGGCATTGTAGTTCACTGCCGCAAGCTCGGTGTTTGCACCAGAAGCCTGTGCTCTAACCGTCTTCAGTGCGGGACTTCCATTGGTGGGACAGGTTCCATCCGCCGCTCGAACGATGAAACAATCTCCCCCGATCATGGCTTTCTTCAGTGCGTCGAACCGCCGAAACGTCGCCCAATTCAAGAAGTTTCCATCCCATTCCGTGATACCACAGGCTGTTGCCAGCGTTGCCTTTACAGTGGCAGGTTCGAAGCGCGCGTCAGTACCGGAGTCGTAGGTGTAACAGCGTAAGGTGTCAAAATAGCCGGACCAGTTAGTTGTATTAACGAACTGTTCAGCTCCTCCATCTGC